>JANOXJ010000227.1:0-11885 GCA_031418455.1 Flavobacteriales bacterium | reverse complement strand
TTGTAACTGTAAATGCAGTGCCTACTGTAAATGCAGGAAGCGATGTAACAATATGTAGCAACGCGTCACCTACCCAGCTCACAGGTTTTACTCCTGCAGGTGGCACATGGAGCGGCAGCGGAGTGAACGCATCGGGCATGTTTACACCTGGCGCAGTAGGTACATATACACTTACCTATACTTACACAAGTGCGCAGGGTTGCGGAGCATCAGATACAAGAGATGTTACAGTTATTGCACCCAACGTTATAAACGCAGGTACAGACCAAACTATTTGTTTAAATACACCACCTGTGCAATTGCTTACAGGAGGCACATGGGCGGGCTCTTATGTTACGGCAGGCGGATTGTTTACTCCAAGCGTAGTAGGCAATTACACACTTACATATACTACTACAAGCGGTCAGTGCCAATCGACTGACCAAATAATTGTTTCTGTAAAAGCATTGCCTGCGGTAAATGCTGGAACTGACCAGACTATATGCAGTGGTCAAACTGCCACACTTACAGCTACAGCATCAAGCGCTAATGGAAGTATAACCACCTATGCGTGGAGCGGCAGCACTGCTGTTGTAAGCCCTGGCAGTGCAAGCACTACCACGACACCCACAGCAACTACTACTTATACTATGCTGGTGACAGACAATGTTGGTTGCACAGCAAGCGATAATGTTATTGTAAATGTGAATGCTTTGCCAACGGTGAATGCAGGAAACGATATCACGCTTTGTAATCAACCTATAGCACATCAGCTTACAGGATTTTCGCCAGCAGGTGGCACTTGGTGGGGCACCAACGTTACATCATCGGGTGTTTATACTCCTGCAGGTGTTGGTTCATTTACTCTAACCTATTGCTTCACCAATGGCAATGGATGCACAGCGTGCGATAATATGGTAGTTACAGTTACCACTACTACTATGGCTAATGCAGGTACAGATGAAACGGTTTGTGTGGGTTCACCTGCGTTCATGCTAACCCCAGGCAATACAGGAGGCACATGGACATCAACACCTATGCTTACTTCAGCAGGCATGTTCACTCCAAATGCAGTTGGCACTTATAATTTGACCTACTCGTTAGGTAGTGGCACATGTTTAACTACTGATGTAAAAACAGTTTTTGTAAGAGCATTGCCAATAATAAATGCAGGCAATGATGCAAGTATATGCGCAGGCAATAGCCACAATATAAATGCATCTGTTGGAGCATCGGGCGGCCCATTCACTTATGCATGGAGCAATGCTGCTACTTTATCTCCTAACAATACTGAAGACGTGGTAGCAACACCCACCACAACTTCTACTTATGGCTTTACTGTTACCAATACTTATGGATGTGTAAGCACTGATAATATTACTATAACTGTGGTTCCATTGGCAGTGCCATCGTTTAATGCAATTGATACAAGTTGTGTAAACACAGGTGTTACCATGGTAAATACTTCCACTGGTGCGGCAACATATTCCTGGAACCTTGGTAATAGCAACTCAAGCACTGCAGTAAACCCAAATGCAACTTATGCAAGCACGGGGTTATTTAATATTACACTCACTGCTAACAACTCACTTGGTTGTTCTACTACCACTACGCAACCTATTACAATATTATCTACTCCGTCAGCTCACTTTAGTTTATCGGCCAACGAAGGTTGTTCTCCTCTTGTGGTTGCTTTTGTAAATGAATCAACAGGGCAGAATATGAGCTACTCATGGAATTTGGATGGGTCTACTTCTGCAAGTGCAAATCCTGCGCCTGCAACTTATACAGCGGAAATAGTAGAGAGCATATACACCATAGCGCTTACTACTTCTAACCTATGCGGAAGCAATACTTATTCAGAAGACGTTTCTGTAAATCCTCCGCCACGCGCGTTGTTCAATACTTCACTATCTTCTCAGTGCTCACCAGTTACTACTAATTTTATAAATGCTAGTGATGGTTACCCTGATAGTTTTGTTTGGAATTTGGGCAATGGTGAAACCAATACTGATACAACACCGGATGCTGAAGTGTATATAACTGACGCTTCATCTGCAGATTATACTATTACACTATATGCATACAACGAATGTGGTGTGGATAGCACACAATCAGTAGTAACCGTGTTGCCAAATACGGTAAATATGAACTTAATGCCTTCTGCTACTTATGGCTGCTCGCCTATGTTTGTTGAATTCAATAATTTCACTACCGGAGCTACTTCTCATTATTTTGATTTTGGCGATAGCGATAACAGCAGTGTTATTAGTCCAAATCATATTTATACCAATCCTGGAGTATATGACTTAGTTTATTATGCCAATGATGGATGTAGTTTCGATACTACTTATATGACTATAGAAGTAATTCCTTCGCCAACTATTGAAATTACTTCCGGCAGCACTGCATCTTGCCCTCTAGCGGAAATTGATTTTGATGCTCAAACTACCGGCAATATTGCAAGTGTAATTTGGAATTTTGGAGATGATAGCACCGCTATTGGTACCAGTGTAATGCACTCATATGCCGTGGGTAATACTTACTATTTAAGTGCTACTGCACAAGCCACTAATGGCTGCGAGGCTTCTGCCAGTATAGAATATTTAGTATATCCGCAGCCGGTGGCCAGCATGACGGCCACTCCTGCACAGGCATGCAGCCCTGTTATGGTGTGTACTAATAATACATCTACCGGTGCTACACAGCAGCTGTGGAGTTTTGGATTGTCGGCTCAAAGTACAGATTTAAATCCTTGTCATGGTTTCAATAATTCAAGCGACCAACCCATATTGCATGTAGTCTCATTGGAAGTGACGAATGATTTTGGTTGCTCAGATACTACTTCTCAAACTATAGAGGTGTTGCCACAACCTGTTACCAGTTTTGCATTGTCGAGTTATGAAAGTTGCGAACCGCTGGAAACAGTAAACGTGACTATTAATACTCAGGGTTCTTCTGAATACCAATGGACAGTTAATGGTAGCAATTACTCCAACGAGATGACACCTTCGTTTAGTTTTAATGAGGTAGGTGATTATACACTGCAGGTTATATCATCCAATTCTTATGGCTGCACAGATTCACATCAGGAGGTTTATTCTATTCATCCTCTTCCTGCTATTGAAATTAGCCCAACACCTATCAGCGGTTGTATTCCACTTGAAGTAGATTTTATTAATAATACTACCAATGGCGATACTTATGTGTGGACCTTCAGCACAGGTGCAACAAGCACCCTAGCACAACCAACGCATACTTTCATTCAGGAGGGTTTGTATGATGTGCAGGTAGAGGCTACTAGCCAATTTGGATGTCAGAGTGTAAGATTCTTTAATGATGTGGTAGAGGCATTTGGCAAACCGGTGGCTAATTTCTCTTTCACACCTGATGGCGATATAATTTATGAAACTGTAATAACTTTTGAAGACGAAAGTTCTGGAGCAATAAGTTATAATTGGGACTTTGGTGATGGGTATATAAGCGATGAGCCAAGCCCTACACATCATTTCCGTTCGGGAGGTAGATTTTATGTTACGCAAACTGTCACCAATGAGCATGGCTGCACTTCAGAACATACTGAGTCTGTAAATATTGATAACACATATTACATTTTTGTTCCTAATTCATTTACACCAAACGATGACGGAATAAATGACATATTCATTCCAGTAATGAGCGATGATAGTTTTATAAAGAAATATGAATTTGCAATAATGAATCGATGGGGCGAAACAGTATTCTACACCACCGACCCTGAAGAGGGCTGGCAGGGTAACACACGCGATGGCACGTATTACAACCATAACGACACTTTCAACTATATGGTTAAAGTGGAGTTTAACGATTTGCGTGTGTCACAAATGCATACTGGCAGTGTCACCATTATTAGATAAGATTTAACCCAAATTATGCAATTGAAATTTTCAATTTCATAATCGATTAATAAAATCTACCCTTTTGGCTTCATTGCATTGTGCCAAAAAGGTGATTTTCTAAATCGGGATTATTCCAGCTAATGCAGAAAGTTCGGATTGTTCCAATCCTCCTTCTGCATAATCTGGGATTAAGATTTGTTTCTCACATAAGCGACAATAAAAAATCCTTTTCGCCTAAAAGCCGAAAAGGATTTTTTTATGGAATATTAAAATGACTTTTTTTGAAATAGTCAATCAAAATAAAAACTTAGATTAAATCAATACCTACGGGACAATGGTCGCTTCCTTCAATCTCGTTTATTATGAAAGCATCTTTTACTTTGGTGGCTATGGCAGGCGATACCAATACGTAATCTATTCTCCAACCCACATTTTTAGCGCGTGAGTTAAAGCGTGTACTCCACCAACTGTATTTTACTGTTTCAGGATTTAATGTGCGGTAGGTATCTTGAAATCTGGTGAGCAATATTTCTATACCATCTATTTCTTTTTGGGTATAACCAGCAGTTTTATTGTAGTTAGATTTTGGGTTGGCAAGGTCTATGGGTTTGTGCGCCACGTTAAGGTCGCCACAAAATATTACAGGTTTCTTTGCTTCTAAGCTACATAGATATTGAAACAAATCGTTGTCCCACTTTTGACGATAGTCTAGCCGAACTAATTCTTGTCCGCTATTAGGCACATAGCAGTTTACAAAATAAAAATCTTCAAATTCCAATGTGAGTGTGCGACCTTCATTGGCATGCTCTGCAGTGCCTAAATCTTTAGTTACGCTTATGGGTTTTGTTTTTGTAAGCACAGCAGTGCCGCTATAGCCGGGCCTTTCAGCACTGTTTGAAAATAAGTGATAGCCATTAATGCCAGCCAATGCCTCAGCCACTTGTGCATCGTTGGCTTTCGTTTCCTGAAAACCAATAATGTCAGGATTCATTTTTTGTATACTGTCATACAATCCTTTTTTTACCGTAGCACGTATGCCATTTACATTGAACGAAATAATTCTCATACTAAAAATTGAATTTATTTTTTATTTGAAATGAATAAAACTATTTGTCTAATGAACCGAAAACTTTTCTTAAAATATCGCTCACTCTTGCAGCAGGATTGCTTCTGATTTTCTTTTCCTCATCGGCCACATAATAAAATAAACCATCCAATGCTTTTTGTGTTACATACGCATTTAAGTCGGGATTTACGGCTTGTCCACCTGTAAGCACAGTAGCAGTGTTATATGCGCTTGCCAGTGGCTGCCAATAGGAGGTAAGTTGCACCTCGTCTATAGCTTTTTGCACTATGGGCGAAAACTTTTGGGTAAGTTCTGAAGTAGTATTTTGTTTTAAAAATGAGGTGGCAGCTGTGCTATCGCCATGCAAAATATTAAAACCATCTTGTATGCTCATATTCATAATGGCATTTACAAAAACCTGTGCTGCCTCTTTTGAGGCAAGTTCTGCAGCATGGTTTAGGTTAGTTTCAAATTTGTTTACCTGGTTGTTCAATCCAAGTTGCAGTGCTTTGTCTTTTACCTTTTGAGCCTCAGCCGGAAAAGGGATACGAATAAGGCTGTTGTTTAAGAAGCCATTTTCTTTACTGGTAAATGCCACTGCATTTTTTGCGCCCACCGTCAAAGCTTCTTTTAAGCCCTGAATTATTTCTGCATTGGACAATGGAGCTGATGTAGTGGATGGAATGCCGCTCATTATACCTTCTAGTACAGCAGGGTCGCATGATGTGAATGATGTGGCTATAAGTATAAGTGCTGGAATGAGTATTTTCTTTTTCATGAAGGTGTTATTTAAGTCTTGTCTGTATCATAAAAAAAAGGGAAGCATTTGGGGCTTCCCTTTTTTTTTGACTGTATTGTAAATATTGCTAAAGGGCTTTGCTAATCTTTATGAGTTAAGCATCACCGGCATTACCAACATCAGTATATCTTCATTGGCATTGTCGCCATCCACCTGAGTTATAATGCCTGCACGGTTAGGTGCACTCATTTCTATATTTATACTTTCTGAGTCTAGGTTGGTAAGCATATCGCTCAAAAAGCGCGAGTTGAAACCTATTTCCATATCATCTCCGGCATATGAGCATGTAAGTCTTTCTTGCGCTTCGTTAGCAAAGTCCAAATCTTCGGCAGAAAGATTTAATTCGCTGCCCCCAATTTTTAAACGCACCTGGTGCGTAGTTTTATTGGCAAAGATGGAAACACGCTTTATGCTGTTTTGCAAGTCCAAACGGTCTACTGTCAACTTGAAAGGATTTTCTTTTGGAATTACTGCTTCGTAGTTAGGGTATTTGCCCTCTATAAGGCGGCACATAAGCGTTACATTGTCAAACGAGAATATGGCGTTGTTCTCGTTATACTGTATTTGCACATCGCTTTTAAGTGACGATAGTATACCTTTAAGCAGGTTAAGCGGCTTTTTAGGAACTATGAATGTGGCCGCTTTGCCTCCATTTACATCATTTAAGCTGTAGCGCACTAGTTTGTGAGCATCAGTAGCTACAAAACGAATATTGCTTTCATTTACTTCAAAATAAACACCACTCATTACAGGGCGCATATCATCGTTGCCAGTGGCAAAAAGTGTTTTGCTTATAGCGCGGCCAAGCGACTCGCTGGTCATGGCAAATGACTGAGCATTTTCCAAAGCGGGTGCTTTTGGGAAATCCTCGCCATTGTGACCTGTAAGCTTGTACTTACCATAATCGCTGCTTATTTCTATAGCATACGTTTTTTCGTCTATAGTAAATGTAAGCGGCTGCTCAGGCAGGTTTTTAAGCGCATCAAGCAATATGCGTGCTGGTATGGCTATCATGCCCTCATCTTTGGCTTCTATGGCCATATGAGTGGTCATGGCGGTTTCCAGGTCGCTCGCGCTTATGGTTAATTCCTTTTTCTTTATTTCAAAAAGGAAATTATCTAAAATGGGCAGGGTATTGCTGTTGTTCAATACGCCTTGTAGCATTTGCAATTGCTTGAGCAGTGCAGTACTTGTTACTATGAATTTCATTCGGTTGGTTTTCTAAAAAATATTTACGGAAAAAATCCGTGCTTTTGGGCGGGCAAATATATGTGGCGGAGGTATAATTGAAAGGCTTTGTTGCAAATGCTTTAATAAAAAGTTCTCTACTATTTAAGGTTACTTTCTCAACAATTCTCTTCCTTTCTTCAACAATCCGCTTAGTTATCCCCAAATCATTAACATGGCTTGCATGGTACATGGAAACACGAATAGTTTTGTTCGTTCGGCTTTAGGCATAATCTCGTTCTGGAGTTAATGCCAAATCTGACCTAAACGAACAGAAGTAAATAAACATATGATATCAAGAATTGTAGCGGTAAACACCAGCATTTTTGTAAATGCTGAACTGAGATTGGACGATTGCGACTCGTTGCAACTAGTAGGGCCAAACAACGTGGGTAAATCCACTCTTATTTATGCCCTCAACTTCCTATTTATAGTAGATGGTAGCAAAATGAGCTTTAGCGGACAACGCAGAGGCGACAAGGAAACTATACACCACTATTTCCCCACACACAACCAAAGCTACATCATATTTGAAGTATCTAAAATAACTCCATACTCCATATTAGTAAAGCGCGATGCTGAAGGCGAGTTAGATTACTACCGCATAGGTGCTGCCTACGACCAAGATTTTTATTTTAAAAAGGACGGCACACAGTCGCGCATTCGCAAGTGGGACGAGGTGCAGGCGCACCTTGAAACATTGGGTGTGGAGCTGTATAACTACAAGAGCAAAACAGAAGTGTTCAATGCAGTATATCAGCGTGGCCGCAAAAACGAAGCAGCAGTGTGGCTGGAGGAAGGCGTGCGCACCGATGGCTTGAGCAACAACTTCTCTAAAATATACCGCTACCTTATCAACTCTAAGCTTATTACCAACAAAACGCTAAAAGAGAGTTTGGTAATAGCCGACAACCGCGAGCACGAAGGTTTGAACTTTTCGCAAAAGAATAAGAAGGATATTACTGATTTGCTTCGCATAAATGATGAAATACGCATTGTAAAAAGTATACAGAAAGACTTTGAAGAATTTCGCGAAGTAGTGAATTTGTACAAAGCAAAAAATAATATTGTGAGCGATTTGGTATATGCCTTTAACAAGCAGTACCAGGGAACTATAAATGAGTTAGACAGTTTCCGTCTGGACAAGGAAAAGGGCTTTGCCAGTCAAGTAATAGCGCTAAATGAAAAACTAAAACCACACCAGGAGGAATTGCTGCGCGAGGTGGGTAAAAAGGAAACAGAAATAGAACTGCGCGAAGAAACATTTATAACATTACAACGCGAGTTGGATGAGATAAATGCGTATGAAACCAAAACATTTTTGGACGAAGCGCTGGCCAATCTAGACCTAAAGAGGCGCGATGCAGAGGTGCGTATAACCATGGTGGAAAATCAGAAAATGACCACCAAACAGCTGGAGCAAAAGCTGGGCAAACTAGACCACGACATTAAGCGCATAGAGGCACAGGTAAAAAACTACGACAACCAACTCATACAAAAAATTACAGCAAAAGATGCAGACCGCAAATTGCTGAATTACATTTTCTCGCCTGAGTTTGCCAGCCAAAGTGCCGATATGGTTACTAAAAAAGTAACCAAGACAGGTACAAGCATGAAAATTTTTGATGGCGAAATTGAATTGCCTAAGAAAATGGACCTGCCAGAAATTCCTAGTGTAGCTGCATTGAAGGAAGAAATGGTGGAGTTGAAAACAGAAAAATCTGAGTTAGAGAAGTTGTGGGCAGTAGCTATGGATTTTGAGAAAGCTAAAAAAGAGCTATCAAAAATAAATGGTGAAATAGATGCAGTAAAAGAGAAGTTGAGAAAGCTGGAAACCAAACCAGAACTAGCTGCAAAGGCAGATGTGCTTGGTCAGGAGCTGCGCAAACTAAAGGCTGACAAGGACAACCTGGACAAGGAATTGGCCAAGGTGAAAAAGGAAATAACTGCCATGAGTATGCAGTTAGAAACCATGCGCGAGGAAACACGCAAAACCGAAGAGCGTATAATAGAACTTAAAAAGCGCAAAACGGAAATTGAAATGTTGGGCATAACTCCTACAGAGTTTGAAACTACTGAGGGCTTAGACGACATTTATAACAAAATAAAACTGAGCAACAACGACAGAGAAACGCTTAAGGTAAATAAAGACAGAACCTTTGACCAACTGCGTTTTAAAACCAGCTCAGCCATTGCCAGCGAAGCTGAATTTATTAAGTTCATAGAAGATGAGTTGGCATGTATAGTAGACAAAGAGAAAAGTATTGAAGGACTTCTTCAAAGTATATCTACCCAGTTTGCCAATCCTGCTTACAACTTGCGCAAGCGCTACGAGGAGTTCAAGGCATTTGTGTACAACAGGTTTAACGAGAGTTTGGCTAAAACCAAAATATCGAATATCGAATCATTAAAGATTGAGTTGGTAGACAACAAGCGTGTGCTTTATGAATTGGAGCGCATAAGCGCCATCCAAAATTTAAATACACAGTTGAGTTTTGAATTTGACCCGGGTGAAGATTTAAAAATACTGAACGAGTACTTAGACGGTGGTAAAAAATTAGAATTCCACGACTTGTTTGACATAGAACTGGTGTTGGATGTAAAAGGTCACCAAAAACGTGTTGACTTAAAAGAGCAAGTAGAATCAGACGGAACTGACCGTATGATTCGATTGGTAATTGTAATGGCCATAATAAACCGACTGGCTATAAGCGATACCATGAACCGCATAGCCTTGTTCATAGACGAGATTGGAACTATAGATGAACAGAACAGACCTCAGATAGTGCAGTTCTGCAACGAGCACAACTTTATTCCAATTTTTGCTGCACCGCAGCCCTACGATGGTTTCTCCAAGTACTACTTCATATTCCGCTCTAAGGGCAAAATAAATGTGAACGACAGACAACACGCTGTAAGAAGAGAAGCTTTGGCGAGTTAAGAAGTATTTTATTTATATGATTGAGCAATCACAGTTCGGTCATGCATTTAGCCAGTATTATTTTTAAAAAGCATAATAAGAAATGATAACACCCACTCAAAATATAAATGAAGTAGCAGAAGTAAAATTGAAATTCAATTTACAATCTGAGGTGGAAGAAAGCATAACCGAATTAGAAACTTTGGAAGCATGATAAAAGCCGAACCACGGACCATATTAAGCTTCTTGCAATCGCATTTCGATGTAGTGCGCGACCTGTTCGATTTTCAGTCGGAAGACGGAATAATACGCAAGGAAACGCTGAACCATGTGTGCGAAAAGCACGGAAGTTTTATACAAGGCAAGCTAAAGGAATACCGCGTTATACGCAGCCTTGGCGAAGATTTTGAAATGCGCGATGCGTATTTTAAAATGATGGAGTTTCTCCTATTGGAGTTTCGCCCGCTGTTGCCAGAAACTATTGAAAAGTACCAACTTTCTATAAGCGAGTTGTTCCTTAAAATTCGTAAAAGCATAGCCCAGCAAAGCGACCGCGACATACTACAAGAGCGTGTAAAAAATCTGAACCATCAGATACGCGAGTTTGTGGACATGGTGGAAAAAAACACCTGGCGCCTGCTTGCAGAAACGCGCGATTTGAAGAGCAACATAGAACGTGTAGAATACCGCGACAAGGTGCACAAAGCATCTTTTTGGATAGAGTATTACATTATACCGCTCAACCGCATATTGGATGTAAACCATAGCGAGAGTATAGCCCAACGCTTAATGGATGTGAGTGAGTTTGCAAACCGCAGACGACTTGATTTTGAAGATGAAATGGTGCGCATGGAGTTTGAAAAACTGTATGTGCAACTGGTGCATACCAACAGCGATTTGTTGCGCCAGTCTAAAATATTGACCAACGAGTTGTTGCCGCTGTTAGAGCGCATTCGCACCGAGTCGCTCATACTTACCGGATGGATTGAGTTTTTGCGCAACCCGTACAAAATGGATGCACCACGGATGCTCAAAGCATCGCGCGGAATGCCATATGCTAAGGACATGTTGTATAAAACACGCGAGTTCTTTCAGCAGTTTGAAAATAGCGAGGCGGTGTATATGGAAGAAGGGTCAGACGATTTTGAAAAATGGATTTTCGACCGCGAATTGTTTAAGAGTAAGCTAACTGCCCAAATGCCGGTAAACGACTTCTTCTCGTGGTGCGAAAAGGAATTGCACAAGGATTTTAAGAACATAGACACCGAAAAATTCTTTGCACTCACAGGTCTCATTTTCGATGATGAGTTTACGGTGGACTATGCCAAAAAGCACGAACGTGTAATTATAAACACCACTACCAGCAAGCTAAACGTACCCAAATTAAAAATAGAACCAACAATTAAGATTTAGTGATTTGTAGACTTGCTGATTTGCTGATTGAAATACAAAATCAAAAAATCAAAAAATCAACAAGTCAACAAGTCAACAAATCAACCCCTTAGGGGTAAGCAAATCAATAAATCATCAAGTCAACAAATCAACAAGTAAGAAGAAAATGGTATTTCCTAAAAGCCACCGCCAAATAACAGACGACTTAATGTCGGGCAAGTTTGTATTAAGCAACAACGAAATTTTCAATAGCCTTCGCGAGAATGCTGAGTTTTATAACGACTTCTTCAAAGTGTCTTTTGATTACGAATTGGTAATAAAGAGCGATTATGCCTACTTGCTTAGCAAAGAAACAAACGAAAATTTCTCGCGCGATGTAAGCATCTTCATAGCCATACTAAGCTATGAGCTGGACCGCGATGGCAAAAATTTTTTGGAGGCCATGGAATTTTCTGAGTTTACCAATGAGGAAATAGACCGCTACTTCGAAAACTCTTCTTTTATAGATTTAATAGAGAGCAACAAGCAGCTTAAAGATAAGGAAAGCCGCAGAACTCTGGTAAATGGTATGGCGCGCAGAAACATAGTGCACAAAAATTTTGAAGACCGCTTTAGCTTCACGCA
>JANOXJ010000226.1:0-2498 GCA_031418455.1 Flavobacteriales bacterium | reverse complement strand
GAACCATCAATTAATCAATTTGAAAATTTGAAAATAAAACTTTCAACATTCAACTTTAAACTTTAAATTTCCAACTCCATAAAAACAAACCTCAGGAAATCCTTAAGTGTCTCCCCGCCAAACTGCACAAATGAAATCGCTTCAACATCCCTCACAAGTGCCGTATATGGTGTATGCCGATGCGGATGGAAACATATTTGAGGATGAGCGCTACCTTGCTGTTGGCAGATCGGGGTATAATGTATATCCGCTAACAGCCGAAGATTTTATAGAACTGCCCACAGGCAGCGACTTGTTTACCCTACCGGGCCGCAGACCCTACGGCCTTAATGTGGGCACAGGCGAAATGGACATACGCGAAGATGTGCAAGCAGTAGCCTCGCTCAATGCGCCTGCCTATACGCAGCTATACATGGCGGCTTTTGGCACCGAAGAAGAAAACGCTCCTACCCTTCCGCTGTTTTGTTACACTGTGGTGGGCTGGTTGGATGGTAAGTTTTGGACCACCGCTGTACGCATAGACCCCGATGAAAGACAAGACCTTGAGAATTTTGACCAGGAATATATAGTAAAGAAAACAGACGAACGCCTTGCATTGCACAAAGGCAACAGACTTATAGAACATCTGGGCAACAATTGCAGCAAGCGCTATGAGTGCCCTGCCGCACGCAATTTTTTTCTTGGCCGTTGGGAGTGCCCCATACCTGTGTCGCCTGCTTGCAATAGCAACTGCCTTGGTTGTATATCGTTCCAACCTGACGAGCATGGCCTTACCTCGCCACAAGACAGACTTACCTTTATACCCACGGTAGACGAGATTGTAGAATTTACACTGCCGCATTTAGAAAACGCAGAGCGCCCCATTGTAAGTTTTGGCCAAGGCTGCGAGGGCGAGCCACTGCTGGTGTGGCAACTAATACGCGATGTAATAATTAGACTTAGAGAAAAAACACAACGCGGTATTATAAATATAAATACCAACGGCAGCAAGCCCAAAGCGGTAGAAGAGTTGATGAAGGTAGGCCTCAACTCTATACGTGTAAGCACTAACTCTGCTCGCAAAAACATATACGAGTCTTACTATTTGCCAAACAACTACGAGTTTCAGGACATACGCGAGAGCGCACGCATAGTGCGCCAATACGGAGGTTGGGCCAGTATCAACTACTTTACTTTCCCCGGCATGACAGACCAAGAGGAAGAGTACCAGGCCCTGCGCGACTTTATAAAATATGCCGACTTAAGCATGATACAATGGCGCAACTTTAACATAGACCCCGATTGGTACTTAGGTAAAATTGGCATTACCGAATTGAAAGAAGGCATTGGTATAGACACCGTGATGAAAAAAATTCGCGAAGAATTTCCGCACCTCGCTTATGGTTATTTTAATCCGCCACAAGAGGTACAGGCTAAGTGGAATGCGCTGAGAGTTGCTAAGTAAATTGGGTTACAAGCACTTGTTCTTGTCCACTTATAAATTTTACTCTTTACTATTCAGAATTTTATTAGGTTCTCTTTAAATGAAAAGGCACTGGCCTTTCTGTCTGGCTTATGTTATGCACTATAATGTAAACTATAAAGCTAATTACCGCTGCAAAGAAGCACCACACCGACACAAAATATATCCGGTAAGCTAATAAAGAAACCACACACGAAAGAACTACTACAGTGCCTAATAACTTCATGTGAGCACTGCGCGACAGAAACAGAGGCAGAAAGATGACACATACATAAATAGCCTTGCTAAAATGGCTAATAATAACAGGATAATCCTGAACGTAAAGAATATGATGATCTTGCACTACCGAGTATACATCAAATGTGCATAAACAGAATAATTGGTACACGGACATAAGAGCGCCCAAGTAGACAAGAAATTTTTCGGCAGCTCTGCGCTTGTGAATAGGCTCTAATCTAATAATGGAAAGTGGCACCCACAGGGGCCACACCACCTGCGCAAAAAACAAGAAATTGTAAGTGGTCAATTGCTGCACCGCGGCAAACGAATGATGCGTGTGCGATAACCATACAAACCCCTCTGTAATTTGCTGTATGCCAAAAATGAATGGAATACCTGCAAACATAGTTTGTGCGGCAGAAGGCGATTTTCTAATGGAAACTATGCCTATAGTAGTAAGCACCACTCCAGCAGTAAAACTTGCTGTGGCTGAAAAACACATAGGCAAAGATTTTTTTTATAATTACAATAATGAAAATAATTGAATAGCAAAATCTATTCGTTAAATAGATAATACGCATGGCAAGCGATATATATACACACAGCCACACAAATGCAATAAGCACTCAAATATACAACATGCCGCATCTTAAAGATATATTCTTTGGGTGTTGCCTCTAAAAGAGAACATAATTAAAAGCAGGCTTGCTGCAGCTATTATAAAGAGAAGTACTTTTTTCATAGAGTTAATAATGATGAACAACATGTACTAACCGCATCGCTTTACCACGGCTGCAAAAAACTTCTGTTGGATTTT
>JANOXJ010000225.1:0-32483 GCA_031418455.1 Flavobacteriales bacterium | reverse complement strand
GGCAGCCTTTTTATTTCTATATCTAATGGATAATTTTAGTAAGTCACTAATATTTTTTGTCTTACTACTTGTCCTTCGTGCGTGCCTATTATAAAGTACAAACCACTGGTAAGCCCTGTGATGTTGGTTCTTAAAGCATTGTCGTTGTTAAGCTTAAAGCTGCGCACTATCTGACCCATTTCGTTCTGTATTACAAAGTCGCCACTGAATGGTGACTCAATAGTAAAGTTGCCACTGCTTGGGTTAGGATATATGTTCAGTGATTCTAATAACGGAGTTACCGCAGCTTCGCCATTGCCTGCACCCTGGAAGCATGTAAGCAAAGTAACAGATAAAGATTTGTTAGCAGATGATCCGCAAGCATTGTTAGCCTTCACATAAAGTATACCTGCGGCAGTGCCCCAGTTTACAGTTACGCTATTGGTTCCTTGTCCGCTTACTATGGTGCAGCCCGCAGGCACTGTCCATGTATAAGTAAATGCATTTACCTGTGGTGTGGTGTACACTAAGTTTTGTGCACTTGGACATACCGATGCACTACCTGAGATAGATGCAGGTGTAGCAGGTTTATTGGTAACCGATACACATCTAGATGAACTTGTACCACATGCATTAGTAACTGTGTAGCATAATGAGCCAGTTACAAAAGTAGCAGGGTAGGATATAGTAACACTTGTTCCTGTATTGGCAGTAATGGTGCATCCGCTTGGTGCTATCCAGTTGTACGAAATGGCTCCGGCAACCGCAGGCACAGTGTAAGTAAGCGACATAGCTCCACATATATTAGTAGCTTGCCCGGCAGGGCTGGCTGGTAATGAAGGCACTGAACCAACAGTAATTGTTCTAAGCGCGCTTGTTCCGCATACGCTTGAAGCTGAAACGCTTACAGAGCCGGTGCTATAAGTGACAGGGAAAGTTACATTAATTGCAGTTGAACCTTGTCCTGAGTTTATTACCGCTCCTGCAGGCACTGTCCAGTTATAACCGGTAGCTCCATTCACTGCGGCTATACTATAGTTCTGTATTGTTCCACCGCATACACCTGTTATAGGTCCGGTAATGGTGCCAGGTGTAGCAGGTTTACCATACACTACCATGGATTTGTTAGCGCTGTTGCCCACACAGTTAGTAGCTTTTACATACAATGTTCCGCTTGCTCCAAAGTTTGAAGCAAAAGTTATTGTGGCGGTAGTAGTGCCCTGCCCTGCAGTTACAGTAGAGTTAGTAGGCGCTGTCCATGTGTAGGATGTGGCATTGGCTACTGGTGCTATACTGTAGGTAATGGATGTGCTTGGGCATGCACCGCTATTGCCACCTAATATGGCTACTGGTGCAGCAGGTGCTGCTGAATAAACTATTACACTTCTGCAATACTGCGCGCCTTGGCCGCATGCATTTACTCCGGTTACACAAATATTACCACCATTGAATGATGTAGAGAAACTGAGTGTAATACTATTAGTAGTAGATGTACCGGTTGCTCCTGTGGGTAAAGTCCATAGGTAGCTTGTAGCACCGGCTAATGGGGCCACAGTAAATACAACACCTGTTTGGTTTTTACAAGCGCCCACCGGACCATTTATAGCAGTGGCCTGTGCAGGTAATCCACTGCCGCTATTAGCTACAGTGGCGCTGGTTGTTACTACACAGTTGTAAGCATCAGTTACAGTTACACTATATGTGCCGGTACCTACATTGCTTATATCTTCAGTAGTAGCACCATTGCTCCATAAGTAAGTAAGTGGTAATGCACCACCTGTGGTGGTAAGGTTTACACTACCGTCAGTACTTGTAGCGCATGATGTGCTGTTGGCCGAGGCTGAAGCTGCAAGTGTGCAACATCCTTCATCTATTCCTCCAGCACAGTTGTCGTCTATTCCGTTGCCACATATCTCTGCAGCGCCTGGGTTTATAGCTGCGTTGTTGTCATTACAGTCGCCACTGCCACCAGTAGGTGCAGTGTTTACCCAACCTGCACCAGGGCTTGTACAAGCAGATTGTGTACTTGTATAATAGTTATCGCCATCAGCATTTAAGTACCATGTAGTGGCAAATGTGCAGCTTCCGTTGTCGCACGTTGCGGCAGGGTTGTAGTTACATGCAGTAGAGTTTGTACAGCCATTTACACGGCCTTCATCTATGGTGCCATTGCAGTTATCATCTATTTCATTGCAAAGGTTTTCTGTTGCTCCAGGGTGCACAGATGCATTGTTATCATTACAATCGCCACTACCACCGGTAGGTGCAGTGTTTACCCAACCTGCGCCAGGGCTTGTGCAAGCGGTTTGTGTACTTGCATAATAATCATCGCCATCTGCATTTAAGTACCATGTGGTAGCAAATGTGCAACTTCCGTTGTCGCAAGTTGCGGCTGGGTTGTAGTTACATGCAGTAGAGTTTGTGCAACCGCTTACACTACCTTCATCTATAGTGCCGTTGCAGTTATCATCTATTCCATTGCATAGGTTTTCTGTTGCACCTGGGTTTATGGCGGCATTGCTATCGTTGCAATCGCCACTGCCACCGCTAGGTGCAGTATTTACCCAGCCCGCACCGGGACTAGTGCAAGATGATTGAGTGCTTGCATAATAATTATCGCCATCAGCATTTAAATACCATGATGTTGGTAGAACACAGCTTCCATTGTCGCATGTTGCGGCAGCGTTGTAGTTACAAGCGCTTGAGTTGGTACAGCCATCTACACGGCCTTCATCTATAGTACCGTTGCAGTTATCATCTATTCCGTTGCACAGGTTTTCTGTAACTCCCGGGTTCACGGCAGCATTGTTGTCGTTGCAATCTGTACTGTTAGTTACATAGCCAATTACAGGTGTGCAAGAGACAGTGCTAGTGCCAGGGGTGCCAAAGCCATCACCATCATTATCTCTGTAATAGGTTGTCGGGATATTTACTGTTACTGTTATCGCATTAGAAGCTGCAGCAGTTGGACTGGCGCATGATGAAGACGAAGTCATAACACAAGTTACAACATCGTTATTCGCAAGTGCAGCATTGGTATATGTGGCAGAGTTAGTGCCCACATTGCTTCCATTTAGTTTCCACTGGTAACTTGGTGTGGTTCCGCCATTAGTTGGTGTAGCTGTAAATGTTACTGAGACACCTGCACACGTTGGGTTAGATCCAGTGGTAACAGCAATGCTAACAGCAGGTGTAACTGTGCTGGTTACATTCATTGTAATCACGTTGGAGTTCACACTTGTGGTGCCACCGCCTAAAGAGAATACCATGTTTGGGCGAATGCTGCCTGTAGCACCTCCGGTAGCTTGTGTGCAAGCTCCTGCGCCTGCTGCACCATCTGCCTGATAGTAGGCTGTTGAAACAAACGAAGAGTTGGATCTGTAGCTTTGGTAAGCACCATTGCCAACTACCTGATTAGAGAAGCATAAATCAACCACAACATTGGATGTGCCATTCCATGTAAATGGAGTGGTAAAGTTGTGTGTGTTGGTTGCATTAGTAGTTGGTGTATAGTTCACCGGACCAAATACAGTAGTAGAAGCAGATAGGAAGGTGGTGGTCATGGCGGTAGCCGCAGTTGCACCCATCTTTATAGTATAGCCATTAAGAGTTGCAGGGTCACCTACAGTGCTGTTAATGGTAAATCCTAATGAACTAATGTTACCTGCAGTCATGCCTAATGCTGTTAGCTCTGCCGCTGTAATTAAGTACTGCTGTCTGCCACTGCCATAGTAGGTTGGGTAAGCTGCAGCAAGGTCACTGGTCGTTGCATTTAAAAGGGTGCCTGTGCCTAAAGTAAAGAACGATGGACATGCAGCAGCAGAAGATACGGTGCAGCTAATGGTTTGTCCGTTGGTAAGTGTTGTAGTGGTATAAGTAGGGCTATTTGTTCCCACGTTTACACCATTTACTTTCCACTGGTAGCTTGGAGAGTTGCCGTTAGTTACTGTTGCTGTAAATGTGTTGGTGGCTCCACCGCATGTTGGGTTACTACCTGTTGTTTGCGTTATAGTTACTGTAGGCGTAGATGCCGATGTTACAGTTACTGTAATGTCATTAGAAGTAGCAGTAGGTGTTGTAGGGCAAGGTGCAGCCGAGGTCATAACACAAGTTACTGTCTGACCATTGGTAATGGTGGTAGTAGTAAATGTTGCGCTGTTAGTGCCTGCATTTACTCCATTTACTTTCCATTGGTAAGATGGGGTAGTGCCACCATTGGTAGGTGTGGCTGTAAAGGTCACGGCCACTCCCGGGCAAGTAGGGTTAGTGCCACTGGTTAATGCAATAGAAACCGAAGGAGTTACAGATGCATTTACACTTATTGTTATTGCATTAGAAGTAGCAGGGTTAGCAGTTACTCCCGCTAAATTAGATGTCATAACACAAGTAACGACATCGCCTGAGCCAAGCGCTGCAGAAGAATAAGTGGCACTGTTCGTACCTACGTTGTTTCCATTCAATTTCCATTGGTAGCTTGGCGCGGTACCACCATTTACAGGCAGTGCTGTAAAGGTAATATTAGCACCTGCACAAGTTGGGTTAGAACCACTACTTACTACTATAGAAACTCCTGCATCAGTAGTGCATGATGTAATGCTATAGGAGAATATGCGTGTTCTTGCAGCGCTCGCGCCAGAGGCTCCGCCCATATATTCACTGGTGCTCCAAAAAGTAACACCATCAGGGTCAAGGGAAGTATGTGCGTAATCGCCTACGCGGTTTGTGCCTGTTTGAAAACCTGTGCCTGCAACTACTAAAGTTTCTGTTATTGGCATGGTACCAAGTGGGTCGCAACTTCTGCGGCCTGTCCAGTACAATCCTGGGTATATAGAAGTAGCGTCAGACTTTATATAACTTAAGCCAATAGAACCATTATTGTCCATGGCTATGCTACCCATCCATCTGGTAGATGCATCGGGTGTATAAATACCTTCTTGGTAAACGCTCCAAACTCCAGTGGTTGTATTCTGTCTTAACTCCGCCCACTTAATACTGCGCTGAGTAGCACTGATTTTTACAGCCCAGTTCAATACTAGAGTGTTATAACTGCCCCAAGATTTCCATTGTGCGCGGTACATTAACACTCCGCCTATTCCGTCAAGTTTTTGTGTGGTGCCCGGCTGCGAGCAGTTGTTCCAGGTAGATTCATAGCTTGCATCGAAGGCGGCTGTTGGCACAGCACTAACAAATGATATACTAGCAGTAGGTGTAGCAGGTACCCAATTCACTGTCATATTATATAACTGAATGGCATCTGTAGCGGTGCCTCCCCATGCATTGTCAGAATAAGATACAATAGGGCATGGTGTGCCTGCGGCTGGCAATGTGCCATCACCTGCATCGGCAGGTAGTGGACAAAAGAAGCCACCACCTTGTAAAGGAGCGTAATTGGTATACACTGAGCGAGCACCTGGAGTGCCTGCAAGCATAGCAGTGCGCTCAAATACAAACACTTTTTGTGTGCTTTGGTTAGATGTCATGTAGTAGCCATCATTCCAAATACCAAACTTTAAATAGTCTGGAAACTGAGGTGAGGTAAATGTGTAGGTATAATATGTACCTAATGGATTGCCTGTAGTAGACACAGCTATGTAAATATTGTTGTTGCCTGAGCCAAACTGCGCCAAAAACCAACGGTCTACAGCCTTGTCGTACATTACTATAGGGTCGCCTGCATTAGCAGTAGCCGGTGACCATAAGTTGCCAAGTGTTGCAGTTAGCAACACCGTGCCCGATGTTTTGTCATACACCTTAAAGGTGGTAGAATTAATCATTTGTATATAATGATTAAGACCTACCGCACCTGATGGGTCATAAGGACGAAATCCACTGGCTGATTGGCCGGCCCAGTTGGCTTTGTTCTGTCCTTTGTCCATGTTACCCATAAAGTTTTGCATGGATTCTTTAGCGTTGCCATATGCATCGCCATCTTTTTCTGCTGTAAACACAAATTTTTGGGGAATGCGATTTAAGCGATCAGCAGATTCATACTGCTTTTTTTCTTTTACAATCTGCGACTCATCTACCGGATTTTCTTTGAATATTTCAGAAAGGGGACGAGTGATACCAAATTGAGAAGCGACTATAACTCCGCTTTCAGTGTTTTGGCCCTGTTGTGAAAACATAGCGCTTGACACGATTGCAAGCGCGAAAAACAATAAAATTCTCTTCATGAGGAATGAATTTGTTGTAATTAGATTATTATAAAAAGTTTTGGTTAGTGACTTGCTCCTATAAAAGAAAAGGAGCAGTCATTTTGTATAATGGCACACGAATATAGTAATGCATTTCTAACCCACCAAAACGAAAAGACGAGAGGGGAAAAAGAGGCCATGAAACGATAAGAATTGGCGTTTAGACGATTGTAAATGAGTGAATTAAAGAAATGTCGAAAATAATGGCCAATCTTGAAATGCCAAGCTTATCGCCTTTTATATTAATAAGGACAAAATATACTTCGTTCAAGACTGGTAGACTATGTGGTTAAAGTGAACCGCATTTTTTTCGGTGAGCAAAAAATCTTTAACCGCCATCAGTATGGCTTTGTTAGAGGTGTATAATTCTCTATTAAAATTTATGGCAGTGGTTATATCTAAACTTATCAATGGTGACTGCTGAGCCTCTACATAAAAATTGTTCAGTGTGCTTGTGTAGTTGTCTTGTATATCATTAAAAATTTTATGAAGTTCGTCTTCCTCCAACGCGTTTTTTGTGGCCATTAAATCATAGAGCTTTTGGTATATCCCTACCGTGTTTTCTTTTTGCTTAAGGAACAAATTGTATTTTATGTCCTTTGACGATTTGCTAAGATTGCTAATGTTAGCCGCTACATCGCGCATACTCTTGGCAGAGTGCATAGCACTGCGAGCTGCTGTTATAAGTTGATTTAATTCTGCGCTCTTTGCCTCGTTTAATTTGCTGCGTAGTTGCAAATAGAATGCTTGCATTTCGCCCTGATGGCTTTTTAGAAATGTATATGCTTCATCTGGAGTTAAGTCAAAATATTTTCTTTGCTGATTAAGTGTGTTAAACCGCGGGTGTTCTTTCCACGATTGAATATCTATGTCAAATAAATTGGAATTAAATAGAATGGTATTATGAATGAAATATTCTGTTTCATGCTTAAACAATTCTAAAGCGCTCTCTGGCTCCCTTACGCTTCCATGTGTTATAAATGCTGCGGTTGCATCCTGAGTTTTTTTATAAAACTTATTTAGCACTTTAGTAAAAGGCGTTAGAAAGGGAAGAAATACAATGAGTGCAATTAAGTTGATAATGCTTGAAAAGGCCACCAGACCTATTAATGGGTCGGTTATTCCAAATGATTGAGTAACTAAATGAAGTATTTGTTTTAGAAAAATAAATGCAAAAAGTGTGAGCAAAACATTGAAAATAAAATTGCCTAACGCCACTCTTTTTTTATCTGCATTGCCACCTATAGCACCCAATAATAATTTTATAGTAGTACCCGTTTCGGAACCAAGCACAAGTGCTGCTGCAGGCACAAATCCTATGGCACCTGCATAAATGGCACTCAAGGTAAGCGCCATAGTAACCGAACTGGATTGAACCAGCATGGTTATTACAAATCCTATTAGCAAAAACACTATTAAAGGCATTTGAGCATATTGCATAAAATCAAACGATTTTACCTGTGCCTCCATAGCTGTTTTCATAAATGACAGGCCTATGAATAGCAAGCCGAAGCCTAACAGAAAAAATGAAATGTACTTAAACGACTTGCGACTGCCATAGAGTATGAGCATAAGACCGCCTATGCAAATGGCCGGATATGCTGCTATTTCTATGTCCACTTTAAAACCAAGCGTGGCTATAAGCCAACTGTCTAAAGTGGTGCCCAGATTGGCACCCAAAATAATAGACATAGCATTTTTTAAAGTGAACACACCAGCGCCAACAAAGGCCAATACCATAAACGATACAAGGGAACTGCTTTGCAACACTGCTGTTACTATGGCTCCACCGGCAGCTGCAGTGGCGCTTCTTTTAGCACTGCGCTGCAGAAATAATTTGAAACCTCGGCCCGAAAGATTTTTGAGTGCCTCTTCAATAAGGTACATAGCAAACAAGAACATGCCAACGCCTGCTGCCAGTTTTATAGCGGGTAAAAGGATATTCATAATTCTAACAAGGTAAAGTTGCTTGGCACTCTACTCAATTTGCGTATGGCAATATCCGAACAAAAGAAATCATTAAGATGATTTTTATTCCTTTTTAAGATTGTACTGGCGCCAATAATTTAGCTGAATACATTAAAAAAATGCCAATAGACAAAAAGACCTATGAGCAATGCATGAAGTAAATTATTTAAAAGCAACAAGTTTTTAGTGAATGGTTTTACCAAACCAGATTGTCGCATGCGAAGGCTACGCACTATCATAGGTACAGCTGCAAGCAGCAGTAGAAAAGGCGTGTAGGCCATAATGGTGATTATGGAAAAATGATAGTCTTGATAAGGTGATGGAAAATAAAATATAGCCTCGTGGCGAAGCAGAATAAAGCAATAATAACAGAGTAAAACACTGAGTGCTGCAAAAAACCACATGGTTTTATTCATTGCACTTTCAGCATAAATAGCCTTTGTTTTTCTTCTTGATTTTAAATATAAAATATGAAAGGTGGTGAAGAGAAATATTGCACACAGAATGATAAGTGTCAATTTAAGGGGCAAATTATTTTGTGGTGTTTTGTAATGGATAAATTTGTTGTAGGCCTCTGAGGGAGGAAATAGTTGCGAAATGGGAATTACATGTTTCCCTTTGGCCAGCTCTTCTTTTATGTTGAATGTTACTACACGTTGGAAGTCATGAAAAAAGTAGAGATAAATGAGTCCTTCGTTCAAATTATAGATAGATGTATAAAGTGTGCCATCGCCCACTTTGTTTCTGCACACACTCATAGTATCGGATAGGGCGGTGCAAAAGGCTAGACTAGTGTCCAGTTTGTTGCTCAAAAATTGCACACCCTTGCAGTAGCGCTCAATTTTTATTGTGTTTAAGTCTTTGGTAGCCGATGGGCTAAAATTGGCCAGCACTAATTTGTCATTGTTGCCAAGCATCATGGTGTCGGCCTCCAGAGTTAAGTATTCTCCATTAGCATCTATAAACAAAACCATACCGCCATTAAATAGCGGGCTGCCATTGAGCAATTGCAAATTGTATTGAAGTAAAAAGCTGTATGCTTCTTGTACGTTTTTACATTTTTCCAATACAACGTGTATCTGTTGAAAGGTAAAGTCCTTTTTAGCCGGATCAGCCTCCTTTAAGTGAGGTTTGTGTGGCATAGTAAATCCATCAAAGGCAAGCCCATATTCATTTACACCTCCATCGGCCGCAGTCTTGTCAGAATAGCCCACATATGCAACACCATAGCGGCTGGCAGTGGCTGGCACAAACGATATTTGTGCAGTATGGCGCCAACTGTCCTCGTTATTGCCTACCATGGTAACACCATTCTTAGTAAGTTTATACATGCTGCACGCCAAGCCATTGGTTACAATAGTTAGGAGCAGGGTGGTTATGGTTAGTATCGATTTCAAATCGTCAGTGATTTTACAGTAGGCTTTTGCCCACCGTGTTTCTACGTTCAAATGGTAGGTGTAAGGTGAACTCTATATTGCATGCAATATTGGATTAGGTGAGCTTATTTTTTTCTTTCATGTTTTTTGCCTTTTGTAATTGACAATGGTAATGACTGCAGTTAGGACAAATGGCAAACTACACAGAATCATTTTAAGTTTTAAACCCAAAAGGCCAATAAACAACAGCAATAGCATGATGCAACTGAGGCATGCTATGGCAGCGTCTGTGAGCTTTTTGCCAGGTGTTTTTTGAAAAATGGTAACGAGTAAAAGCAACTGTCCTAAAAAGTATATGATAATAAGCGGATGAAAAAAATCTGAAGGATGTTCGCGTTTCCAAAGTAAGTCGGCCTCTACCTGATAGATAAAAATATGGTGGTCCGCGGGCCACTCCATACAGCCCAGTAGCGAAGTAGCAAGTAAAATTATATTGAGAATTTTCTTGATAATGTCAGAAGAATTTAACGTTGACCCGGTGGCGTTTTTTTAAACTTTGTTTTGAGCAAATCATGATTTTCCAGGTTTAGTGGGTTATGATATTTTTCTGTCTTAATAGGATATTTCTGCAGTAATTCCTTTGGCCGTGTAGGTCTTTTTTCAAATCCGCCACCACAGTTGGGGCATACATTTTCCAGCACGTTTTGCACACAATCCTCGCAAAAGGTGCATTCAAAGGTGCATATCATGGCTTCAGAACTTCCGTTAGGTAGGTCTTTACCACAATTTTCGCATATGGGTCTTATTTCTAACATGTGAAATATTATTTTAATTTATAACAGCCGGTGATGGTCTTAGTACACTTCTTCAACTGATTTTTTAGTTTCCGAAATGGCTAAAATTAATTTTCTTGCCAATTGAAATTGATTTTTTGTTTTGCATCCCAAGATTCAGCCGCTTTATGTTGTATGGTAAAGAGGGGTGGAAGTGTATTTGAGCCTAATTTCACCTCCTAAATTCTTTTACAGAATCTTATTGTTTTAGTTAAGAAAAGGAAACCAAGTAAAAAACCAAAAAAAAAACCAACTTCAAACACATGAAGAAAATTTACCTAATGGCCGCAGCAATTGTTTGCGGCACTGTGTTGTCAACAGCACAATCCTTTAACAACAGCACCACCATGCTATCGGCTAACCACAACAGTGGTGGTTGCACAGCTGTGGTAGACATGGATAACGATGGGTTGGACGACATTGTTATTCTTGACATGAGCACCGACCTAAAAATTGCCTATCAGCAAATGGACGGTAGCTTCGATCTTTTTGATTTTGGCTCTGTAAGCAGCGAAGCACAATGGGGTATGAGTGTTGGTGACATTGACAACGATGGCCACAAGGATGTTGTATGCGGTGGTTCGTATGACAATGTACATTTAGTAAACATAAACGGTCCTGGCGATTTTGTGCAAACAGAACTTACTTGGGCAAGTATATTTTACCAAGGCTCTTGCATAGGCGACATTAATAATGACGGCTGGCTTGATGCTTATCTATGCCACGATGATGGCGAAGGTGTAATACTTTCAAACACCGGCACTGGCGCTATGACTAATGGCACAGCTTGGATGGACTTTGATTTTAGTTCTACTGATGATAGTGGTAACTATGGTAGCACTTTTACCGACTTTGACCGCGATGGCGACATAGACTTATTTATAGCTAAGTGCCGTCAATTTGTGAGCGACCCTTACGATGCCCGCAGAACCAACCGTTTGATGGTAAATGATGGCAACAACAATTACACTGAAGAAGCTGCAGAGCGCGGTCTTGTAAACTTGCAACAAACCTGGACAAGCGACTGGGTAGATGCTGACAACGATGGCGACTACGACTGTTTCCTTACTACCCATAGCGGTACTTTGGAACTATATGCCAATGATGGACTTGGTTATTTCACTAACGTTACTGCAGGCTCTGGTCTTGAAGTGAGTGGTTTTTTCCTTCAGGCAAAATGGGCTGATTTTGATAATGATGGCTGGCAAGATTTAGTGCACGCAGGTGGCGACCACCGCTACTTCCACAACAATGGTGACATGACATTTACTTTAATGGCTAACATGTTTCCATCTACCGATGTAATGCACAGTTTTGCTATAGGCGACTTAAATCATGATGGATGGTTAGACCTTTATGCAAGCTATGGCGATGGTTACGTTACACCTGACACACAGAATGACGACAAATTATTTATGAATAATGGTGGCGACAACAACTTTATTGTATTTGATTTAGAAGGTGTAATAAGCAATAAAGATGCTTGTGGCGCTACTGTAGAAATTCATGGCCCTTTTGGTGTACAAATACGCGAAGTGCGCGATGGCGAAAGCTATGGCATTACTAACACTGGTATGTGTCACTTTGGTTTGGGCTCTAACACCACTGTGGACTATGCACTTGTTTACTGGCCTTCAGGCATTATTAATTTTATTGATAATCCAACCGTAAACGGATGGAACAATATTTTGGAGGAGGAATGTACTTCGCCAACTGCTACTATATCTGCTACTGGCAGCACTAACATTTGCCCAGGCGAATCAGTTATGCTTAATATAGTAAGCTCTGAAGGTTCATACCAATGGAGCAATGGTGCTACTTCTGCATCTATTGAAGTTACACAGGCTGGTTCTTACTCGCTTATAGTATGGGATGCAGCATGTGGTGGCACTTCTAATACTATCATCGTTACAGTTATTGAAAATACGCCTGCAACCGTTTCACTTAGTGGCGATAATGCTTTCTGCGAAGGCGGTAGCGCTCAGATTATAGCAAGCAGCGGTAGCTCTTATTTATGGAGCAATGGTGCCACTTCACAAGCAATTACGGTTACTGAAAGCGGAACTTACTCTGTGGCTATTACTAATGCATGCGCAGGTAGCTCTTCTACTTCTGAAACTATATCTATTGAAGTATTTGATGCTCCAATAGTTCCTGCAGCTGCAGATGTAACTATCAACACACCAGGCACAGCTAACCTATCAGTAGCAAGTGGTACTGATATTCGTTGGTACGATGCGGTAAATGCTACAGTACCTGTGGGCACTGGTCTTACTTACACTACGCCTGTCATCAACACTACTACCTCGTTTTGGGTGGAGGATGTAATGACACATGGTGGCACTGAAGGCACTGGTGGTAAGGCTACACAAGACATGACTGCTGAAGGTGTATACCACAACTCAGTTGGTTTCTACTTAACTTTTGATGCTAACGAAAACATCACCATCCAATCTGTAAAAGTATTTTGCCAAACTGCTGGCAACAAAACCATACAAATAGTGCAAGGTGCTACTGTAGTAGCTGAAACTACTGTGGCTGTGCCAGCTGGTGAAAGCGTTGTAACTATAAACTTATTTGTGCCTGCAGGCACAGGTTATGGTCTTAAGTGCAACACTAACAACCATGGTTTCTGGAGAGATAAAAACCTAACTACTGCAGCACCTTACAACTTCCCATACGATTTAGATGGTCTTGGTGCTATTACAGGTACTAACGTAAATAACACTACTGACCAAGATAACTACTACTACTATTTTTACGATTGGACAGTAGTAGCTGAATCATGGGAGTGTCCAAGCCCACGCGAAGAGGTTGTGGTAACATATGTAGGTATAAACGAAATAGCAGGTGTTAGCGCTATGAATGTTTATCCAAATCCTGCTTCTGATTTGATTACTGTTTCATACACTAGCTTACTAAATGGTAAAATGAGTGTGAAAATGATAGACCAAACAGGTCGCGTAGTTAAAACTGCTAATTGGAATTCAGCCACTGGTGCTAACAATTTCCAAATGGAATTGTCTGATGTAGCTACTGGCATTTATCAGCTAGAGTTTACCATGAATGGTACATCTGCATCGAGCAAGATAATTGTAGAATAAAAGAAGAAGTAATTAACCTTACTTAACCTTAAAGCAGGCCATCGTTATTCGATGGCCTGTTTTGTTTTTAAACAGTTTTTTAGTGTTGATTTAAAGTCGTTCAATTTCTAATTAAGTTTTTTGGTATTGACCATTTTGAAAAACCAACAGCAGCGATGCTGTTTGCATTGTTTTATATATGCCTTTGTCAAACAAAGGTTGAGTTGAAATCATAAAAACAAAAAACAAAAGGTTTCTGATAGGATGGCTTTAGGTTAAAACAACTCACCATTGAGTTCTTTCTATATAGGTCTAACATTCAACTAGTAAAACTCAGTCACTCTTTACTGATATTTGATGCATGAAAATGATGCGTAAATTTCCCCTGACGGCAACAATTGTTATTTTTCTTATTGCTTGCAAGTCGCCCAAACAAGGCAACACAGGATGGGAGCATAGCAATAAATATTCTACTACGCTAGCCATGCCCACGCCCTTTGAATCTGTAAATCCTTTTATAGGAACAGGAGGTCATGGGCATACCTATCCAGGTGCTACTGCGCCATTTGGCATGGTGCAACTTTCGCCCGACACACGTTTAGAAGGTTGGGATGGTTGCGGTGGTTACCATTATTCCGATTCTATTATTTATGGTTTCTCACACACCCATTTGCAAGGAACAGGTGTGCCAGATTATTGCGATATACTTTTTATGCCCACCAACAATAATCTTAAAGTAGCTCCCACATGGAAAGATGCTTACAAAAGCAAATTCAAACACGAAACCGAAATAGCTCAACCTGGCTATTACAAAGTGCATTTGGAGGATTATAATATAGATGCAGAATTTACCACCACCGAGCGCACCGGTATACATAAGTATTCGTTTGCACCAGGCGACTCCTGCCGATTGTTTATAGATATGATGCACCGCGATGAGTTGCGCTATTATGATATAGGCACCATTGGCGACACTGTTATATATGGCTATCGTGTTTCTAAGGGCTGGGCAGAAGAACAGCATTGTTATTTCTATGCAGTGTTCAGCAAGCCTTTCAAAGATTTTACCCAATTGGACATAATGTATCAGGAGCCCGATGCTAATGCAAAAATGCAATCGGTAATGGAACAGGTGCAAGTATTCTCGCTCAAATTTGATGTGACAGATAATGTGATGATAAAGGTGGGGATAAGCGGTGTGGACTGCGATGGGGCAGCAAAAAATTTATATGCCGAAGCTCCGCACTGGGATTTTGGGAAATACAAAACCAATGCAAAAACAAAATGGGAGGCTTGCCTTGCCAAAGCTCCTTTGGTAGAAACTGATAAAGATGAACTAGCTAAGTATTACACCTCACTTTACCACTGTTACACTGTGCCCAATGTGTGGAGCGATGTGGACAGCAGATACCGTGGTATGGACAAAAAAATACACTTAGCTGAAGGCTATACTCGCTATACTGTTTTTAGTTTATGGGATACCTTTAGAGCATACCATCCGCTTATGAGCGAGCTGGAACCTGAGCGCACGCGCGACTGGATACATACTTTTTTAAACATGTATAAAGAGCGGGGTGAACTGCCTGTGTGGGAATTGGCAGGCAACGAAACCTATTGTATGATTGGCTATCACAGTGTGCCGGTAATAGTAGATGCATACATGCGTGGCATTAAAGATTTTGATCATCAGCTGGCACTAAAGGCTATGATAGATGCAGCCTCTGGCCCACAGCGCGAAAAAGAAGCATACGATTCTTTGGGCTATGTACCGGCCGATATGTTTAGCGAGAGTGTTTCTAAAACACTAGAGTTTGCCTACGATGATTGGTGCATAGCACAGTTTGCAAAAGAGCTGGGCGAAGATGAAATTTATAAGCGCTTTATACAGCGTGCACAAAATTGGAAAAACCTATACGACCCTCGAACCAAATGCATGCGCCCAAGAAGAAATGGTGGTTTTCCTGAGCCTTTTGATCCCTATCAGGTGGATTTTAATTTTACTGAAGCCAATGCCTGGCAATACGCCTACTTCGTGCCGCAAGACATACAAACGTTGGTGGAATATACTGGTGGCGATGAAGCTTTTTTTAATAGAGTGGATGAACTGTTTAATGCAAAAGATAAAACCACAGGACGCGAACAGTCTGACATAACAGGGCTTATAGGTCAATATGCACATGGCAACGAACCTAGCCATCATGCTGCTTTTTTATATAACTACGGTATCATTTGTTATGAGCCTTCGTGCTTTGCCAGCTATACCAAGGTTCAGAAAATAATGAAAGAATTGTATCATAATACACCCGATGGTTTGTGTGGCAATGAGGATTGTGGTCAAATGTCTGCGTGGTATGTATTAGCTAAGAATAATTTGTATCCTATTTGTCCGGGCAATCCAGAGTTTATTTCTTTCAATCCATATCTACCCACTAATCACAAGTACTTTTTAGGAGGGCACGAAGTAAAAGTGAACGACAGGCCTACCAGTAAAATTTCCGACCATCTTATTATTCCTTTACCCATTATACAAGGGCCGCAAACATCCTTTGCGGGCAGCACACAAATAGAAACTTATTGTGCTGATAGTAATGCAGTGATAGTGTCAGCCATTTATAATGACAACAAGTTGGTGGCTGAGCAGCGCAATGTGGGTGGCGGCAAATTTCCTATTGAGTATAGTGCAGATGTAAAAACTTTTGCAGTGGTAAAAGAAGCACGAAGCAAAATGGTCAGTGCCTCCTTCTATAAAAGAAACAATGACAGAAATATAATATCCATAACACCCTATAGCAACCAGTACAATGCAGGAGGCGACCAAGCATTAATAGACAACATTCGTGGTGGCAACGATTTTAGAACCGGAGCATGGCAAGGATGGCAAGGCACTAATGCGGAAATAATAGTAGACTTGGGAAAAATTGAAAAAATTTCTTCCGTTTCCATTTCATGTCTGGAAGAAATAAAATCATGGATTTGGTTTCCCTCTCAAATAGAAATTTTAACCTCGGCAGATGGCAAGAATTATACAGCTGCTGGCACCATTAATACGAGCGAACCTCAAAATGACTATACGCCCAAAACAAAAGAATTCTTAAAAAACATTAAAACCGAAAGCCGATTTATAAAAATTGTTATTGTGCCAGCCTTTAGTTCCATACCGGCAGGGCATCTGGGAATGGGCGGTCAGCCATGGTTTTTTGTAGATGAGGTGGTGATTAAATGATTCTTATTTAAGTGGTGGACACATGCTACTTATAACATTTTTTGGTAAAGTGGTTCATTAGTTTTAGGTGCAATAAGGGTTAACTAGCGCGATATACAATATATTTGGTATAGCTAGAAACTAATAACCTTTTAAAACCGCCTTATCATGAATGATAATGATACAAGGTTCAACTCTCCAAGGGGAGGTGTTTTACAACCCTTGCCGTGCATTTTCAATGGTCCATTCAATGCAGGGCTAAAAGAAATTCTCGTTTTAAATTATTTAAAAAAGACATTTAGGCAGTGGCATAAAATTGTGTAAAAACAATGTTTGCCAGTGTTTGGCTATGCTTGTACACAAAGGTGTATTGTGCTAATAATCTGATGCTTTTTCTAAGGCAATCATTTTGTTTGAATATGTCAGTTTGAATTTTTTACAACTTGCATTTTGAAGTGTTGAAGGAGGGTATGTGGCAATGTCTGGTTTATTCCACACTATACAATTAAAAATTTCAATTACGTAATGCGTGTTTTGCATGACGGTATTGAGGGTAATGTTGAATTGTTTTTGCGCGGGCAGTAAGAATAGAATTAGAAGAAACTTATGTTCATAGGGTACGAAATACTGGAAACTTTACACAAGGGCGCAAGGTCTGTTGTCTTTAGAGCTGCTGCAAAGGAGACTGGTGTTCCTGTCATTATTAAAACATTGGTTTCAGATTTTCCAAAGCCTTCAGATATAGAACGTTTAAAGCATGAATATGAAATTTATTTGCAGCTGAAAAATTCTTATGGCATACCACAAGCGGGTTGTATACATGGAATTGACGGCAGGTTTGCAATTGTTTTGCCAGACATAGGTTGCATTTCACTCAGAAAATACTGGAAGAGCAAGGAGGTTAGCGTTGATGAATATTTGAGAATATTTATGGAGGTGAGCAGCACCTTGGCCACCATCCATGCCCGTCAAATTATTCACCGAGATATAACTCCCGATAATATATTAATAGAGCCTAACAGCGGTCTTATTCAGATTATTGATTTTGGCCTGAGCATTAGTAGCAAATTTATTGATTCAGAAAACGTAAGTCTTCCTGTGTATGACAATTCGCTGCCATACATAGCCCCTGAGCTCACAGGGCGCATGAACAAGCCTGTGGATAATAGATCGGATTTATACTCATTGGGCATAGTAATGTTTGAAGCAGCTACTGGACGCTTGCCCTTCGATGCTAAATTACCATTGGAATGGGTTCATGCTCATTTGGCGCAGGTGGCACCTGATCCACGCACTTTTAAACCCAATTTGCCGGAGGTTATAGTCAATATTATTTCCATGTTAATTGCCAAAATGGCCGAAAAGCGCTACCAAAGCGCATTTTCGTTGCAAGGAGATTTGAAAAAATGTTATAGTTACTGGCAGGAAAAAGGTACGGTAGTAACATTTGATCTTTCTATTGATGATTCTTTGGGATTGTTTTTTCCATCACTTAAACTATATGGCCGAGAAGAGCAATTAGCTGAATTAACGAATGCTGTTAAGCTTAACTTAAACGAACGCAAGGCTTCATTTATTTTAGTTACCGGATATTCAGGCATAGGTAAAACTTCTTTAGTTCTGGAAGCGCAAAGAGACATTTTAAAAACCAAAGGATATTTTATATCCGGAAAATTTGACCAACTTATAGGTGGCATTCCATACTACGGTTTTAGTATGGCATTTGCCAATCTGGTTAATCAATTGCTTGCCCTAAAAGAGGCTGAATTGAAGCAGATAAAGATTAAGATAATTGCTGCATTGGGGCCAAATGCTCAAATAATAAATCAACTGGTTCCTGATTTTGAAAAGGTGATTGGTTTGCACCCACCGCCATCACTCCTTCTGCCAGAGGAATCGTCCAATCGATTTTTACAAACTCTTGTGACATTTGTAAAAACAGTGGCCACACCTGATGTTCCTTTAGTTCTGTTTTTAGATGACATGCAATGGGCCGATGTAGCATCTATTAACTTGCTGGAATTACTACTAACAGACTCTGACCCCTCTTGTCTTTGCATAATAGGCAGCTATAGAAGTAATGATGTAGAGCCCGGCCATCCTTTAGCACTAGCCTTGCAAAAAATATCGGAGGTATTCGATGTGAAAAAAATTGTATTGTCTAATTTGGAACTGCAGAATGTGCGCTCCATGTTGGCCGATACATTTAAATTGCCCTACGATAATACCTATGAATTAGCCCAGTTGCTTATTTCAAAAACGGAAGGCAATCCGTTTTTCCTTACCCAAACATTAAGAAATTTATGTGATAATGGCCTCATCTATTTTGACGCAAATGATGCGATTTGGAAATGGAGAATAGAAGAAATTAAGGCATTAGATATTACTGACAATGTAGTAACTCTGATGGTGTCTAAAATTCAACGTTTGAGTGGCGAATGTCAACATGTACTACAGCTTGCCTCTTGTATAGGCAACGAATTTACTCTTAAGGCCCTTGCCATTATTGCCAACATAGATTATGTCATTAGCCTTAATCAGGCCATAGAACAAGGCTTGGTAATAAATAAAGATGATAATTATATTGTTCTTTCTGATAGAACTTTGTTGGAAGAAACATTTTATCTGCCCAATCACCCCAACTATGGCGCTGTAAATGCTGGCTTTAGATTTTTGCATGACAAGGTGCAGCAGGCTGCTTATCAAATGATTTCGAAAGACGACTGTCAGCAGGTGCATCTTACGCTTGGCCAAAATCTTAGCAGACACTCAAATGAAGAAATAAGAAACGATGAAATATTTACCATTTGCAACCATTTGAACAAAGCCAAAAGGCTTATAAAATCGCAAGAGGAAAGAATGGAGTTGGCAGCATTGAACTTGCATGCTGCCAGAAAAGCACGTAATGCGAAGGCATATGTATACGCCCTTGAGCATGCTACCAGCGGTGTAAGCATGTTAGATGCTGCTTCTATGTTTAATCAAAATTATTTGTGGAAGGGGCTCTATCACGAGGTAGCGCAATGCAATTACTTGCTTGGCAATACCACCACTGCAGACCAAGTATATCAGCAGTTGCTTAAGCACAGCACTTGTCGCATGGACAAATTACTTGTGTACAGAGCTTATGTAGATATGCATTCAGCTTTGGGAAATCATAAAGAGGTAAAAGAAACTGTAGCTGAGGCATTAAAACAATTTCATATAAATATTCCACGGTTAGCGCTGGAAACTAGGCTAAGGATAATAGGAAACCTGATAGAAATAAAATGGGGCTTGCGCGACAAAGAGATAGATGAGGTTGTACATGCCCCAAGGTGCAAAAGTGCCGATCAAATAAAACTTGCTGAACTGTTGCTGGAAGCAGGCCCTTCTATTTACCTGTCTGACCAAAGTTTATTTGCATGGCTCATACTTTTTGAAGTGCGCATGTCATTAAGACACGGCAATACACCATCCTCAGCCATGGGCTATACTGGCTATGGTATGATTATGAATACGCTATTTGGCAATGTGGATATTGCTTTTAGAATGGCCGAAATGGGAGAAAAACTCAATAATGAGTTTGGTAATCCATTTCCACTTCATAAACTACGGTTTGTAAAACTGAATTTTATTTCGCACCTGAGAGTGGATGTAAAAACATATCTGGATGCCTTTTATAAGCTTGCTAAAATGGCCTTGGCTTCGGGTGATAAACTGTATTTGGGGTTAAATTATTTTGCCATTTTCAGTTATAGATGTGCCCTAGGGCATTCTATAGCAGAGGTTCTCAAGGAAACTCAAGGTCATATAGAGCAACTTAAATCTTTCAATAATCATTTTGCCTCTGGCCTTATAGTTAGCCGCTACAATGTTTTGCGCGAGCTCAGCGGCAAGAATGATGAGAATACAAATAATGAAAACGAAATTCAAATTCTGCACGAAAGCATTTCCACATTTAAAAAGGATTTGGCTTTTACCAATCTAGCAGTATTGTATTCTGGCATATATCAGGCACATTTTTTATTGGATAAGCACAAGGAAGAAATAGTTAACTATATACTGGAAGGCAACAAATGTAGCCACTTCATCAATGGTACTTTTCATTATGTCGACTTTGCCATTTACCAAGGACTATGCATAGTAAAAATTTACGACTCACTCTCATTTTTAGACAAGAGAAAAATGAGAGGTATTCTTAATGCGAATTGTAATGTATTAAAGAATAGAGCGAAAAAAGGTGCCGTTAATTATGAGTTGTTTTTTAGTTTTATGAATGTATTAGAATTATCTTTTGAAGCAAATAGCAATGATGTTATAAATGATTTGGAAGAATTATTGCCTTCTTTAGAACAAAAAGGTTTCATTCATTTGCAAGCCATATCTAAGGAAATGCTTGCGGTGCATTATCACAATGCTAATAAGCAAAAAGTAGCATCGGTATACTTAATGGAGAGCATGCACCTTTATGAAAGATGGGGTGCGCTGGCTAAAGTGCAGCGCATGAGGCAGCAATATGATTTCTTGGAAACTACTTTGTTCAGAAGTGCCATGGATACCAAGGAAGAGTTGGGTGTTGAATCTGCAAGTTTTTCTGTAAAAAGCGGACTGGATTTAGTTTCTCTTATTAAGGCATCTACTGCTATCTCTGGCGAAATAGTATTGAATAAATTATTGCCTGTCATGATTTCCATAGTGGTGGAAAATGCAGGTGCGCACATTGGTTTCCTTATTACCGAATCTAATGGCGAATTAAAAGTAACAGCTTCTAAAAAAGCTAATTGGGAAGAAGCAGAATTGCTGAATGACATACCATTGGAAGAATGCCATGATGTGGCGCAGTCCATTATACAGTATGCTTACAGGACGTTGGAGGTGGTGTTGCTTGACAATGCCGGATTGGACCAAAGATTTAAGAATGATGAGCATATAAAGAATCTAAAAACCAAATCAATTTTATGTATTCCGTTCTTGCATCAAGGTGTTTTCAGAGGAGTAGTTTATTTGGAAAATAATTTAATTTCGCATGCATTTACCATGGAACGGGTAAACGTGCTTAAGATCCTTTGTGCTCAAATTGCCGTTTCGTTAGACAATGCATTGCTCTATCGCAATCTGGAACAATCCCTTAATAATCAGCTTCTGCTTACCGAAGCATATAGCAGGTTTACTCCAAAAGAGTATTTGCGTTTCTTAGGTCATACTTCTATTTTAGATGTAAAACTTGGCGACCACCGTATCGAAAATCTTACTGTGTTGTTTGCTGACATTCGCTCTTACACCTCCCTTGCAGAACAGTTTACTGCCGAGGAAAATTTCTTGTTTTTGAGCGAATATCTGGAGCAAGTAACAGGTGTGATAGCAAAACACAAAGGCATGGTAAATCAATTGCTTGGCGATGGTGTTCTTGCATTTTTTGATAAACCTGACGATGCACTGGAGGCTGCTATAGATATTCAAACCTTTATGCGCGGCTATAAAGTACAAACAAAAAAACTTGGCCATGTAAACATTAAGGCGGGTATAGGCCTGCATACGGGCGAGGTTATAATAGGCATTATGGGCAATACAGTAAGTATGGATACTGGTATTGTGTCAGACACTGTAAATGTGGCCGCGCGCATAGAGGGTCTTACCAAGCACTTTGGTGTAAGTATACTTATGAGCGAAGCGGTAATAATAGAATTAAAAAATATAACACCTGGCCTTACAAGATACGTGGGCAGAGTTATGCTTAAAGGTAAAAAACAAGATGTGGGTTTGTATGAATGTTTCCAATCAGATTCTGACGAAGAGCGCACTAAGAAGACAGAAATATTGCAACCTTACCACCACGCTTTAGAGCTTTACTGCACTAAGGAATTTGGAAAAGCCGCTGTAGAATTTGGCAAGTTGGCTCAGCTAAGCGAAAATGATTTGCTCATTGCATATTATTATCAAAAGTCGCTTGAGCTGTCAAGTACCGAAATTCCTACTGAGTGGGATGCCATAGAAATTATGGAAATGAAATAATCTAGTGCAGGGTTGTGCTATTTAACCTGAGTAGTCTTTAATATTGAGCGAATATTTATTAAAGAGTTTGTCTGTGAATCAAAATTCTATTTTCTTAAAAAATCATCTTGCGCAAACTACCATGTTTCCATTTGCCATGGAAATAACCCGCGCTGAGGGTATTTACTTATACGACCCATCTGGCAAGGCATACATGGACATGATAAGTGGAGTAGGAGTGAGCAACATAGGCCATGGCAACAGGCATGTAATAAATGCCATAAAAGAACAGTTGGACAAGCACATGCACGTAATGGTGTATGGAGAGTATGTGCAGCAGTCGCAAATAAAGGCAGCCAAACTCCTTACCGAATTGCTGCCACCATCTTTAGACACTTGCTATTTTGTAAACAGCGGCACAGAGGCTATTGAAGCTGCGCTCAAACTGGCAAAACGTGTTACAGGAAAATCTAAAATAATATCCATGCGCGGTGCATACCATGGCAGCACACATGGTGCACTAAGTGTTAGTGGCAATGAGGTTAAGAAAGGCATGTTTAGACCTTTGCTCCCCAATGTGCACTTTATTGAGTTTAATAATTTAAATGATTTAGCACAAATAGATGAGCACACTGCCTGTGTCATTGCAGAAACTATTCAGGGCGATGCAGGCATACGAATTCCTTCGGTAGAATACATGCAGGCACTGCGCAATAAATGCACTGAAGTAGGCGCGCTATTAATCTTAGACGAAATACAGGCGGGCATGGGCCGCACAGGTTCCATGTTTGCATTTGAACAATTTGGTATGGTGCCAGACATACTCACTCTTGGTAAAGCACTTGCAGGTGGCATGCCTGTAGGTTGCCTTGTAGCATCAGGCGCGCATATGCAGCAGTTTACTACCGACCCTATGCTGGGCCACATTAGCACTTTTGCTGCGCACCCTGTTATTTGTGCAGCGGTGGCGGCTACGCTGGAGGTTTTTCAAAAAGATGATTTAGTAAAAAATGTGGAAGCCAAAGGACAATGGATGGCCGAAAAATTGCGCACTCATAAGGCAGTGAAAGAGGTGCGGCAGCGCGGACTTTTTTTTGCTGTAGATTTAGAAAATGCAGATGCTGTGCAGAGCGTGGTGGAAAATTGTATGCAACAGGGGCTTATCAGCTTTTGGTTTTTGTCGTGTTCGGCCTCGTTTAGAATAGCACCTCCGCTTACTATATCTATGGAGGAATTAGAGAAAGCGGCTAATATTATTTTAAATGCTTTGGACAGGATTTAGTTGGAAAGAATAAAAGAGACTGAAGCTTTTTCCTCGCCATTTATAAGTAGTGAAATAGTATGCTGCCCTGCATAATGCTTGCGCGTGGTAAAGTCTTGAAACCGTTGTTTTGTTTTAAAATTATGTGGCCCCGGCTTCAATTCTTTTTTTGCAAAATGAAAAATCTTGCGCGAAGTTTTTCCATTGTTTTTCACATAATCTATCGCGTATTCAATTCGGCATTTTTCTGCACTGTTGCTCTCGTTCCATACACTAAACGAAAACTCCATTGCATCGCCTATAGCAATAGTTTTAGAGGCTAGTTTTAGCGCATTCACTTTCCATTTATCAGCATTACTATGTCCAAAGAGAACTAATGCCTCCTTATTACCTTTCTTAAGTAAGCCGCGGAGCGCATGGTTTATTATCCAGTCAGTATGTTCCGATTTTCCAATCCATTTTTTGGCAATGGCCAAGGCCAAATCAGGATGATCTTTTGAAATATCGTTTAAGTTATTGGCTACGCTTTTGCGCACATACAATTCAGAATCATTTTTCAAATTTTCCAGCACTGGCAGTATGGGAGCAGGGTCGTGCACAAACTCAGTAAGTTGCATACCCCACGGCAGCCGTGGCCTGCAGCCTTCGCTGCTAAGCCGTCTTACATGATGGTTGGGGTCTTTGCTCCACAACAATAAAGTGCGCATGGCCTTTGTTTTATCCTTCATTATAAAAGGCCTTATAGCAAATTCTGATGTGCTGCTCTTTGTAAATTCTTTAAGTGCGCGCATGGAAATGTCCCAATGATTAAGCCCATGGAGCAATACATATTCGGGAAAAATAATGCCTACAAATCCTACATTAAAATCCTTTGCTACTGCTATGAGTATTTTAATTGCAGCGGCATATGGCATATCCAAAACATCATGTATAGCCTCAGCGGTGAGTCTCACACGCTCTTTCAATTCAGCGTGTTTCCACTCATTGTTTTTAAATTGAGCTAAGAATTTATTTTTATCAAATGGCGGATAATGGGATATAAATCTATCAGCAATGTCTTTCATCAAAACATCGCTAAACATATTTTTTAACGGCTCCATTGCTTAGCGCAGGTTACTTGTTTTTTATTAAGACAAACCTGTAACCACACCGTTGTTGTCTATGTCCATGCCCTCGCTTGCAGGCACTACAGGTAGGCCTGGCATGCGCATCATTTCGCCCAATATGGGTATTATAAATCCGGCACCTACTGCAAATTCAAATTCACGCACAGTAACTTTAAATCCACGTGGCCTGCCTATTTTACTTTCGTCATCGCTAAAACTTTTTTGTGTTTTGGCCATGCATATTGGCAATGCAGCTAGTCCTAATTTATCTATCGTTTTTAAATCGCTTTCAGCTTCCTTGGTGTATTGCACATCATCAGCTCCATATATTTCTTTAGCTATAGTGCTTATCTTTTCTTTTACGCTGCTATTCCAGTCATACAAGGGTTTAAAATTATTCTTGCCCGATTCTATTTCGTCTACCACCGCTTGTGCTAGGTTTTTGGTGCCTTCGCCACCGTTGGCAAATCCCATGCTTACCACAGCTTTGGTGCCCATAGCAGCGCATTTTTCTATCACATAGTTTATTTCTTCATCAGTATCTGTAGGAAAATGATTGATGGCTACCACAGGATTCAACCCAAATTTTCTGCAGTTTTCAATATGCTTTTCCAGGTTTTCAAATCCTTTTTGCACACGCTCCATCGATGCAGTATTGTACTCTTCTTTTTTGGCACCGCCATGGTGGCGCAGCGCTCGTATAGTGGCTACAAGCACCATAGCATTTGGTTTCAAATTGCCATAACCACATTTTATATTCATAAATTTCTCAGCACCCAGATCAGCACCAAAACCTGCCTCTGTTACGGCATAGTCGCACATGGTTAATCCCATTTTGGTGGCTATAATGGTGTTAGTGCCTTGGGCTATGTTAGCAAATGGGCCGCCATGTATTATGGCTGGGTTGCCCTCCAGTGTTTGCACCAGGTTGGGTTTTATAGCATCTTTAAGCAACAAGGCCATGGCACCTTGTGCTTTTAAATCGCGGGCATAAATCGGTCTTTTGTCATATGTAAAACCTACGAAAATGTTTCCAAGTTTTGTTTTCAGGTCTTCTATGCTTTTACTCATGCAGAGTATAGCCATTACTTCGCTTGCGGGAGTAATATTAAATCCATCTTGGCGCGGTATGCCATTGGCAGTGCCGCCAAGGCCTATAGTTAGGTTGCGCAGCGAGCGGTCGTTCATATCCATTACGCGCTTCCAGTATATCTGCCTTGGGTCCAAACCCAAGTTGTTTTGCTTGTTTTGTAAGTTGTTGTCAATAAGAGCAGCCAAAAGATTGTTGGCTTTTTCTATGGCAGAAAAATCACCTGTGAAGTGCAGATTGATGTCTTCCATTGGCACTACTTGCGAGTAACCTCCTCCGGCTGCACCACCTTTTATACCAAATACCGGCCCAAGCGATGGTTCGCGTAGCACAACTACTGCATTTTTACCTATCTTATTTAGCCCCTCTGTTACGCCTATAGAGGTGGTAGTTTTGCCCTCGCCTGCAGGTGTTGGTGTAATGGCCGATACCAATATGAGTTTGCTTTTCTGTACCTTGTTTTCGTCTATTAAATTAAGAGGTAGCTTGGCTTTGTACTTGCCATAATGTTCTAAATCATCTATAGATATATTTAGGCGTGAAGCAATTTCATTGATGTGCTTCATCTTGCATGCTTGTGCAATTTCTAAATCAGAAGGAAAGGCCATAGGTTTTGGATTTTGTTTGGGGTGAAAGGTGGGCAAAAAATGTCTGATTACAAATTGTTTTTTCAATTGTTTCTAGGATTCTACTTTTTAACGGAAATCGTATGGAAATTTCAGGGAAAAAATCATTTGATTATTGTTAGATGTATTTATATTTGGCTATGTTGTTTAGTTTCACTCTCTTCTATTACAAATAATAAAATGAAAAAAGTAATTGCCATTTTTCTGGTGCAAACCTTTGCGCTGTGTTCGTTAGCAAACGAGGCACAATTGATAGTGCAAAAGATAGATAACAACAATGCTGTGCAAGGCAGCACTTACAGGCTATTTGCCCAAATGCCAAGTGCTCAGCATTCTTTGCACGTGGTGTTCGGCAATGCTGCGCATCCTTTAAATATTCAGAGCACCGCTCCATTCTATCAGCATCCGCTTGGTGCCAATAGTGCTATGGGTATAAATGATGCTGTGGTGGCTGCCAGCCCAACACTTGTTTACGACTCTTACATTACTCTGGGGTATACCTCCAGCACTAATAATGGTATGTGGGAGTTGGGTTTAAATTTTGAGCAGTTTAACTCTGGCAATTCTATTAGCACCAGCAATGGTGGTTGGTTCCTATTGCCTACCGATGCTGAATGTGTAGCACCTGCCAATCAACTTATTCTGCTTGCACAGTTCACCACTACAGGCACAGTTACAGGCACGCTTAATTTGCAAGGCTGGACAAGTCCGCAACAGGCATGGAATGCTTATGGCTTAACTTTCTCTACCGATGATGCTGAAACTTTTGGATGTACCTCTAACTCTGCCACTAACTATAATTCACATGCTACTTATAATGATGGTTCTTGCCAATTTGGAGGTGTAGTAGTCAATGCAAATCAAGCAGCTAATGATTTAGAAGATAAGGTGGCATCAAGTGCTACAGTTTGGGATGTATTTCCTAACCCTTTAAACAAAGACCTATTTCATTTGCAATTCAAAAACGCAATAGACTTTAAAGATACTGTTGCCAATCTAGATATTATAGATGCAGCCGGCCGCATTGTTTATACGCAAACTATTACCGGCAGCCTTGCTAATAATAGACTCACAATAACACAAAGTTTGGCTAACGGCAATTACAATGTAGTGCTTACCCATGCTGGCAAGCGCGAGGTGCATACGCTGGTAGTGCAGAAATAAGCCGGTATTAAAAACATATTTTACTAAAGCCATCTCAATTCTGAGATGGCTTTTTTTTGATGGTATCCAAATGAAATGTTAAGCCATAACATTTCATTTTAGAATGGCTTGTTAAAGCATTTATATCAAAGTTAAAGGATCATTTTCATGCAACTATTGAGGGAATTATTTGCGTTACAGAAGGGAACTGATTGAGTTCACTTTTAGTAAAAAATTATTTCTTTAATCTTTTAAAAATTATACTCCAATGAAAAATTTATTTGTCCTATTCGCTTTAGCTGCAAGCATGCTTGTTCAAGCTCAAAAAGCTGTTCAACTTACAAGTGGCCCTGTACTTACTTTGGACAAGGATGTCCACGATTTTGGCACTATTGAGTTTAAGAGTGATGGAACGTGCAACTTTGCAGTTACCAATACTGGCAACGAACCATTAATTATTTCTGACTGTAAGAAAAGTTGTGGTTGCACTACACCTAAATGCCCCAATAATCCCATAATGCCAGGAGAAACTTCTATTATTACCCTAAAATATGATACATCGCGCGTAGGCCCTTTTGACAAATCTGTTACTGTTACTTCCAATGCCACAAATGAACCGGTAAAGATTATTCGAATAAAAGGAAATGTAAAACCTGACCCTCAGGCAGCGCAAGACAACGCTCCCCAAAAAGCACCTACTGGCGCTCCTAATGGAAATTGAAAAGCAGTTTATTGATTGATTAGAAAACCATGGTCGTTGCACTGTGGTTTTTTTATAGCCTTTCTTAAATAAGTAATAACGTAGATGCCCAATAGAATACTACCAAGAGGGGCAAGGCAATGCATCGTGGCCACTGCGTTTTTTGGTAGCCTTTGGTTTGCTCGTTTTAGTTTTGCATTTCCCATGGCGGAATATGGTGTACTTCAAATTGAAATAAATATCAGCACCGTATATATTTTGATTAAAGAGCATACCCAATAGGTTATCGCTTCCTATTATTATGCTGTTGAGGCGCATAGCAAATCCAAACTGCGGCTGTTTCCACTCGTACATAGATATGGGTAGCGATGCTTCAAAACGTTTTATTTCCCAGCGTGGTGCTATGCCCAAATAGGATGCACGTTGCACGCCTAGGCTATTAAGTCTGGGTAGGCCATAGGTAAGCACTCCGTACAAATAAAAATTGTGGCCCAGATTATAGTCTCCTTGTATGGATAGGGCAGTGGGCAATTTCATTTTGAATTTGCCATCTTTTCCATTTTGTTGTGCAAGATTAAAATTGCTGTTGATGAGGCTATCTAAATCACTTACGCCATCGGCAGTGGTACCTTGAAAATCGTTCCATTCGCTTCCCTCATTTTGGTTAAATACATTTCTGTAAAAAGGGCCGTTGAAATTTATTTTACCTACATCTAATAGCGATACTCCAATGCGGTATAGGTAGTCACCGTCAGTACAAGGGCTATGCGGTATATAGCCTTGGCTGCTGCTCTTACGCATTTTGTAGGTAAATCCTAAGTCAAATCCCCATCCTTTGCCTTGCGGTTTTATACCTCCTTGTGTGGGGTCGTTAAAACCATATTCGCCTTGGAATATTTGAGTTTGTATGGTGCTGCTGTCTTGCACTGTGTAATTCCAATTGTCTAATCTAAGACCAACACCACCTACACCTAATAAGCGTTTTACTGTTACGCCACCTTGTAATATGGCATTGCCGCTTCTGGCCAATATGGTTCCGTAGTTTATTCCCACCTCGGCCCAACCTAGGGCGTTGGCTCTTAAATTTTTTACATTTTGTTGCGTGCCCATTTGCTCGCGGTATTGAAATCCTTCGGTGATGTAATAACCAAAATTTTCTGATATACCTCTAACATCGGCCACCACACGGGCTGCCGTGTATAAACCAAAAGCATGTTGTTTTACTGCAAAGGTGGCACTTGGGCCGTGTGCTATTACATCGGCATATGCATTGTAGGGTGCACTTTTTCTGTTGTACAATGGCGCTTCTATTTGCTTTACGCTGGCCACTGAAAATGTTTTGCCATCCAGATAAGCAAAATTGTTGCGTGCAAAAATACCAAAACCTACTAGGTTAATGTCGATAAATGCTCTTGAGTCTACAATGGAAGAAGGATTGGTAAGAACTGTATTCACAGGTGCTCGGGTACTGCCGGCAATGCCCAGATTGTCTTGCCCCTGCGCATTAAAGCAGAGCAGTAAAAAGAGCCATATGTATACAAGTTTCTTCAATGGTAGGGTAGATGAAGTGCCTGTGTTTACGTAAAAATTCTATTTTGGTTGGGCTTTTTGGCCATTTTCTTCTTCGGTATTTACTTCGGTTACCTTAACGTCAAAATAGATAGGTGTATTGCGTGGTACTATGCCGGTGCTACTTCCATCTTGCCCAAAAGCAAGGGCAGAGGGCAGGTATATGCGCGCCTGCTCGCCTTCTTTTAACCAACTTAATCCGTATTGCAAGCCGCCTATTATTTGCCCAGGCCGGCCAAATGGAAAGCGCATGGTGGTAGTGCTATCCAACGATTTTTCGTTGAGCAAATGCGTGGTGTACTCTATCGAAATTTCTCTGCCGGCTTTTACACTGTCGCCTTCGTTTTTTATTGTATAGTCAATGTAACATGTGCCGTGTTTTTCAAATTCTTTGTCTCCATCATTCATCAAAAACAATTCTATTGCTTCTGTTTCTTCCAACTCTCCCTGCTGCCCTGCCCACATTAAATAATCCAGATAGCCTTGTCTTGTAAAGGTTTTTACCAATTCTAAATTGAGTTCTATTTCTTGTTCCAGACTATACATATCATTGCCTGCATATGCACTTATGTAGCTGTTGTCTATTTCGCTAAAGGGCACTATGTAAGCAATGTTATCGCCACAGTGCATGGTTTCTAATTCTTTCATCAATACAGCGCCTATTCCTTCTTCGCTGGGTATGGCATTATTTAGGGGCGCTATTAATCGGCTGTGATGCAGTTGAAAGTGATAACCTGTATCTGGCCCATTGTATTTTTTATAGCTCACTTCCATTATAAAAAATTCAGCATCTTTTAACGCAGGCTCGCAATCGCCAAACTTATTTAGTTTTTTATAAAGACCACCTTCAGTGGCGGTGTAGCTGGGGTGCGTATCACAACCAGACAATACAATCAATATCACAAACGCCATGGTGAAATATACTTGCCCAATTTTTGCGGTGAATTTTATCATGGTGGTAATTTACTTGGTTACATTTTATACATTCACCGTGCTAAAAGAGCATTTATGAACCAAGGGTCTTTTATTTAACACCCTTAAAAAAATCAAATTCATATTCTATGTCGTACAGAATTAAATCGAAGCAACAGTATGAAGCAGCTTATGCTAAAAGTGTTGCGGAGCCTGAAGAATTTTGGAATGATATAGCTTCAAATTTTATTTGGACTAAACCGTGGCATACAACTTTAAAATGGAATTTTGCTGAGCCATTGGTAAAATGGTTTGACGGTGGCGAATTAAATATTACTGTAAACTGCCTGGACAGACATGCTGCCACTACTCCTGATAAGGCTGCTATAATTTGGGAGGCCAATGAACCCAGCGAGCCATCGGAATACATTACCTATAAGCAATTGCTAAGCAAAGTGTGCACGATGGCCAATGTGCTTAAAGCTATGGGTGTACAAAAAGGCGATAGGATATGTATATACATGCCCATGATACCTGATGTGGCCTATGCAGTGCTTGCCTGCGCTCGCATAGGTGCTGTGCATTCGGTAGTTTTTGCCGGCTTTAGTGCCAATGCTATTGCCGACAGAATAAATGATTCGCAATGCGCCTTTGTAATTACTACCGATGCTATGCGAAGAGGCGCAAAGGAAATAGCTGTAAAATCAACAGTAGATGAAGCTGTGCAAAATTGTGAAAGTATAAAGCTTGTGTTGGTAATAGATAGATGCCACCTGTCTGTAACAATGGTACATGGAAGAGACCTATGGATGCACGACATGGCCGCGCAAGTGAATGATGTGTGTGTACCGGAAATTATGCAAAGCGAAGATCCTCTTTTTATATTATACACCTCTGGCAGCACAGGTAAACCAAAAGGAGTGGTGCATACATGTGGCGGTTACATGGTTTATGCAGGTTATTCATTTACAAATGTTTTTCAATACAATGATTCAGATATTTTTTGGTGCTCGGCCGATATAGGTTGGGTTACTGGACATTCTTACATTTTATATGGGCCTTTGCTCAATGGTGCTACCACACTTATGTTCGAGGGCATTCCTACCTACCCAAATGCCGGCAGGTTTTGGCAAGTGATAGATAAACACAAGGTGTCAATTTTTTATACTGCACCTACAGCTATTCGCTCGCTTATGGCATGTGGCGATCAGTTTGTGGAGCCTTATAGTCTTAAATCATTAAAAACGCTGGGCAGTGTAGGCGAACCTATCAATGAAGAGGCTTGGCACTGGTATCACGATAAAATAGGTAAAGGAAATTGCCCCATTGTGGACACATGGTGGCAAACAGAAACGGGTGGCATTATGCTTACCTCATTGAGTGGTATTACCGAGTCTAAACCTGCCCATGCCGGTTTGCCTATGCCGGGCGTGCAACCATGTTTGGTAGATGCTGATGGAAAGGAAAT
>JANOXJ010000224.1:0-16726 GCA_031418455.1 Flavobacteriales bacterium | reverse complement strand
ATGTGGCCGATGTAGTAATAAACCATGCAGAAGGTGTTAAGGAAAGCGACTATGATTGTGAGTCATACACCAAATTATTGCTTGGGCTAAAGTATGTTTTGTTGCGCGAGCCATTTTTAATAAGGGAAAAATCGCACAAGCCAATCACTAATGTTTCCAAAGTATTTGTAAGTATGGGGGCGGCCGATGAGCACAACCTTACACTAAAATTTGCTCAAGTGTTGTTGCAAATAGATCAGGTAAAGGAAGTGCATTTGATGGTGAGTGATATAAATCCTCATTTGCCTGGGCTGAAAGATTTGAGCGAAAAGCAATCTGAAAAAATCCTCTTGCATTTTAATTTGACAGCTTCTGAATTGGCTGCACTATTGCGCCATTGCGAGGTGGCCATTTGCCCGGGCAGCAGTATATCGCTGGAGTGTTGTGCTGTCGGTATTGGTCTTTTAACGGGCTATACTGCTGAGAATCAGAAGGGGATATTGCAAGGAATCTTAAACCAAAATGCCGCTGTAAGTTTGGGTAATATGGTTGAGTTGAATATGGATAACTCCAAAAATTCATTGAAGGAAATACTCCAAAGAACAGATGAATTTAATATTCAACTGCAACAACAGCATGAATGGATTGATGGTAAATCTCCTGAAAGATTAAGAGCACATTTGAAACAACTTTGTGCAAGCCAACTGTCTATGCGACTAGCCACTGCGGATGATGTGGACTTATATTACCATTGGGCCAATGATCCGGAAGTAAGACAAAATTCATTCAACCAAAAACCAATAGAGTATACTGATCATGTAAATTGGTTTTCTGCAAAAGTCAATTCTGATAAAAATATTTTCTTACTTTTTTTAGATAAGGAAGACCCGGTCGGACAACTGAGATTTGATTTGAATAACGGAGTAGCCTTGGTCAATTACTCTATTGCAAAAACGCATCGTGGTAAAGGCTTGTCTAAAACAATTGTGCAAAAGGCAGTGCAGTATTTGTTTGCAAACCGTGTGGGAATAAATGAAATAGAGGCGTTGGTAAAACCTGAAAATATTGCATCGAAAAAGGCGTTTGAAACCAGCGGGTTTATAGCAGACAGCGCAACAGATAAATTGATAACTTTTAAAAAAATATTTTAACTGCTCGGTTTTATAATTAATGTTGTCTTAATTCAATAATTTTTAGCATACTGTATTTAATCATATGTCATTCCTCACATCGCTCACCAAACCATTTGTAATAGCCGAAATGAGCGGCAACCACAACCAATCTCTGCAGCGGGCATTGGATATAGTGGAGGCTGCTGCTGCCAGCGGTGCACATGCACTAAAGTTGCAAACTTACACTGCTGACACTATTACTATGCGCGGAGCTTACACAATTGAAGATAAAAATTCTCTTTGGAATGGCGAGGAATTGTACGATTTGTATAGCAAGGCCTATACACCTTGGGAGTGGCATAAGCCCATTTTTGATAGGGCAATGGAGTTAGGTATGCTCGCTTTTAGTTCGCCTTTTGATGAGAGCGCAGTGGATTTTTTAGAGTCGTTAAATGTGCCTTTGTATAAAATAGCCTCTTTTGAAAACACACATCACCCATTGCTAAAAAAGGTAGCGGCTACAGGCAAACCTGTAATAATGAGCACTGGCGTGGCTACTTTGGAAGATGTAGAGGAAAGTGTGGAGGTGCTACGCAAGGCGGGTTGCAAAGAAATTATTTTGCTCAAGTGCACAAGCACTTATCCGGCTACGGCAGAAAATACTAACCTAAACACTATTCCTTTTATGAGGGAAAAATTCAAGTGCGAAATTGGTTTGTCAGACCATACAATGGGTATTGGTGTATCGGTAGCGAGTGTAGCATTGGGAGTTAGAGTTATTGAAAAACATTTTACTCTTAGCAGAGCAGAAGGTGGCGTGGACAGCGCTTTTAGCATGGAACCTCACGAACTAAAAATGTTGGTGGAGGAAACAGAAAGAGCATATCAGGCGCTTGGCAAAATTCAATTGAATGTACAGGATGTTGAGAAAAAGAGCTTGTTGTACAAGCGATCTATCTATGTATCTAAAGACATAGCTGCGGGAGAAGTGCTCAATGAAACTAACTTAAAAATAATTCGCCCGGCTTTGGGTTTGGCCCCAAAGTATTGGGACTCGGTGGTGGGCAAAAGAGCGGCCAAAGACATAAAGAGTGGAACACCGTTGCAAAATGATTTGTTGCAGTAAGGAGTTTAGATGTTATCTTATTTTTTTTAAAATCACATTAATATCAGTAAAGTGGGTATAGTAGTAAAACAAGCAGGTATGAATGCACTTATGTCTTACATAGGTGCAGCGCTTGGTTTTATTACTGTGGCTTTTGTAAATATTAAATTGCTCAGTACTGAGCAAAATGGCTTGCTCAACTTGCTTATATCTATAAGCATTGTTACAGGTTCATTGAGCAATTTGGGCATGGCAGGTGTTATATCTCGCATGTTTCCTCACTTTCGCAATGCCGAAAAAAATCATCACGGATTTCTTTATTATCCTCTCATAGTCACACTGCTTGGTTTTGTTGGTTTTTTAATTCTCTTTTTTATTTTTAAAGATAGTCTAGTAGCGCGCAATTATGAGAAGTCGCGTTTGTTTGCTGATGAAATTATTTATCTGGTACCACTCACATTTTTTTGGGCTATTTTTAATATTTTCGATTCGTATAGCCGCTCTGTTTATCTCACCGTGGCAGGAGTTTTTATTAAGGAGGTGCTGTTGCGCGTGGTAATTCTTGTAGCTGCATTGTTCTTGTTTTTAGGCACCATTTCGTTCAGTTTTTTTCTTGGTATTTATTGTGCATCATTTTGCAGCATAGCCATACTACTTGGCATACATCTTTGGCATAAAAATGAGTTGCATATAAAGCGCGATACAACCTACCTTACTCCTACATTGAGAAAGGAAATGCGCAGTGTGGCCATTTATTCTATCATCACAGGCCTTAGCACTTTAATTATTTCCAGTATAGACAAAGTACTTGTAAACGACAAGTTGGGCCTAAGTGCTGCAGGTGTTTTTGCTATTGCTACATATTTCGGAAGCATTATACACATTCCCGCACGCTCTATTGTGCGCATAGCCGCTCCTGTTATAGCCGACTCCTGGAAGAACAATGATTTGCAAAACATTAAAACAGTGTATCACAAAACATGTCTCAATCAATTCATTTTTGGTGTTTACATGTTGGGCGGAATTTTTCTGTGTATAGATGAGGTAATGGAAATAATGCCTGCGGCATATAGTCAGGGCAAGTATGTAATACTTTTAGTTGGTTTGGGATACCTGATAGATATGGCTACAGGAGCCAATGGTATCATTATAGGCACATCTAAGTATTTCAGATACGATACTTATTTTATGTTACTACTGGTAGTGGTAACAGTGCTTACTAATCTTTGGTTAATTCCTTTGTACGGTATAGTAGGTTCTGCTTTGGCTATGTGTATTACCTATTTTTTGTTTAATCTTTTACGTTATATTTTCATTTGGAAAAAATTTGGTATGCAGCCATACGATATGGCTTTTCTAAAGGTAGGCCTTGCTTTGATTTTGGCTTTAGCTATAGCATGGTGGCCAAGTGTAGCAGGTTCGCCCTTCATTACTATTATTATTAAAGGCAGTATATTTTCATTGGTTTTTGTAGTGCTCATTTATACTGCCAAGGTGGCTACTGAGCTTAATGCAATGGCAAATAAGTATCTGCTGCGAATTAAAAATTAATGTCTATGGTGGTAAACTAAAAGAGGCCTATATAATTTCTATAGACCTCTCATTTTTTAAATAAGCGAATGCGTTTTTTAATTGTCTTTATCAGGAATTTCTTCTCCCCCATCCGCTTCGATTTCTTCCAAGGTTTCTTTCAATATTTCTTCGCCTACTACCGTTGTGGTATCTACTTCTTCCAAGAACAAACCGGAGTCGTCATCAATATTAAAGCTTACAGGACCACCAGTGGAGGTGTTGCCTATTTCAAACCCTTGAGGTTTTGCAAAATCCTCGGTAGATATTTTTATGCTTGGGTCGGCATATACCTTCTTCATAAAATAGCCATATATGGGCAAACCTGTATTGGCTCCCTGGCCTATGGCAGTGCTACTAAACCTAACAGTAGGGTCTTGTGCACCTACCCAAACACCGGTTATTAAATCAGGTGTTATGCCCATGAACCAACCATCGGTGTTATTCTGTGTAGTACCTGTTTTGCCGGCCGTGGGGTATTTTATACCACCATATGGCTTATGTGTATCGCGCAGGCGCACACCAGTGCCACTGCCGCACGAGCCATCTACTACAGCCTTCATCATGGTTATCATTTTATACGCATCAGTGGGCGATAGTGCTTGCTCTACTTTAGGTTCTGCTTCATATATCACCGTGCCGTTCTTATCTTCTATGCGCAGCACAAAGGTGGGTTCTATATAAACACCGCTGTTGGCAAATGCGCTTAGCGCTCCTACCATTTCGTACAGCGGTATGTTGGCTGCACCAAGCGATATGGGGCCTACAGGGTCTAAATGCGATTTAATGCCAAGTCTGCGTGCAAGGCTTATAATATTGTCTATGCCATAGTTCATAGCAAGCCTAGCGCTTACTGTGTTTACAGAGTTAGCAAGCGCGCAGCGCATGGTGTATGAGCCATATCCACCGCCACTGTTTTTCGGTGTCCATTTGCCCCATGTTATAGGACTACCATCTACTACATCTCCTGGGTTTTTGCCTCCTATTCTTAAAGCAGTGGCATATACTATAGGCTTAAAGGTAGAGCCTACCTGACGAGCGCTTTGGTACACATTGTCAAACTTAAATTGCTTAAAATCTATACCACCTACCCATGCTTTTACGTGTCCACTATGTGGTTCCATAGCCATTAGGCTGGCATGCAGTATGGTTTTGTTGTATTTTATACTATCCATAGGTGTCATGGTAGTATCCTTCATGCCTTGGTGGGTGTACACCTTCATTTTTACAGGCGTGTTAAATTCTTTTTCTATTTCTGCTTCGGTGGGGGCATGCCACGTATGGCCGCAGCCGCCCTTCTCATCATCGCAGAAGTAAATGTTCACTCCATCTTCTGTTTTGCGTGCTATATAAAATGCAGGTCTTAAGCAGTCAGGACATAGTTTGCCTGAATCTATTTTATGCCTGTCGCTTTCCATTATGGAACGTTTCATTATGGACAGCTGATCTTCTTTTCTTATACCGTTATAAAATGGGAAATTTTCTTTTTTTCTGCGCGCCACATCTTTGAAAAAGGCAGGCTGCAATTCTTTCTTTAGGTGCTCTTCCACAGCCCACTCTGCATACTTCTGCATTACCGGGTCTATGGTGGTGTACACTTTTAGTCCATCGCGATATATGTCGTAAGGGGTGCCATCTGCTTTTACATGTTTGGGTTTTCCATTGCTGTCTTTTTCATTAAGTATTTCTACTAGTTTACCTTTAAGTACCTCGCGGAAGTAGGGTGCCAAACCTTCATCATGACTCATGCGCTGAAAGTTTATACCTAAGGGCAATTGCTTTAGAGAATCGCATTGCTTCTCGGTTATGTAGTTGTACTTCATCATTTGATTAAGTACTACCGAACGTCTATGCGTCACTGTATCTACGCGTGACTCCCGCATGGGGTTAAACAATGAGGAGTTTTTCAGCATTCCCACCAGCATGGCACTTTGTTCTAATTTCAACTCTTCCGGCTTGCAATCGAAATAGATGTGTGCCGCGCTTTTTATACCTACCGCCTGATTAGAGAAGTCGTATTGATTTAAGTAGAGGGCTATTATTTCATCTTTAGTATATAAGCGCTCCAGTCTGCAGGCAATTATCCACTCACGTATTTTTTGCCATACGCGCCAAATTTTGCCGCCCTTGCGCTCCTGCATTGTAAACTGCATTTTGGCCAGCTGTTGGGTAAGTGTGCTGGCTCCACCATCGCTACCGGCACTGAATACAGCGCGTGCCAATGCTCTAAAATCCATTCCGCTGTGCTCTCTAAATCGCACGTCTTCCGTAGCCAAAAGTGCATCCACCAGGCTTTGTGGCAATTCCTTGTAACGAATATCTGCACGGTTTTCTTTATAATAAGCACCCAGTGCCTTGCCATCTATACCAAGTACTTGGGTAGCTAAATTTATTTTAGGATTAGACAGGGTTTGCACATTGGGCAATCCACTTATCATAGCGGTTAGCATGAGCAAACCCACCAGCAGTGCGGGCGACATGGCTATCCACCAAAGTCGCTTTTTATAGTTGGGCTTAGAGGTCTTTTTAGCAGGCATGTTACTAGTAACGATTTGAGGTCAAAAATATTGAAGCTAGGGGTACTTAAATGTAATTCCTTCTGTTTCATTCAATAACGCATGGTTAATAGCCATTGGTAATGGTAGATTTTACTAAATGTAATTTTTTTTTCGTTTTTAAAAATCCAAAATTTAAGTTGATGCGTAGATGATTCTATAACAACAACAAACAATACCAAAAAAATTATGAAAAAATTAATTGCAATCTGCATGGTGTGCCTTTCAGTAGGAACCTTTGCTCAATCTAAAATGAAGGAATCTAATACAGTAGTGGGTGGCCAACCCATGTTGCCTTCACAAAACATTATTCAAAATGCTGTGAATAGTGAAGACCACACTACCCTAGTGGCTGCTGTGAAAGCTGCAGAACTGGTGGCTACACTATCCAGTACAGGTCCGTTCACGGTTTTTGCCCCGGTAAACGATGCTTTTGAAAACCTACCGGCCGGAACAGTGGAAACGCTATTGAAACAAGAAAATAAGGCTCAGCTATCTGCCGTGCTTACTTACCATGTATTAGCAGGTAAATATGATTTCAATGCATTGGTGGCTGAAATAAAAAAAGGAAAGGGAATGGCAAAACTTCAAACAGTACAAGGTGGTTTTCTTACATTCACTATGAATGGTGAACACAACATTACTGTAATGGATGAAAAAGGTAATTCAGCAAATATGAATGTATATGATGTATACCAAAGCAATGGTGTAATTCATGTGATTGACTCTGTATTACTACCTAAGTAAAACAGGTGTTTCGTTTTATACGGCATTGCCAAAGGTGGTCCGTATAGGTTTAAGGTTTAGTGAAAAACCGCCCTAACGAGGGCGGTTTTTTTTTATTTAGTTATTTCTATTCACGAGTTATTTTGCACCGTGGCTTATAGCCAATAAAAACATAGTTATAACAACCCTGAGCATGCCATCAATATTGGACATAAAATGTGTAAAAGATATTGCTACCATTAGCGATAGAGTATTGCTTGATGCGCGCAGTCCCAAGGAGTTTGAACATGCACATATTCCGGGTGCTAAAAATTTGCCGCTTTTAAATAACGAGGAGCGCCATGTGGTGGGCCTTACTTATAAAGAACATGGACATGAAGCAGCTGTAAAAAGGGGATTTCAACTCGTGGGACACAAGTTTGCCGATTATATAGACCAAGCCGCGCTGCATGCTCCTGATAAAAGAATATTGGTGTATTGCTGGCGAGGTGGCTTGCGCAGCAACATTATTGCATGGCTGCTTAAAATGGCCGGTTTCGATGTGCTCTTGCTCAAAAGCGGCTATAAAAGATTTAGGCATTATGTGCTGGAGGAGTTTACTAACCCCAAAAATTTAATGGTGCTTTCCGGCAAAACAGGCTCTGGCAAAACAGCCTTGTTGCACACCTTAAAAACCATGCAAGCAAATGTGATTGACCTTGAAGGCCTGGCACATCACAAGGGTTCAGCCTTTGGCAGTCTAGGGCAGCTGGCACAACCAAGTGTAGAGCAGTTTGAAAATCTATTGGCTTTGCAGCTTGCACAGTTTGATAGTGGCACTATTTGGCTGGAAGATGAAAGTACCTGGATAGGTCGTGTAAAAATTCCCTCTCCTTTTTTCAAACAAATATGCGAAGCTCCAGCCATAAGAATGGAGCGCGACATGGCTATGCGACAGCAATTGATATTACTAGAGTATGGTTGTTTCCCCATTTCGGATTTAAAAGACAAAACTAAAATGCTGGAAAAACGGCTGGGAGGCGATAGGTTGAAATTAGCCTTGGAGTATTTAGATGCAAATGATTTGGAAGGTTGGGTACAAATAATGTTTCAGTATTACGACAAGAACTATGGCAAAAACATGGAAGAGAGAGGTATGACTAAAACGAAAATTGTGGAGTTTGGAATGGAAGCAGATTTAAATAAAATGGCAGATGAGTTGTTGCGATTAATTAAGTAAAATGGAAACAGAAGAGATAAAACTTACTACGTTTAGCAGAGGCTCTGGCTGTGGTTGCAAAATATCACCAGCTATATTAAAGAATATTCTGAAAACGAATGATGATTTTCCAATGCCAGCCAACTTGTTGGTGGGCAATGCAAATAATGATGATGCAGCAGTGATGGAGCTTGAAAATGGTCAATGCCTTATAAGTACTACTGATTTTTTTATGCCGGTGGTAGACAATGCTTATGATTTTGGGAGAATAGCCTCTACTAACGCCATTAGTGATGTGTATGCCATGGGCGGAAAACCTGTGTTGGCCGTGGCTATATTAGGCTGGCCTGTAGACAAGTTGCCGGCAGAATTAGCTGCACAAGTAATAAAAGGTGCGCGTTTTATATGTCGTATGGCTGGCATACCATTGGCCGGTGGACATAGTGTGGACAGTGCTGAGCCTTTTTTTGGCTTAGCAGTAAATGGTTTGGTAAACAAGAAAAACTTAAAACGCAACAACACAGCTCAGCCTGGCGATTTTTTATTTATTACTAAACCGCTTGGTCTTGGACTAATTACCACAGCCCATAAAAGAGGTGTGGTATTAGAGCAAGATTTTAATACTGCACTTAGCTATATGTGCACAGTAAATAAAGTGGGCGAAGTGCTTGCAACCTTGTCAGGTGTTAGTGCACTTACCGATGTTACGGGTTTTGGTTTAGTTGGTCATTTGCTTGAAATGTGCGATAGCAAAAGACTTTCAGCTCAAATTGATTTTAATAACATACCTCTGCTGCCTAATCTATCATTTTATTTAGACAAAATGATATACCCCGATATGACCATGAAAAACTACGCAGCTTATGCTGTGGACTGCACCACACTGAATGCTAACCAGCTGTTTACACTCTGCGACCCTCAAACCAGCGGAGGTCTTATGGTGGCTGTTAGTCCGGACAGTGTGAATGAATATTTGGAGGTGGTACGTAATTTTGGCCTTCAAGGCATAGCAGATGTATGTATAGGAAAATTTACACCTCCTGCTGACAAAGTAGTTGTTGTTAGTTAAGTAGTCATTAGTATAGCACCCTTAAAATTCATTTCATAGAATAACATGCTTTTTAACTCATTCGAGTTTCTTATTTTTTTTCCGGTGGTAACAGTGCTTTATTTCCTGCTGCCACATAAGTGGCGCTGGTTACTGCTGCTTGCGGCCAGTTGCATTTTTTACATGTTCTTCATTCCGTATTACATTGTTATTCTTTTTGTCACTATTCTTATTGATTATTTTGCAGGTATATGGATTGAACGAAGTACAGGACAGAAGAAAAAAAGATACCTGTGGCTTTCCATTATAAGCACTTGCCTCGTACTGTTTGTTTTTAAGTATTGCAATTTTTTTATAGATAATTTTAATCATGTTGCACAACTCATAGGGTGGAATTATTCAGTGGATATTCTTAAGGTAATTCTTCCCATTGGCCTGTCATTTCACACCTTTCAAAGCCTAAGTTATGTTATAGAAGTATATCGTGGTAATCAAAAAGCAGAGCCCAATTTTGGCATATACTCGTTGTATGTAATGTTTTATCCGCAGCTGGTGGCAGGCCCTATAGAGCGTCCTCAAAACATCTTGCATCAGTTCTACGAAAAGCATAATCTGAATTATGACGATTTTTCAAGAGGTATGAAATTTATGATATGGGGTCTGTTTAAGAAAGTAGTAATTGCTGATAACATAGCCTCTGTTGTAGATACCATTTACTCATCGCCCGGTGAGTTGAGCTGGCCTTGGTTGCTATTGGGCTCATACTTTTTTGCTATTCAAATTTATTGTGACTTTAGTGGCTATAGCGATATGGCTATAGGTGCTGCACGTGTTATGGGTTTTAGACTTATGGAAAATTTTAGCACACCATATGTATCCACCAGCATAAGGGAGTTTTGGGGTCGTTGGCATATTTCACTCAGCACATGGTTCAGAGACTATGTGTATATACCGCTTGGTGGCAATAGAGTAAGCGAGTGGAAAATGAATAGAAATTTACTTGCGGTATTTGCTGTAAGTGGCTTTTGGCATGGTGCTAACTGGACTTTTGTTATATGGGGTGCACTCCATGGGGTATATCTGGTAATCGAAAATTTTCTTCGCAAAATTCCTTTTTATTCTAAACTCATTACCAGCAAAAATCTATTCGTAAAAGTCATTTTTTCAATAGTCATTTTTCAAATAGTAACCATTGGGTGGATATTTTTTAGAGCAGAAAATTTAAACGATGCTGTCACCATACTCAGCCGAATACTTTTTTTTGAAAGTGGCAAAAGTGCCATGGATGGAGAGTTGAGCATGTTGGGTGTTCCTGGCCTGGCCTGGAAAATTTTGTTAGTGTTTAGTTTCATACTTTACGATCCATTTGTACACAAGTTAAGCCGTGGTGTGTATGATACTAAGCTGAATAGCAATTTAAAATTAGCAGGTTATGCATTGCTTGCAGCTATGGTAGTACTATTTGGGTTTTGGGGCGAAGTAGAATTTATTTATTTCCAATTCTAAAATGAAAAGGATACTCATAAAAATGATACTTGGATTTACTCTCATGAGTATTTTTTACATTGGTCTTAGCTGGCTTATTAACCATGTGCGTGTATCTGACAAGAGAGTTGCCTGCTGGGTGAACCCACAATTTCAGCGCAAGGGTGGCCAAGAGTATAGACTAATGCGCGACTGGAATCCGAATGCTAAATATGATGTGCTGGCAGTAGGCTCGTCACATGCATATAGGGGTTACGACCCACGCGAGTTTGAAAAAAGGAACCTAAATTTATTTGCAGCAGGAAGCGGATTTCAAAACACACTCGCAACTTATATTTTAAGTAAAGATATTTTTAAACCAGCTAAAAACTCATTGGTAATCATTGACCTTTTTGACCAAACTTTTGTAGGCGATGGTGTGGGTTGTTATACTCGTGTAATAGAAAACGCAGGTAGTGATAAAGCGGCATTTGAATTTGTATGGCGCAAACCGGATATTAGAACACTCAATGCATTTAGCTGCCGAATGTTTAGTAAGCATGCACCTGTGGAAGTGGGAGATGAACCTGGATATTTAATCAATGGTTATTGCCCTAAGCAAGATACTATGAAGACAATCGCTTCTGATTTGGGGAAGGTAGGCGATATAAAATTTAATAATCAATTCTTGCATTATCTGGATAAATTGGTAATGAAACTAAAGCAAGATGATGTAAAAATTGTTTTCGTAAGTCATCCACAGCCAAAGACTAACTACAATGAAAATTACCATCTGCAATTTTTAAATTATATAAACCCGCTAATTAATAAATACGGGATCAGGTATTTAGATTATAATAGCGTTCACTCATTAAATAATTCTGAACACTTTGCAGATGCAAATCACCTTAATCAGGCAGGTGTATCAATGTGGAATCAGCAATTACTTATTGATTTAGAAAAATTAAATCTGTTGCCAATACATTAAGCATTAGTATTTTTTTCTCGTTTGATTGTAACCTCTTTGATTTCAATGAATGAAAATTTATTTTCAATAGTTGTATTGTATTTGTCAAACCTTTAATTACATTCGCGTAAGTAGAAGTATGTAATGCGATGAAAATAATCGCATATTTTTTTTAATACCTTAATTATTAACCTCAAAATCTTAATCTTATGAAAATCCGGTTTCTCATTGCCGTGGTGCTTGGGCTATGTTCCCAACACTTATTTGCCCAGGCGCGCACCGTCACTGGCACTATCAAAGACAAAAACTCTGGCGAAGCACTCTCTGGCGTGGCTGTTATGGTAGAGAGCACATCTAAAGGTGTTTTTTCTGAAATGACAGGAAAGTATACTATAGATGTTCCAGACAACAATGCAGTTCTTGTATTTAACCTTGTGGGTTATGCAGAACAAAAAATTACTGTAGGTACTCAGTCTACAATTGATGTAACGCTTGAATCAAGCGATGAAATGGATGAAGTGGTGATAACCGCACTTGGTGTTCCTAGAAGCAAAAAGGCGCTGGGTTATGCAGCACAGAAAATTGATGGTAAAGAAATAAGCACAGCACGCGAAACCAACATTGTAAATGCAATGCAGGGCAAAGTGGCCGGTGTTCAAATTTCTGGTTCGTCCAATCTTGGTGGCTCATCGCGCATTCTTATACGTGGAGCAAAATCTCTTACCGGTGAAAACCAACCATTGTTTGTGGTAGATGGTGTGCCTATTAATAATGGCAACTTTGGTACACGCGACCAAGCAAGAGGCGCATTAGGATATGACTATGGTAATGCAGCTCAAGATATAAACCCCGCAGATATAGCAGATGTGCAGGTATTGCGCGGAACTGCAGCAGCGCTATATGGCGCTCGCGGTGCCAATGGTGTAATACTTATAACTACCAAAAAGGGAAAAGTAGCAGCAGGTTCAGGTCGCATGCCTATAGGTGTAAGCATCAATCAAAATTTTGGTTTTGATAAGGTATTTGTTTTACCTGACTATCAGAACAGCTATGGTGGTGGCCCATCTATGGAGTTTGATTCTTCTATCACTTTCCCAGGGGAGCTTATGCCACGTTATAATTACGATGGTTCATGGGGACCTAAGTTTGCCGGTCAGCAGGTATTGCCTTGGAATGCATTTGACAATGAATACCATCCGGAACTTTATGGTAAAACCACTGAATGGAAGGCACAACCAGATAACGTGAAAGACTTTTTCGTTACCGGTCAATCTTCTAACACAAACGTCTCTTTAGATGGAGCTAACGTTAATAGCAATTTCAGATTGTCGCTTTCTAACCTTAACCAAAAAGGTACTATAGTAAATTCTAAATTGAAGCGCAACACAGTTAGCTTTAATGGTGGGCATATGTTTAACAACAAGCTAAGTGCTAACGTAAATGCCAACTACGTAAAAACAGTAGGTAAAGGCAGACCAGGTACAGGCTATAGCAACATAGCAAGCAACTTTACTCAGTGGTGGCAGCGTCAAATAAACATGTCAGAATTAGAAGATTATAAAAATCCTGACGGAACGCAGCGTTCTTGGAATCGTTTTGATGAGTTTGATGCCAGCCCTCTTTATTGGGACAATCCTTATTGGACACAATATGAAAATTATGAGACAGACCAACGCGACCGCATTTTCGGTAGCGCAGCGCTTACTTATAAATTAAGAAAGAATATTACTTTAGTGGGTACGGCCATGACCGATTTTTATTCTGACGGTCGTCAGGAAAGAGTAGCTGTTGGTTCTGTTACTTCTATTGTAAAATATTCTGAAGACAGAATAAACTTCTCAGAAAACAACTACGAGTTAAAAGCATTGCACACAGCTAATATCGATAAAGTGCATGACTTTAATACATTGGTTGGTATCAACAGAAGAGATTCTAGAACAGATAGAATATATCAAGAAACTCAAGGAGGACTGAATATTCCAAACTTCTACTCTTTGGCCAACTCTGTAGACCCAATTTTACTTGACCCAAACAAATCAAGAAAAGTGGTTAACTCTGCTTTTGCAAGTGTATCTTATGGCTACAAGAATTTTTTATATCTGGAATTAACAGGAAGAAATGACTGGAGCTCTACACTTCCAGCTAAAAACAATTCATACTTCTATCCTTCTGCTTCTAGCAGCCTTATCTTCTCAAACCTTATTGACTTTAAACAAATGTCATATGGTAAGCTAAGAGTTTCTTGGTCGCAAGTGGGTAATGATACCGATCCTTTCCGTCTTCAAACACGCCCTTCACCAGGTCAGAGTTATGATGGCCAAGGCTTATATTATTTGCCTGCTACCATCAACAATCCAAATTTGAAACCTGAAAAAGTGAGAACTTTTGAAGTAGGAACAGAAATGAACTTCTTCTTAGACCGCGTTCATTTTGATTTCACTTACTACAACGCACTTACCAGCGACAACATCTTCCGAGTTCAGCAAAGCGGTGCCAGCGGTTCATCTTTCAGATTTACAAATGCTGGTTCTATGGTGAACAAAGGAATTGAAATTGCTACTGAGTTCATTCCTGTTAAAACCAAAAACGGATTTGAAATGGGTGTAGGTGTAAACTTTGCACGCAATCGCAATGAGGTAATAGAACTCTACAAAGATGAAAACGGAAACGAAGTAACTTCTTTACGTTTAGAAACAGCTCCATTTGCTACATTCATTGAGGCTCGTCCTGGTTCATCTTATGGCCAAATAGTAGGATACGATTTTGCAAGAGATGCAAATGGCAACAAGATAATAGATCCGGCTTCAGGCTTTTATGAGCGCACTCCAACCGTTGTGCCACTTGGTTCAGTGTTAGCTGATTTTACTGGTGGTGTTTCATTGTGGGCTAGCTACAAAGGATTTAAATTATACACTTTGTTCGACTTCCAAAAAGGTGGCAATATTTTCTCCATGACCAACATGTGGGGTAAATACAGCGGAACTCTTGCTGAAACTGCTGAAGGCGATATACGCGAAAATGGAATTGATGTAACTGGTGTAGCATTAACAGGATATGATGAGCAAGGCAATGCACTTTCTGATGGAACAGAGGTAACAGTAAATGTACCTGCGGTAGACCACTTCTTCGTAAATCAAGGTTACATCATAGGTGCAGCTGATGTTTATGACGCTTCTTTTATCAAATTCAGAGAGCTAAGAATTACGTATGACTTCCGTCCTAAAATGCTTGAAAAAACTCCTTTCCAAGGTTTGTCATTTGGCATAACTGGTCGCAACTTGGCTATACTTATGAAGAATGTACCGCATATAGATCCGGAAGCTGCTGTAAGCACTAGCAACGTTCAAGGTATAGAAGGTGGTCAGTTGCCAACTAGTCGCAATATTTCATTCATTCTTGCAGCCAGATTCTAAATCTTTAAATACACATTACAAAAATGAAAAAGCAATATAAAATATATACTTATGTCATGACTGCTTTAATAGCAGGGGCGACAATGCAATCGTGCACAAAGGGGTTTGAGGATATAAATGATGACCCTAATAACCCAAAGGATGTACCTACAAGTTACTTCCTCACCGGTGCACAAAAAGGATTGATGGATAACAATTGGGATGCTTTTTGGGGTGCTCAGGTAGGCTGCCAATTAGCTCAGTATTGGGCTAGTAACCAATACACATCAGAAAGCCGCTATCAGTTTAGAACAGGTGTTACATCTGATGCCTGGAGCGACCAGTATGGCGGGGGCACCAACAGTGCTCGTTTCATAGTGGGTGGTTTAATGGAGTTGCAAAACATTATTAGTCTTTGCACTGCAGAGCCAGCCAAATTTGCCTTGTATGGCGACCCACAAAATCAAATTGCAGTGGCAATGGTGCTTAAGTGCTGGGCACTGCAAAACATGACTGACACTTGGGGCAACATTCCTTATAGCGAAGCGCTATTGGGAACAGAAAATCCACAGCCTGCTTATGATACACAACGCGAAGTGTACATGCAATTAATTGCAGACTTAAACACAGCCCTTGGTAAAATGAATGATGGCGAAGGACCACAAGGCGACATTATATATGGTGGCAATATGGGTAACTGGCGCAAATTTGCTAACTCCCTAAAAATGCGTGTGGCTATGAGAATGGCAGATAAAGAATCTGCTATGGCCTCTACTGCTATAAACGAAGCATTGGCTGATGGCATTTTTGAATCTAACGCTGACAACGCATTGTTTGCGTACACAACTTCATCTCCAAACTTTAGTCTTTACTATTACAACTATGCTATAGATAATAGAAATGACTATTGCGCTAGCAATACCATGGTGGATGTGTTGAATGATTTGAACGACCCACGTATAAGCGAGTACTATGCTCCTGCACAGAATAGCGGTACTTATGTTGGTGAGGTTTATGGCCTTAGCGAAGCTAATGGTGCTTCTACGCAGGATGCTGATGTTTCTCAACGCAGCGAAAAAGTTTTGTCTGCAGATTTTCCTGGTATTTACATGACCTATTCTGAAACACAATTTATACTGGCTGAGGCTGTAGAGCGTGGCTATGTAGCTGGTGTTGCGGCAGATTACTACAACGCAGGCATACAAGCTTCATTCGATTATTGGGAGGCCGGTGATGCTACCACTTATATTGCCCAGGCTGGTGTAAACTACGCGCTGCAACTTACAGGCGGAGCAACCTGGAAACAAATAATTGGTAAGCAAAAGTGGATTTCACTTTATATGCAAGGCCTGCAAGGTTGGGCAGAATGGCGCAGATTGGATTTTGGAATACTTCAATTACCAGCTGATGGTGTTTTAGATGGTTCTGGAATCCCAAATCGTATATACTATCCTGTAGATGAGCAAACGCTTAATGCAGGAAGTTATGGCGCAGCTATTGCAAACCAAGGTGCTGATGCGTTAGAAACAAAACTGTGGTGGGATGCTAACTAAGCCCATCTAATCTTATTTTATAAAAACAAAGCCTCCTAATTGGGAGGCTTTGTTTTTT
>JANOXJ010000223.1:0-3151 GCA_031418455.1 Flavobacteriales bacterium | reverse complement strand
AGATACCACGTAAGCTCTGCCACCTGAGGCACATCGCTCTGGCGATACATAGTGTTCTTATTTACGTCAAAACCACATGCAAGCCATGTGGCAGCCACTGCGTATGTATACTCGCGCATGAGGTCTGCATTTTTTATTTGTGTAAGGGTATGAAAATTGGCAATAAAAAGAAATGCCTCATTCTCCGCCTTGTTGCTATCTGCTATAGCCGGTTCTATAGCGCCTAGTATATTACCTAAATGTGGAACGCCTGTACTTTGCACTCCAGTTAGTATTCTTGCCATAATGTTGTTGTATCTAAAATTCTTGCTGCCGCAAATGAAGTGAAGTAAATAAACTTGCAGCAATAAACTGTAAGAAAAATTTCAATAACATTGTACACACTGCATTAATTGCATAGAACAACCCACCTTACCATGCACAGAGAATATTTAAGCAAAGACAAAAAGCTACATAAAATAATGATGCAGCAAGAATCCTTTGAGCTGGAAAGACGCAAGAATGTGCACCTGCATTTATGTGCATCTATTATATCGCAACAGCTTAGTACCAAGGTGGCGCTTATTATTTACAAGCGTTTTTTGGATTTGTTTGACACCAACACACCCAGGCCCGAAGCCATATTGGAACTGCCCTTTGAACAACTTAGAAGCATAGGACTAAGCAATTCTAAAACACATTATGTGCGCAATGTGTGCGAATTTTTTATAGCAGAAAAATTGACCGATGCCAAGTTGCATAAAATGAGTAGCGATGAAGTGTTAGATAAACTCATTCAAATAAAAGGTGTGGGAAGGTGGACTGTGGAAATGCTGCTGATGTTTACCCTTGGCTACGAAGATGTGTTTGCGGTAGATGATTTAGGCATACAACAGGCCATGACCAAACTCTATAAACTAGACCCAACAGATAAGAAAAAAATGAAGGCGGATATGCTGCGCATTTCCGCCAAATGGACTCCCTATAGAACTTATGCATGCAGGTATCTTTGGGGATGGAAGGACACGCCTAAATAGCGCTATTCGCTTCGCTTCATCCAGTCCTGATAGTTCATTTCAAATTTTACTTCACCACTTTTAGTAATGTCCACAGGGGTCCAACCTTGCATTGCATAAAATTTTTCAGCACGGGTTTTGGGCGATGTGCTGAGCCACACCTTTTCAAGTGTTTCACTAAAGTACCAATTGAGCATAATGTGATGAAGCTTTTTACCAATGCCCTGCTTATCAAAATCAGGATCTACAAAAAGCGCCCATATGCTATGTTCCTGCAAATCAGCAATGGCAAAAGCAACAATGGAATTGTCTATTTCGCACACCCAACCTTTGCCGCGCTGTGTAATGTATTCTTCACAATCCTTGTCCGTTACCAAAGCCGGGTTGCTTAGTACATTTTCCTTTACAGCATTGCGCACAATCTGCATTTGTTGTATGTCTGTTACTGTGGCTTCTCTAAAAATCATATGGTGCAATCTATGCAACTATGATGAGTGAAAAATAAAAGCCCTGCATAGTAGCTATGCAGGGCTTTTATAGTTTCATTGTGAATGATGTACTTAGTCGTTACGACCAATATTCTTTAAGTGCACAGTATGTGAGCGCACAGCTTGATAAACTGTTTTGTATTCGTTATAAGTTATTCCAAACTTATCGCAAGTCTCTTTTACTATTTTGCTAAGTGCAGGGTAGTGCACGTGCGATATGCGAGGAAACAAGTGGTGCTCTACCTGGTAGTTCAATCCACCTGTAAGCCAATGCACAATAGAACTGCGTGTAGCAAAATTGCTCGTAGTGTTTATCTGATGCACTGCCCATTCGGTTTCTATCTGTCCATTGGTTTCTGCAGGATTAACGAAAGCAGCATTCTCTACCACGTGTGCCAATTGGAATACAACAGCTATAACTATACCGCATACAACTGTCATAATAGTGTAGCCTAATAGCGTAGCTACTACACCTTGCATCATCATAGGCAATACCAAAAAGGTAAATACGTATGTAAGCTTAGTAGCCCAAAAAATAATGTGCTGCTTGGTAGTGAACTTTCTGAGTTTAGTTGCTCCTATTTGTTTAGTAAAATACTTTTGAAAATCGTCTCTCCAAATCCATGAGAAATAAGTAAGGCTATACAAGGCATAACCATAAATGTGCTGAAAACGATGGAACCAATAGCGCGGCTGACTGTCGTTAGTGCGCAGCATAGGTTGAATGTTTATATCATCATCATGCCCCTCTACGTTGGTAAAGGAGTGGTGTATCATGTTGTGCTTGGTTTTCCAAAGCTGCACATCGCCACCTACTATGTTTAAGCTATAGCCCATTATTTCGTTCAGCCATGGCTTGTTAGAATAACTACCATGGGCGCCATCATGCATTAGGTTAAAGCCTATGCCCGCAAGGGTAAGGCCCATAAGCGAACACAAAGAAATGGAAAGCCATGTAGGCAAATCCACAAATACTAGCAATACATACAGTGCCACAAAACTGCCAAGCAAAATGGCCGACTTGAGGTAAATGCTCCAGTTGCCCCAACGGTTTTTGCCCGTTTGTTCAAAGTAAGCGTCTACACGCTTCTTTAACTCATCAAAGAACGGATGCTCTTTGGTTTTAAATGTTACAAATGACATTCTTTATTTTTTAAATTAATGTTTTAAAATACAGAAAAGCGTTATCTGTATTAAACTTGGCAAAGATAACCCTTTGCAAGCGCACAAAGTTTTAAAAACTATGAATACCCCATTTGTGGTAACTAAACGGCCAATTATTACCATGAATTAACTTTTAACAAGCACAACACGCTCGTTTTCAATACGTAAAATATACACTCCGGGAGCCAAATCTTCACAATTTATTGGATGGCTACGTCCATTTAACTTGCCACAAAGCACCAATTCGCCACTAGTGGTATAAACATGAAAATATTTGCCCAAAAGGTTTTCAGGTACCTGCACTGTGGATATCTCCGCACTAGGATTTGGATAAACTGAAATTGAATTTTTTGTCTTTTCATTCACGCCAATGTATGTCACCATCATAGTATCACTCATAGCGCTGCATCCATTTGCATCTGTTATCATCAAAGAGTAATTTCCTGTTTGTGCTATTTCAAAAGTTTGGGTTGTAGCATTGGGTATTTCGTTTCCATTTAAATA
>JANOXJ010000222.1:0-1789 GCA_031418455.1 Flavobacteriales bacterium | reverse complement strand
CCCTATAGTATCCAATTTAGATCCTATAAAGTTTGAATTTGCCGGTAGTTTAGATAGTGTAAATCCAAACCCCGATGTGCGCAAAATTCCTTTCATTTTTAGCTCTCCCCTTTCCAAAGAGTTGCGCGCACCCACGCGCATAAGTTTGGAGTTGTTCCGCTTTAACGAAGACTATTTTAAAACAGGCAACAAGCCCAACCAAATAATGGGAATGATACTGGAAGGCGAGTTTCCAAGCGCGTTTAAAGATGTGCTGGGCGAAGCCGTAAAAAATAGTCCGGAGGTGGCTTACAAAGACAAAAGCCTACCCACTAAAATGATAGTGATAGCAGATGCCGATGTGGCCTACAACGAAGTAGGAATGAAAGATGGCAAACCCACACCACGCCCATTAGGCTACGAGCCGGGTGCTAATAGAATAGTGTATGACAACAAAGAATTTTTGATGAATTGCATGAACTATTTGTTGGACGACAATGCACTCATATCCGTTCGCTCACGCGCTATAGAAGTGCGTGCGCTGAACGAGGCTCGCGTAAATGCCAACCGCACCAGCATTAAACTTCAGAACACACTGTTGCCTCTTCTAGTAATTGCATTGTTTGGCACTGTGCAACTAATAGTGCGCAAAAAAAAATGGGCTAAAACATTGGCTGCATAAGCGCCTAAGAAAAACGCTTGAATGAAAAAAAATCTTATCCTTTTTATAGTTTTGATAGCTGCCTTGGCAGCGGCTTGGTTTGTATACAATAAAAATACAAAGAGCACACTTGCCAGCGAGCCACTTACCAACTTTGCCATAGAAGATACTGCCATGGTAAATAAAATTATCATTACAGATTTGCAAGGTTCACATGCCGTGCTGGAGCGCATACCCGGGCAAACACTTTGGCAATTAAATAAGAAGTACCAAGCGCGCAAAGATGCCGTGGACTTGTTGCTCATGACCATCAATCGCATAAGGGTGCGCGGCAACGTGTCGGAAAAAGGGCGCGACAATGTGATGAAACTACTGGTAACAGGCGGTAAAAAAGTAGAAGTATATACAGGCGGCAACCAGCCTGCTAAAATTTATTACATAGGCAACCCAACGGAAGATCACACAGGCACATTTATGCTATTGGAAATACCCGGCATAGGCCGTTCAGAAGACCCCTACATTACCCACATAGAAGGCTTTACAGGTTTTTTAAGCACACGCTTTTTCACCAGCGAGAATGAGTGGCGGTATACAGGCATTTTCGAATATCCTCAGTTGGATTTTGACAGAGTGCAAATTGTAAATCACAACAACTCTAACTACTCCTTTGAGGTAAATTACAAAGGCGGAAATGACATAACATTAAACGGAGGATACATTGCATCTAACAACACCTTTAGCTTGCCCATGCCACAGTTTGATACACTAGCTGTAAAGGACCTTTTGCTCCTGTTTAAAAAAGTACACGTAGAATCTTACAACACGCAGTTAAGACCTGAAGCGGCCGATTCCATGCGGCATGTATCGCCTGCCTTTACTATACGCTTGCGAGAAAATAATGGAACAGAAAAACACATAGACCTTTATTTGAAGCGCGCCACCAAACCTACTATGGATGACATGGGCAATCCTATACCTTGGGACCGCGACCACTTTTATGCCCGCACACAAAACGATGAGTTTGCAATGGCACAGTTCTACACTTTTGAGCCCTTGGTGCGGCCTATTGAATATTATTTGAAAAAGTAAATCTTATTGTTTTCTAAACCACTCTGCCATAATAATGCCTGCGGCCACCGAGGCATTTAA
>JANOXJ010000221.1:0-71055 GCA_031418455.1 Flavobacteriales bacterium | reverse complement strand
ACCAGGATTTGATTCACTTTCTTCAAATGCAACATCCAGTGCACCATCGCAATTGTCATTAGCGGTTACTAAAGCTGCTGCCGGAACATCAGCATAACAGATATATGAAGCATCATCAGGACATCCTGTTAATTCAGGAGCTACATCATCATTCACCACTATTATTTGAGTACAAGAAACTTCGTTGCCACAAGCATCCACAGCACTCCATGTGCGGGTAATGGTGTTGTTGCAAGATGAACCAGGGTTCGATTGTGTTTCAGAATATGCTACAGCTAAATCTCCATCGCAATTGTCAAAAGCTGCAACGAATGCTGCAGATGGAACATCGGCATAGCATACATAAGATGCATTTGCAGGACATTCAGTTAATTCTGGAGCTACATCATCATTTACGTATATCACTTGTGTGCAAGTTGCTGTGTTGCCACATGCATCTGTTGCACTCCATGTGCGGGTTATTGTGTTGTTGCATGATGAACCTTGGTTAGTTTCTGTTTGACTAAATACCGGAGTAATATTTGTGCAATCATCTAAAGCGATAACCGCAGCAGGAGCAGGCACATTTGAATAACATGTGTATGAAGCATTAGCAGGACAACCATTTAACTGAGGAGGCAAATTAGGATTAACGGTAAAGGTTGACGTGCATTCAAGGTTGCCACAAGTACTGGTATAGGTGAAGGTAATTGAAACAGAACCTCCGCTGCATACTTGAGGCGGAGTGGCCGAGGGATTGTTGTTTGTTAATGTTCCATTGCAAGCTCCACCAGCTGAGGCCGATGCTAACCATGCCTGAAATTTTGTATTGATGCTAGTTTGAGATTGACAAGCTGCTTCCACTGTAATAGCCGGACAAGTAAGACCTGTACATCTATAATCCTCCACTTCACCATCGGGTGCACCTGCTGTTGACCTCTCATCTATAGAGGCAGTTCCAGCATTGTCAATAAGATTGGCTGTAGTTAATCTTATTCTTAAGAAATGTTGACCTCCATTTCCGCTAACAGTTATTCCAGTCCAATTTAATGTTTTAGCACCTACATAACCATTACTTACAGCAACGGAAGCAATTTCATTGGTAGAAAACTGTCCGTCACTATTAAAGTCAATCCAGCCATACAAATTAGCCGTACTACCTGAAGTATTTTTTAAAGAATTTATGGTTACACTGAATGACTGACCTGTACCTGAAATTAATGTGGGTAATACAGTCACCGCATCCTCATCATTAGAGGCAGTAGTATCATCACCATTTGCATTTGCGGAAGGTTGATGTGCGGCTTCATCATCTACTGAGGTTCCAAGAAGTAAATTAGTACAATTTAATATATGACCAGGAGTCCCATATGATGCAGGCGCATCTCCATAATCACTGCCAAGTAGCGTATTGAACTCAACAGCAAAAATTAAATGTGCGTCATCTAAGGTAGGAGACCCAGTATTTGATTTTGTTAAATCAAAACCTCCACCACCAACTACCGCAGGTGTGTGTGATGCGCTATGAGTAGTTGTTCCAACAAATACGTTAGCACCATCTACCCATAGGTGATTGGCACCTCTTGGCGCTCCTGTGTCACCAAGATAGTCGTTATAAGCACCACCAATATATGTCCCAAAAACAAGTGGACCTGTTAAGTCAGATTTAAATCCTCCAAAAAACATGTCCAAACCGCCATTATTACTGCTATCAAAAAATGACTCACCATTAATATTCTGAGTTGGCAAATTATTTTCGGCCGTTCCAAAAACTAATAAGAAAGTTGTTGCATCACCATTACAATCCACCTCGCTTACCAGTCTAATTCCACTGCCTAAATCACTTCCGTTGCCACCGTAAAAAGTACATTTGTAGCTGCTTGTACCACCAATGTCGGATACCGTTCCCACAACAACGTCAGTTACACCATTGTGTGATGTATCATATACACCTGTAGAGGTAGGAAACCCGCTTTCAGCCGAACCAGTCCAATATATAGAGTTGCCTACAATTTGTGCGTCATTTATTAAGTCTTCATTGGCTCCACCTATTTCGTCCAAATAATTTAAAACAGTACCTGTGCTATTTAAGACACCGATGATTCCGTCATTATTATTGGTATTTGTTGACCTGCCAGCAGCACTATTAACTTCAGTTAATTGTCCATTTCCGTAACCGGCAAATGCAACTCGTCCATCGGCAAATAATTCAATATCATTCAATACTTCGTCACTACTTCCTCCTATGTATGTGCCCCAAGCAATGGTGTTCAAAGCACTGAATTTTGCAATGTAAAAATCACTTGCCCCACTAAACGAATTATCCACTACTCCACTTGTGACATAAGCTGATGGAAGAGCACCCTCCGCAGTAAGACCCACAACAAATGAGTTGTCATCAATTGCACGAATACTAGTGACACCAGGATCATCTGAGTTATCGCTGCCTAAATAAGTGGCATAGTGGAGAGTTCCCAAATCTTTGGAAAACACAGCCACAAAACCATCATAAGTACCGCCTCTGGAATTATCAAAAGGCGTACCTGTAGTTGGAATATTTACGTTTGTTTTACCACCAATAAATACTCTATTATTCGAAAGGCTTAAAGCATATGCGATTGCATTATCATCAGCATTGCTACCATTATTAGAAACAGTATTAGGACCATATAAGGTTAAATCCAACAAGTCCGAACCAGAAGAATTAATTCTATAAACAATAGCCACGCGCGGTGTTGCATCATTTCCAAATCCAGTAATGTTGTTTAAATACCCGTTTGCATCATATGGCGCAGCACCTGTAGATATTTGTTTATTAGTGCCACCTGCGCAATAAACTACTCCGTCCGTAGGATCTACTTGTATTGCAAAAAGATATTGGTCAAATTCGTTTTCATTTCCATCAAAAAAAGTTCCCCAAGTAAGTGTAGGATCTATAACTAATGGGTATTTGGCATCTATAATTGAATTAGTTATAAATGAGATTCCCTTTTCACTTGATTTAAAAAAGTTAAAGTCCACTTTTACTTTACCATTTTCTGTCACTTGAAATGACTCTGGTATTTTAAAATTCACATTGCTGAATTTTAAGCCAACGTTTAAACTTCCGTCATCAGAAATTAATAAATTTTCTTGTCCTTCAAATCTTAAGTCTACCTTACGAAAATCAGCACCTGGACTTAAAATCCAATCAAATTCAAACGAACCATCATCATTACTGTACAACCTTAAATCAATTCCTTGATAAACATTTTTTATTATTAAGTCTTTAGCCGCTTCTACGCTAGTTACCCAATCATTTTCAGTAGAACCAAAAAAATAATTGTATTTTGTACTAAATGAATTTCCTAATTGAATAAAAGAATTTTCATTTGCTCCATTAAAATACATTGTAAAGGTATGCGTTGAAACCACCTTAGGCTCCTTCTCAATTAATGCGCCTTTCACTGCCAATGGGTCAGCAGAAACTGACTTTTCTACATAAGCGATTTCTTTTGCCACAAAGCGTATTCTATTCTTTTCAATATAAGTAGAACCATGCAATCCTTCGAAGTAATAGAGCACATTGCTGTTGGCAATCTGCCCTTTATTCTCTAAAAACCTGAGAGTTTCTCCATTCTTTTTTAAGGTTTCGCGCACTTTTGCATCCAAAGCAGTTGTCAAAGCATTTGATTCAGACGCTGACGATTTATCCGCTCTGACATTTTCAATTCTCTGGGCTTGAAGATGATCACTAGAAATAATTAATAGCATTAAAAATATGCCTTTACGAAATGCCAGTGATAAATCTGACAGAAGCTCCAAGCCTCTGCGATTTGATTGTAGAAAATTAGTCATAGAAATAGGGATTTACAATTAGAATTTATTGAGTTGATAATTTATAGTTCATAGATTTCTGAAGTACCAAAAATTGTTATTCGCGAACTCACTGAAATTTTATTGACATCATTCATGGTCAATTCAAATTCAGCAGCTTTATAAAATAATTTTTGAATTAGTAGATTCTTTGAATACAAAATCCAGAATAAACTTCAGCTGTATAATCATTTTTTTTGTTGGGTTAGGTTTAGAATAATTAATAACTGGATTAGGCGATCAGTTGCCAGTTAAATACAGCGGCTAGCTGCAATTTCTCTATAGCACAGATGGAAACATAAAATTTATAAATACAATAAAAATTGGCACTATTAAATACTGCATTTAGCCTAGCCCAATAATTTTTTATTGTATAGCACGAAAATTTGATATTATTCATATCGGTTTTGGTTAAAGTATAAAACGATTTGCTAGTAACAAATCGCGAATCCGTTTGAGTAAGACAAAAGTAAATCAAGAGTTTAATAAAACAATAGCGAATTATTGTTAATCGCAACTTTTAACATTTAAGACGGCAAAAATGACGTGTTCATAGGTCATTTTCTAGTGACGGAAATTACTCTTAAACTTTAATGTATAATTAGAATTTCACAACTCCTTATTTTTTTCGAAAGAAAAAGACTCCAATTTTTTAACTATTAATATTACTCACATGCTGCAATATTTTATTTTTCATGCAAAATAAATTTTAGAAATACTGGGGATTGAAGGTTTTATTATGGATTATAGAATAGTTTTTTACAGAAAAAAACATAACAAAAAAAAGGAGCTCTCGCTCCTTTTTTCGTATAAATAATTTGTGATGAAATTGCTTTTACTACGATATTACCTGATGATGGTAATGTAACCATCTAGCTCTAGTTTTTCGCCAGTGCTTTCGCTTACAACTACAGCCCTCCAATTATATACACCATTGCCAGCAAAATATTCACCATTATGCACATCGCCTGTCCATGGCTGGTTTATGTCTTTCGATTCATAAATCTTATCGCCAAAGCGATTAAAAATCTGGAGCAAGAATCTGCTATTGTCTATGTCGGAACCTTTGATGAAGAAGACATCATTTATACCATCATAGTTAGGAGTAAATGTGTTGGGAGCAAACACTTGAAAAATATCATTAATATCTACATAGCCCTGCACATAATCTGTGCAATTATTTATATCAGTTACGGTAAGCATTACAGGATATATACCTCCCACACCTAAGGGAAAATCAAACGTAGGATTTTGAACATTGCTGGTACCTAAAAGTGGGTCACCAAATTCCCATTCATAATTTATTATTTCTCCAATGGTTTCATCCTGAAAAAATATTTCGGTATTCGTAGCATCGGTAGGTTGTGGATCAGGGTCAAATCCTGCAATAGGCAAACTGAATGAAATGATATAATCTTCTTTGGTTATTTGATACTCGCACCCAAGTTCGTTCACCACCATTAACGTTATATCATAAGTACCAGGTTGTGCAAAATTGAGGTCAATACTTGTTTCATTTTGTGCAGTAAATCCATCACTCACCGTCCAATCTAAATTGGTGTAAAGTGCAGGGTCTACCAAGCTAGTAACATGGAAAGGCTCTGGCCAACAAAGTTGAGTTGTATCAGCTTCAAACTCTACTATGGGTGCTTGCAGCATTACTACTTCAAAACATTCTGTAACCACATATCCACACGCATCTGTAACATCTAAACAGACAGTGCCGCTGCTATCTGGCAACTGCACTCCGCCACCGGGCAATATGCTTATCGTAGTTCCATTATATGTCCAATTATAAGTGAATGGTTCTTGTCCATTTTGTAAATCGAGCAATTGATAATTGAATTCAGTAAATTGACAAATGGTAGTGTCATCACTTATTTCTATAGTGGTAGGCAAGGCCATTTCAATAGTCAAAATACTATGCGCCTCGCAGTTGCCAAATGCCACGCTATAGGTATAATCGCCCGGCATAAAAGACGCAGGATCATATATTCCATCTGGCAATTGAGTACCATTAGGATCAAGCCAGACACCTGTCGTTACTGGACTTCCTCCCAATTCATCAAACATATCAAAAGGTGCATCGGTGCTGCAAATGGTTATTTGCGCATCCAAACCAGGGTCGCCAAGTGGGTCTATATTTACCATCACCTGGTCAGTTGCTGCGCAATCGGGATGTCCTTCCGGATAAGCTGTAAGAGTAAACGTAGTTGTTTGTGGCAAGACCGTAACGTTCGGGCCAGGTATTGCTGCATCATCTAAATATTCTGCGGGTGTCCACTCCCAAGTGTATTGTGGGCCACCGCTGCTGCACGAAATTTCGTAGGTCCACTCGTTGTAATTTCCAGTGCCGCATGCTACCGATCCGTCAGAGGAGAAGGTAATGGTTAAACATCCAGTAGGATTTGTGGCTGTCCAAGATTGGCCAGTTGCATCGCCAGTGCTCCAAAGTGCTATTACTGGTGCGTTTGTATTGTCTCCATCATACACTGTAAAATCTTCAAAGAAATTTTCCATTTGACCTGAGATGAAAGTAAAGGTCATAAAGGTGGCTCCATCACCAGGGTCATCGGGGCAAAAGGTCCATGTAAAATTTTCGTTATTGTCATAACAATAATTAAACACGCCTGCATCAGAACCACAACTTGGAGTAGGTTGTCCCTGGAAACCACCTTCCAACTGCACTGCACCGCAAGAGAAAAGTTGATCAGGACCTGCAGTTATCTCAATAGGATCATTCCAGGTAACGGTAATGGTGGTGTCAAACTGACATCCAAAATTATTTAATACAGTATATGTGTACTCATAAATACCAGATGCTGAAGGCAACACGTATGCGGTATCAGCATCATCACTCAAATCTATAATGCCAGGGCCACTCCAGTAGCTGCTGTCAGCGCCCAAACCTATGACGGGTGTGAAGGTGGTAACATCTGGATACAATGCAGGATTTAGATTAAGTCCCCATGCGAAAATGTATCCGTTGTCAATAGCCAAATTATCTGTTACACTAAAGCACCACGCACCATTAAGGGGGCAACCCACAAGGTCGCACAAATTACCATAAGATTCATAAGAGCCGGCAGGCAATGAGGCTGTACCAAAGCCTGCATTCTCTCCCCATGTGCCGTTAGTGGCTGTTGGGTCCCAGTAGTAATCATAACCCACTCCTGGATTAGTTCCGTTGTCATCCAAAGCTTCGCCCAAAAATGTTCCTCCACCTCCATTCACTCCCCACTCTACTAATGACACTTGTGTGCCATCCGGACAGGTAATAAACAGACCAAGGTCGCCCATGTAGCTATGCTCCATATTTACAAATACACTTAATAGATCTGAGCAGTTTTCTAGTACTGCTCCATCTTCAAAAAAGTCGAATGTGAGACAAGTGGAATAACTAAATCCAGCACCATCTGCCAAATAAGTTTGACCCGCTACTACTTGTGGTGGCAAGGCTGTCCACGTAGGACTCACTACGTCTATTATTTCATCAGGTATTCCATTGCCATCAGTATCAGGATTTATTACTGCTTCCAAAACAACCTGCTCTGGATAGCACGTTTCTGAAGAAAACAATCCCGGGTAATGTGGTATTGTACTGACTAAAACTTGCAAAGGAATGATATTCAGATTCTGACAACCAGTGCCATCCGCATTATTGTTGTCTTCTACAGTGAGTGTTACTATGTATTCGCCTGGTTCGGCAAACACGTGTGAGGCATTTATTCCGCTTGTTTCGTCTATTGTTCCATCATCAAAATTCCATATGTACTTTGATATTTGGAAACCTGAAGCTGGAAATGAGCCAGCCCCGCTAAAACTAACCTCCGCTCCCGCACAAACTCCTACACTTTGTATAGCAGGGTCAGCAGGTTGTGGGTCTACTATGGCTGAAGCCGCTGTAGGTGGGTCGCAAGGTGTAGTGCAGGTAACACAAGCTTCAAAACCAGGACTAGCAGTGTTAGCCGCGCCCAAATCTTGAAACACAAGTGTAAGGCATCCAGTAGGGTTATTTACTGTTCCTGTAATTTCTAGCCCTTGCCAATTATTTCCGCCATAGTCCCCAAGTGAGGGTGAGGAAGTATCCGGCCCATCAAAAACAGAAATTACATCGTCACCATTGTTGCCAGGAGGGTTAGTAAGTGCAAATGCACTAAAAGCCAACTGAATTACATCGCCCGGTGTGGTGGGACACAAGGTCATAGTAATGTTTTGATCCAAATACGGGCCGCCACCACCTGAGTCTTGTAAGGTAATATCGCACACGTTAAATGTACCAGCTGACATTACCTGTATGGGAAATCCCTGACATGCTATTTGCGCGCGCACTCCAACAAAAACAAATAAGAGTGCGAATAAAGTATATATTTTTTTCATGCAATTCCGTTAATTAGTCCTAGACTAAATATGTGACTCTGCTAAGGTATAAAGGTTGCACCATTGAAACGCTATGCAGCTAAGAAAATTAGTACACTGTTGGATTGTAATAATAAATGCTTGCTGAGTGGCAATGCATTGCACGGTAGACAAAAAAAATATTCTATCGCACTATAACTATGCTGCCCCAATACTTATGATTAATATCATTTTGGATATCGCGTACTACTACTTTATAGGAATATACTCCATCTGGCACATAATTATTGCCATTGCGATAATTGCCTGTCCATGCTCCGGTAGGGTCATTGCTTTGGTATACTAACTCGCCCCATCGGTTGAATATTTCAGCACTAAATCCTTCGCCTTGAAAGCCCTTGCCTTGTATTTGCCACACATCATTTATTCCATCATTGTCAGGCGTAAAAGCATTGGGTATGTATACATCTATAGCATCTTCCACTATGGCTTGTCGGTAGGTGCTGTCTATGCAGCCATATTGATTAAAAGCATAAAGCCACACATCATAAAACCCTGCAGTTTCCGCAGGAAAAGTAAAGGAAGTATCGGTAGATGATGCCTCACCCAACCCAGCTATATTCCAGTAATACTGAGCTCCATTAATGGTCTCGTTATTAAAATCAAAAGTTGTATTTGGAAGTATAGTGTATGGCGGATCTACCACAAAACTGGCGTATGGTGTTGGCCAAATTATTACTGGTGAAGCAGCAGTGTCAGCAGTTATGCATCCGTTCACATCTACAATCTGGCACCACGGATAGTAGTTGCCGGGGCTGTGATATTCATGGTTAGCAGATGCTAATGTGGCTGCATCATTGCCATCATCAAAAAACCAAGTCATAGATTCTATGTCCTGATACTGCAGATAATCCAATGTAAACAGGGCCTGGTGAGGCTCGCAGCCATGCGGATCTTGAATATGAAAAGTAGCTGGCACTGTTGGAAATGCAGTGATGGAAGTACATGCAGTGTCTTTGCCTAAACATAAATCAGCTACTATGACACAATACTCCATTGGTTCTGTTACAGTTAAATTAAATGCATCATCTTGTATTATTTGTCCAGCATCGCTTTCCCAATATATAGTAAAGGGTGGAGTACCGCCTTGAACAGTGGGCGCAAGCACATGCACGGTATCGCCCCTGCATGCATTATAAAACTCCTCCACATCTATGCTCATACTGGAGTTTACAAATACCGTAACCTCATCAGTACTAAAACACCCAGGTTGCCCCGTTGGATAGCCTGTTAGTGTATAAGTGGTAGTGCTATTTATTCCATTAAAATTGGTGTATTGCCAGGTAGGATTGGCAAGGCCAGCAGCGGGGCTCCACTGCCACACAAAGGATGTGCCCGGTGGCACAGGTGCAGTAAATCCGCCAGCCAATTGCTGATTGGGCAAGGTACAGTCTATGGTTATATCGTTGCCAGCAGTTACTGTGGGCGCTACATCTACTTCTATAGTTATAGTAGTGTCATAAGTGCACCCAAAATTGTTGGTAGCGTAGTAGGTATATTCAAAAATACCGGGAGTGTCCATGGCCACATATATGTAGTCGCAGCCTGCTACTTCTGTCACAATGTTGGGGCCTGCCCAATAGGTGCTATCACAATCTGGTCCATATACAGGGGCAAAGGTTAGCAAGTCGCCATACAGGCTAGGGTTAAAGTTTACGTTCCAAGTAAAAATGTTGCCATCATCAGCTCCCCAGAGGTCGCAAATTTCTATCTCCCACGTACCATTGAGTGGGCAGCCAAGCAGGTTTGTCCATGGTTGCACGCTTTGGTATGTATCGCTAGGCAGGGTTCCGCCAGAGGTAGCACTTTCTGCAGCCCATGTTCCATTGGTAGCATCAGGCGCCCACCAATAGTCCCACCCCACGCCTTCAGGCACGGGGCAAGGGCCGCCAAAGTCGTCAATAGGCACACCCAAATAAGTACCTCCACCACCCTGCTGGTGCACATTTATAGACTGGCCATTTGGGCAAATGAATGTAATGGTAAGGTCGCCCATAAAGCTGTGCTCAAAATTGATAAAGAAATTATCAATATCACTCACTTGATCCACAATTTCACCAAAGCCAAATGCATTCACAGGAATGGCATTGTTAAAGCAAGAACCTGTTCCATCTTCTATACAAAAATCGCCACCCAGGTCGGCATTTGGAATGTCAGACCATGGTTCGCTTATCCAATTGCTAAGGCTATCGCCCGCAAACAATGTATCCTGAGCTATGTTGGTAATGCCTAAAAATGCTTCGCCACCCAAACATAAATCAGTGATGTCTGAAATTAAATCAAAATTTGGGGGTGTGCTAACAAGTACTATGTAATCGTTTACATTATTGTTGTCACAGTTGTTGTTATCAGTAAGTTGTAGCTGCACTTTGTAGCCACCAGGCTCGGTAAACACGTGGCTAACACTTGGCCACGAGGTGGTATTGGTAGCACCATCGTCAAACACCCATGTAAAGCTTTGCACCGCAGTGCCATTGAAAAAAACACTTGAGCTTCCGTTAAAAGTAACTTCCTCGCCAGGGCATATAAGCAGTGGCATGGGCTCTTGGTCGCTAGTTATAACAGACTGTGGGTGCTCGCAAGGAAGGCCGCAAGAAATTTCAGCTCCAAAATTCCCCACATCGCTGCCGTCTGAAGTAAAAACTACGGTAAGACAACCAGTAGCATTGGTACTCGTAATATCTTGCGACTGCAACATATTGGTAGTATAACTCCCTATAAGAGGTGCACCAGTGGTGTTTCCATCATATATAGTAATAATGTCGCCATTGCCAAGGTCACAAATGTTCCAATAAAGGTTTACTATCGTTTCAGGCGCCACAGCACAAATGGTTATGGTTTCATTTTCATTGTTGCCATAATCGGCTGCACTTAAGCCCGAGTCAACAAGAAAGCCACTGCACTCGCTAACGTCAGCGCCATTTATGGGGTTTTCCTGCGCATACGTTTTTTGGCTCCAAATGCCTAGCATAAAGAGTACAGTTAAACTCCAACGTGTTTTATATGAATGGATTATCGTTTTCAAAAAAGAATAGAACATCTTACGAAAAAAAATGCTCATGGGTTATTTCCTAAATTAATCGCCTTGCGGCTGCAAATAAAACTAATCAAATACCTATTTAGTTGCTTGTTCCTTGGCAATATGTGCTAATAATTGATTCTTAATATTGGAGAGCAAGGCAGAGTATGCACTCATATTCATTCCTTCAAAACATTATTCTTTACCTAATTAGCGTCACATGGCCTTTTAATATTTTATAGTCAGCCATTTCTTTGTCCTTTACACTCACACGCCAGGCATACACATCTTCCGCTGCGTAGTAGCTACCTCCTCTTACATTACCTGTCCAGGGCTGTCTTGCATCGTTGGTTTCAAATACTACATCACCCCATCTGTCAAAAATTTGTATATGGTAAGTGGTTTCATCCAAGCCTAGCATGTATGGCAAAAAATAGTCGTTAATACCATCATTGTCAGGTGTAAAAGCGTTGGGTGCATAAAACACATACTCATTATCAAGGTGGATAAATTTGCAAGTGGTATCAAAGCAGCCATACTCATTGGTTGCCATCAAACACACCTCAAAGTTGGCAGGTTCCTCGTTAGGAAACTCAAACACTGGCTGCATTTCCACAGAGTTTCCAAGGGATGCAAAATCCCAGTAGAACTGAGTGCCACCTAACGAGTTATTTTCAAATGTGGCTATGGGATCTAAAGAAGTGAGCTCATAAGGCGACCAGCTAAAATGCGCCACAGGAGCTGGAAACACTACTATGTCAGCATTCAAAAAATAATTTTGGCTACATCCAAAATCAGATGAAACCAATAACTCAATGTTATAACTACCGCTATCGTAGAGTATGGTTTGAAATGTATTGCCCTCAAACTCACCTACCCCAATAAAATTCCATATAACATTGTCGCATTGCGCGCTGCTTGCATCCAATGCACCTTCAATAATTACCGGTGGGCATGCTGCTATGCTCTCTACCAACGGCACTGCTGCAGGCATAGGATGCACCATTACCATAGCTGTATCTGCACCATTGCATCCCCATTGGTTCGATGCATTCACAATTATGTCCACATCCACATCTGGCGAAATAGTTTGTGTGCTTTGGTTTTGCTGCGGAAAATAATTTTGCGGATACCATGTAAAATTGCCTACAATGCCTGCATCCAGCGTTACAAATTCTGAAGCGCACAGCTCATATACAGGATTTAGCAACGGAGTTGGATTTGGATTTAATGTTACTAATACGGTGTCATACACTGTGCAAATTCCATCATTCACTGTTACACTGTACTCATAAGTCACGGGCACATTGTTAAGGTTGTTAATGGTTAAAACCGGATTGGAAACATTCGCATTGTTCAAGTCTTGCGGAGGCGACCATATATAAGAACAGTTAGCAGGATTGTCTTGTCCTATGGCAATGTCACCCAAACCTGAGCAGGCTGTAAGGTCATCTCCCGCAGTGTATACAATTCCATTTTGCACCACTATGTTCACCTCTGCTGCATCGGCAGGGCAAGGCCCATTGGCAGCAATGGTATAGTAATAAGTACCACCGGTATTTTGTTGCGGATCAAAACTGGTTGGTGCAAATGGAGCACCATTGTATATCCATGTGCCAGCGCCCGAGGCTGACGAAGGGAGCAATGTGGCAAGTGGTATAGAACTATCAGTAGTGCAGAATACATAATCTGCCCCTGCACCTGCTTCGTTAGGCTGGTAGGCATTTAGCGTAAATGTCCATACACTTTCGCTGCACAACTGGGCACTATTAGTAGTAAAAATAAAAGTCCTATAACCCGTAAAATTTAAAGTAACCACGTTTGAAACTGTATTAAACAGTTCATCAGTCCAAGTGCCATTGGCAAAATTTATAGCCGCATTGCTGGTGTTTAGGTCATACGTTATTGCAGAGTTGCAAATCTCAAGCGTATCTGCGGCATTGGCAAAGGCTGGCTGCTCCACCGTAATAGTAATATCTGAACTACCATCAGGACAAACATTTTGACTCTCATTTACCACTTCAATAATACTGGAGCTTGTATTGGCCGGATTAAAAATATTGGTTATTGGCAAGCCCTGCTGATTGTAATATTCAAGCCCTGTAATGCTGTATAAATTATTTAGATCTACAGGTGCATCCTCACTGCAAATGGTAAAGTCTACATTGCCCGGTGCTACGGTTTGCGACTCCACCACCAATTGCATTACAGATTGGTCGTCAGGGCATACATTGCCCTCTACAGTGTACGTATAGCTTTGACTGCCCAAGGCAGGATTACTCAAAACTGGATTAATAGCGTTTCCAATAATATCAGTCCATACACCACCGCTACTCGTATTTGCACCAAGCAATGCACTCAGGTTAAACTGTGCCACTGTTTCGCAAATGGTAGCCGAATTATTCGGTCCTGCGTTTGGCAAAGTTTCAACCAGTATGGTCAGTTCTGCATTAGATGGATTGCAGCCTACATTGGGGTAATAATAGGAGTACACTCCCGCAGGTTCGGTTTGCGGATTAAATAAATTATCAGTTACCACTCCCAATGGATTGGTCCAGGTGCCACCCGCCACAGGATTGCCATTGAGAGCTACAAGCATATTTATGTTGCCCCCATTAGAACAAACGGTATAACTGGCATCTTCGCCCGATGGATTGCCGCTAATAAAATCTATAGTGAGATATGCATTTTGATCCACACAAGGCTGTTCGCCATCTAAATGGTACCGATAAACACCCTCAGGCATTGAAGCTGGGTTAAAAATGGTAGGAACAGGTTGATTAGAGCTATTGAACCATTGTCCGTTCAAATCAGGAGATCCTCCCAGATAACTCGTCATAATAAAAGCGCTACCATTTGCGCATACTGTTACGCTGGCATCAAGTCCTGGGTCAGGGGTCAAATTTTCGTCTACTGTCATTACAGAAAAAACGGGCCCACAGCCGGGCACAGTATCTATCATGTACACAAAACTGGCGCTATCCATAGTAGCCGGATAATACCAGCCGTCCATAGGGTTGCCAGCTATGTCAAACCAAACGCCATTAGGATCCGGGCTGCCCGCCATAAATGTAAGTAGCTGAAAAGGTTGGTACCAGTCGCATATATCGTAAGTAGTAGAAAGGCCTGGACTCGCATTTTGAATAATATAGATATACACTCCCGTAGCCACATCGCACCCCCCGCTTTGTGTTGTATATACATACAAACCAGGCATGGCATTGGCCGGATTAATGCTATTAGAAACCACATTGCCAGCAGGATTGGTCCATACGCCACCAGCCTGAGGCGCGGTTAGAAAGGAGCTAAGAGAATTGGTACCATCGGTGGTGCATACACCATGCACAGATGCCGCTCCAGGGTCAAATGCACCGGCACTTATATTGGTTACAAAGGCTTGTGAATTGCCATTGGTATTTACCTCTAATAGATATACAGATGCACAAAGTCCTGTAGCTGTGAAGGTGCCTGTTGCATTGGTTTGCTGGTCCAGCATATTGCCTGCCTCATCAGTAAGTGTATAGGTGGCATTGCCTGCTGTGGGGTTGTTAAATACAAAAGAGCCATCGCACTGGCATGGCCCGCTAGTGGCAGTATTATTGAACTGCGCCTTGGTTTCAGTTAAAACCAAAGCGAGTACAATCGTTAGTATGAGGCGTATGTATAGTCTCAAGTTTAAAAAAAGAAAACAAAAACACATTCCGTTAGTTAGTCGCAAAAATATACCAATAAGTTGGATGCGACTTTTAAAAACCTTAAACCCAGATTATGCAATTGAAAATTTCAATTGCATAAACGATTAACAAAATCAACCATTTTGGCTTTATTTCTTTGCACCAAACTGGTGATTTTCTAAATCGGGATTAACCCACATAATGCAAATAGTTCTGGTCGTTCCGAGCTTTCTATTGCATAATGTGGGTTAAAGTAAAGGACAAAAAAAACCCGAAGTGGTTTAGTCTTCGGGTCTTACAAACACATCAGTATTAATGTTTGTTTTAGTTAAGGATTGATCGTTAGCGTGCCGTTAAAATATTTTTCATCCTGGGTTATTTCTGAAGTAACTATCACTTTCCATTGATAGTTGTCACCTACCTTGGCCTTGTTACCATCAGCCAATATGCCATCCCAGCCTTTGTTGCGATTATTTGTTTCATACACTTTTTTACCTTCTGCATTGAAAATTTCCATTACGAAGGTTGACTTATTCTGCTTTAGATAGGCAGGCATAAAAGTTTCTTTACCTGCTACTATTCCATTTTGAGCACCAAGATTGTAGTCCGCATTAACAGATATCTGTTTTACAGTGCCATCAGTGCAGCCATATTCATTGGTAACCTCTAGCGCTACTGTATGTTTACCTTTATCTTCAAAAGCCATTACTGGACTTATTTGGTTAGACGATGTACCATCACCAAATTTCCATTCGTAACTCACTGCATGCTCGCTTGTATTAATAATTTTTACAGCAGGAGAACCTGGAGTTTCGTTCACAAAATCCCACTCAAATGAGGCATCAGGCGAAGGGTGAATAGTAACCATGTCAGGCATAGTTCTTACAGTAATATGGCCTTGCTCGTCTGTTATAGAAAGTGATACATCATAACTACCAGCTTTAGTAAACTTATGCTTTGGATTTACTTCATTGCTGTAGTGTCCATCGCCAAAGTTCCATAGGTAGCTACCCTTGTTTGGGCCAGTAACCTGGAAGTCAACTTCTATACCGGCACATGCTTCATTTATGTTTGTTTTAAATGATACGCTTGCAGATTTATTACCAGCCACATTGCTATTGTCAGTTGCAACAGATGAATTATTTTGAATGCCCAGGTTATTCTGAGAGGCAATATTCACATTATTCATAGACCCATTATTCGAATCTGAATCTGTGCCAATATTTGAAGCGTTATTGCCGGTTCTGTTAGAATTATAAGTACCAGAGTTAACATTATTAGAAGCAATGTCATTAGCATCTAAAGTTGGTAATTCCTCATCAGTTTGGGCGCTTAATTGGGCATCATCACCTGCCACTGGTATTGTCAATCCGTTGTAGAATTCGTTAAATCTTGGAACCGACTGGCTAACTCTTGCTTTAGCTGGAGTATTGCGGTTTTTATAAATGACCACCATACCGGCTGATGTAACTATAAGTGTGGCTAAAAGGGCTACTACCCATGACTTACTGTTGTAAGTGCCTTTTGACAAACTTTTTTGCAGGTCATGCCAACTAGAGGCATCGTACTTCGCCTCATATCCAGACATCACATCTTTGAGGTGATTCTCAAATGGTGTTAAAGTTTTGCTCATTCGTCTTTTTAAGGTCTTTTAGTAATAATTTCTTAACGTTTTTGCGGGCTTTGGCGTAGTTACTTTTACTTGTTCCTACGCTTATTCCTAACGCCTCTGCTATATCCTGGTGTGTATAATTTTCATACACATATAAGTTAAAAACGGTTCTGTAGGCAGGAGATAATTGTTGCATAGCATCTATTATCTGCTCCGGAGTGATGTCATAAATGGCATCCATCTCATTTTCTTCCACATCATCATCCACTTCATCTTCCCATTCTTCCAAGTTTTGGTTGTCGCCTAAAAGCACAAAATCATGCTTTAGCCTTCTGAAACGATCTATGGAAAGGTTTACCATAATTCGCCTCATCCAACCCTCAAATGAACCCACTCCAGTGTATTTTTCAAGATTCGTAAAAACCTTTACAAACCCTTCCTGCACAACATCCATGGCATGGTCATTGTCCCTTGTATACCTGAGGCAAACTGCCTTCATTTTACCATAAAACATCTTATGAAGCGCTTGTTGCGACTTTCTGTCTTCCTTAAGACAGCCATCAATCAATGCTTGTAAATGTTTGGTTTCGGCCACGCAGGACAATTTTATGACGGCAATTTAATAACATGGTTGCCACTACCAAAATAAATTGATAGCAACGTAATACCTATTTACCTGATTCAAAGTTCCGATATTGGTAAAAACATAGCAAAAGCTAGAAAAATATACGCTCCGCTTTCCATCTTACATTATACAATGTAAGCGCGTAAATTTGTCGCCATGTCAAAGCGCGTAGTTGTTGGTCTTTCCGGAGGTGTGGATTCTGCCGTTACAGCTCATTTGCTGCAACAGCAGGGCTACGAGGTAGTGGGCATATTTATGCGCAACTGGCACGATGAGTCGGTGACTATAAATAATGAATGCCCCTGGATAGATGATAGCAATGATGCTATGCTGGTGGCAGAAAGTTTGGGTATTCCCTTTCAGGTATTGGACATGAGTGCGGAGTACAAAACCCGTATAGTGGATTATATGTTTCGCGAGTACGAGGCAGGGCGCACACCCAATCCCGATGTATTGTGCAACAGAGAAGTAAAGTTCGACATTTTTTTGGATGCAGCCATGAATCTGAAGGCGGATTTTGTGGCCACAGGCCATTATTGTCGCAAGGAAACTATTGTAAACGAGAAAGGCGAAACCATTTATAAACTCCTGGCCGGTGTAGATGGCAATAAGGACCAAAGTTACTTTCTATGTCAGCTAAGCCAAGCACAGCTGGCCAAAGCACTTTTTCCCATTGGCGGCATTACCAAACCTGAGGTGAGGGAAATAGCCAATAAAATAGGCCTGCCCAATGCCGAAAAAAAAGACTCACAAGGCCTTTGTTTTATTGGCAAAGTAAAACTACCCACTTTTTTGCAACAGCAGTTGCAACCAAAGCCTGGCGATATAATTGAAATTATAGGCCATGAAGAACATTTCACCCGTGCAGCATGGAATGGTTCATTTGACCCGCAAGAACTTACAAGAGTATGCTCAGCCCATTCATTTAGCCCTGCTATGGGCAAAAAAGCAGGCCGACATACAGGAGCGCACTACTTTACCATAGGCCAGCGCAAAGGCCTTGGCGTGGGAGGACACGTGCACCCTCTATTTATAGTAGAAACCAATACCAATGAAAACTTGGTTTATGTAGCTGAAGGTGGAGAGCACCCTGCATTGAACAGGTGGGGCCTATTTATACCCAAAGCCGATATACACTGGATAAGGCCCGATGTGGCCATTAAGCCTGGCGAGCATCGCATTCTAGACACGCGCATTCGCTACAGGCAGCCGCTTACAAAAACTACTTTAGCCATGACAGAAGAGGGGCTTTACCTTCTTTTTGCACAGGCGCAACGGGGTATTGCACGCGGTCAGTTTGCTGCCTGGTATGATGGAGAAGAGTTGTTAGGCAGCGGTGTCATTTCTTAGGTGTTAATAACCTGTAAGCAACCTTTTTAATTCCAATTGTATCTATTACTTTGTTAAATAAATAAAAACCTTTTATTTGACACTTGAAACCATTTTACCATCAAAAAAACCTTTTAATGAAAACAAAATTTCAACTCTCCCTTTTCATGGCACTCGCCATGTTTTGTTTTTCAAATGTATTGTTTAGCCAAACTTTAGGAAGTACCTGCAGCAGCGCCATAAGCATAACTTGCGGCAATGGGCCGGCTATATATACAGGCTCTACACAAAACATTCCATCTGACAATGCCACTTCAGGCGCTGCGGCTTGCGCCTCATCTGCAAGTTCTGGTGGTCAAATTTGGTATACCTACACTTCTGGTGCAAACCAACAAGTAACTATATCAACCTGCAATAGTGCCACTACTTATGACACCTACTTGTCAGTTTATAGCGGCACTTGCGGTGCATTTTCTTGCGTAGCTTCTAACGATGATGCATGCAACAATTTTGCATCTACTGTAAACTTTACAGCTGCCGCTAACACTACCTATCATATAAGAGTGGGCGGATTTGCCACAATGAGCGGCACCTATGTGTTATCAGTTGCATGCTTTAATTCTACAGCGGGATGTACAGACCCTAATGCGTCAAACTACGACCCTACTGCCAATACGAATGATGGCTCTTGCGAATATGAAGGATGCACCAACCCAGCAGCAACAAATTATGACCCACAAGCTACTACTGATGATGGTTCTTGCACTTTTTGCAATGGCGACAGCAGCATTGTAGCCAATCTTTATGTATGCGCATTTGCCAATGGTGGCCAAATAAATTTAGACATTGTTGACTCACAAGGCAACGTTGTAGCTTCAGTAAGTAACCTGAATGACAATCAAATTTTAAATATTGATGTATGCCTGAATATGACCGAATGTTACACTGCTCAAATGAGCAATGCAGCAGGCATTACAGGCTGGAGCAATGGATACTTTTGGATAAACGCAGCGGGTAGTCAAATTATAAATCAATCGCTTGATGCTGATGCAAGTGTTGAAGAGGCACCATTTACTGTTTATGGATTTTGTTCTTATTTACTTGGTTGCACAGACGCTGCTGCCATTAATTATAACCCAAGCGCTACTTATGACGATGGTAGCTGTATTTATAACGAAGGATGTAATGGATTAACTTCAGTACAATTAAGCCTTACTCCCGGCATATTCGCCAACGAAGTATCTTTCAATATTAGCAATAGCAACAATGCTATTGTTTATCAAAGCGTTCCTTTTGCGCCTAACAGTGTAAATACAGCTTCAATTTGCTTGCCTGACGGATGTTACACCGTAAGCATGTTTGATTCTTTTGGCGATGGATGGAACAATGCATTACTAACCATTACTGCCAACGGAGTTGCCTCTTCATACACTTTCACATCGGGCAATGCGTCATTTGGTTCCTTTGGAATAAATGTAACCGGCTGCACCACCACGGTAAACGGAGGTTGCACGGATGTAAATGCCGACAACTATGACTCCACTGCAGTGTATAATGATGGCAGCTGCATATACAGTGGATGCACGGACCCAAGTGCAATGAACTACAATGCACAAGCTACTACTGATGATGGCTCATGCACTTATTGCAATGGCGCTGGCAGCTCATTATCTTCTCTTTACATATGCACATTTAGCAATGGCTCACAGGTAGAATTGCTAATAACAGATGACGAAGGCAACGAAGTAATTTATGTAGACGGGCTATACAACGGTGCCATATTTAATACTACAATTTGTTTGCAGCCTGGTGTATGCTACACAGCTACTATGATAAATAATGCTGGCCCATATGGTTGGTACAATGGCTACTTCTGGGTAAACTCAGGCGGAGTGCAAGTAATACATACTGAGCCAACCCCTACCAGCGAGTCTATGTCAGTTCAATTTAGCATAGATGGCACGTGCGGCCCAGTAGTTATAAACGGATGTACTGACCCGGCTGCCCTAAACTACAATCCAGAGGCTACTACAAATGATGGCTCTTGCTTGTACCCTTCATATGGCTGCACTGACCCTACTGCGCTTAATTTTGATTTGTATGCTACAGAAGACAATGGCTCTTGCATATATGCTGAAGATTGTTACCAAAACTTAGTTCAATTTACTTTGACTTCTGCAATTTGGAGTGGAGAGTCTTATTACAACGTATTAGATGCAGAAGGCAACAGTGTGTTCGCAGGTTCTGGAGCAGGCACTACCTATGCTTGTCTGGCTGACGGCTGCTACACACTTCAAATGTTTGATACTTTTGGTGATGGCTGGATAAATGGTGGTCCACTAGCAATAACAATAAATGGCATTGCATCAGGCACCTACACATTCACCACCGGCAATAGCAGTGTTGCTTACTTTGGCATAAACGCAGAAGGCTGCAATGGAGCCATATTCGGCTGCACAGACACTACAGCGCTTAACTACAACCCGGGTGCTACAGCAGATGATGGCTCTTGTGTATATGCTGAAGATTGCACAGACAATTTTGTAACCATGGTATTGTCTACCCAAATATGGGGCAACGAAGTGTCATGGAGTTTGCAAAACGATGCTGGCGAAGAAGTGGCAACATCTGATGCATATTCAAGCTGGAACACCTACGCACAATTCTTATGCTTGCCTAGTGGCTGTTACACTTTGGAGCTTAACGACTCTTGGGGTGATGGATGGAATGGCGCATACTACATGATATTTGGCGGTGGCACTTATTCAGAAGGAAGCTTGCTCTATGGCTCATCTGCTATGGATTTAATAGGAATAGGTGCACCATGTGGTGAGATTGCAGGCTGCACAGATTCATTGGCTATAAACTACAACCCATATGCTACCATGAATGATGGTACATGTTTTTACAACAACAACCCGGGTGGCAACGGTCTAGGCGGTGGCCTTGTAGAAACTGGACTTAATGTAGCATTATATCCTAATCCGGTAAGCAGCAATTTTGTAATTGACCTAAACAATCTGAGCGACAACAACGCTGTTCAATTGTCTGTAATGAGTATAGATGGCAAAATAGTTTTGGCTGAAAACATTGCTAACAATGTTAACTACCGCAGACATGAAATGAATGTGGCTGACCTTGCAGCAGGCTACTACATACTGTCAGTTCAAAATGGAACCAACATCAAAGCCATTGCTTTTGTAAAAGAATAATTTCAGAAAAGAAATAAAATCAAACACATAAAAAAACAATCATCCAAAAGATGGTTGTTTTTTTTTTGCCCCAACTATGCAATAGAAATTATTGCGTTCAAATATGCATTTTGCTTGGGTCTTAATAGTAATTCAAAGTGGCATGAGTGCTGAAGAAAACTATCCATATTCGATTAAAGCCAATCACTTAAATAACTACTTCAATGGCATAAATTGAGTTTAATAAAATAGCCACCGTGTCTTTCTAAAAATAAAACTGACAGCAGCATGCAAACAAATTCTGTTTCGCAAGCACTGTATAAAAATAAGAAAAGAAGCCAGACAAAAACTGTCTGGCTTTTTTTAACCAATTCTAAAATCTCAGTACTAAAAAATTACATTATACCGATTGGACAGCTGTAATAGTCCAAAAACGAGTTCCTTATTTTGGACTAAACAGCTGTATCCATCGGCATTTACCACTATAAGTTTTATTTTTTATTGGCATAAAAAATAAATCACATTGGTATTACTAGTGCAGACGCGCCACTATTATGCGCGCACTTACCCATTTATCGTTTATCCATGCCTTTAGGTAATAAATGCCACTGGGATAAAAGGTAAGATCCATTTGGAACAAAGAAGCAGCAGGTACCATGCGCTGCATAAGTTTACCACTATTGTCAGCTAAAAATAATTCCTTTACATCACTACTAGTTTCAACCCATATATAGTCTGTAGCAGGATTAGGGTAGCATTTTAAAATAACAATATCGTTGGTTATAGGTGCCACATTTACCGCAGAAGTATCGTTTTGTGTAAGCAACGAATCTGCCATTGGCTCCAATTCATTTAGCACACTTACAGTATCATTTTCCAATTGTTGGTTGGTTACAAATTGTTGCAGATTACAATTAGGCACCATTAAGTATTCACTTATTACACGTTGCAATAAATCATTCAGTGTTTCTACCTCATACTTATCAGTAGATGGGGCAGTATGGTTGCCACCAATACCACTGTGGTTTGTAAGAAATGCATAAGTGCCATTGGTACTTAGCGCACAGCAACGCATAAGGTATTCTAAACTTTTGTCCATATCATAACCACCACCACTGGCTACAAGTGGTATAATTCTTATTCCTTTTGCAGCTGCGCTGCGCATAGCCGCTTGCAATGCAGTAAGGTTAGCCTCTGCACCATGTGGCGGTGCATCTAGTATTACAAACATGAGGCGAGCACGGGCATCCTTATTCCAGTTCATTTGTTCTATAGACACGCTCAAAGCCTCATCCACAGCTTCCGGACCATCGCCTCCACCATCTGCATATTGTTCTGCTATAAACTGATTTACTTTGGCTACATCACTCACAAAAGGAAAATTGCGTGTGAGGTAAGTGTCGCCATGGTCTCTGTAAAACACTGAGCCCAAACTCACATTTGCATCAGTATGCTTGGCTTTCACTTTCGCTATCACATCTAACAACTCTGCCTGCAGGTAAGCTATTTCATCGCCCATGCTACCTGTAGCATCTACTGTAAAACATATATCTACATTGTCAGGTATATTGCAACTTACAGGAAGTTTTATTGTGTTCAGTCCTTTGTCAAATTCCTTAGGATGTCTAATGGTGAAAATTTTATTTTCATGTTTTACTTCTATGCGGTCTATTTTTTTAGCAACATCGTTGCTACCTAAAACTCCCCATAGCTCCGCTTTGCCTGTATTGTCTGTGCGAGCTTTCCATACCACCTCATTATTCTTTGCTATTAATTCCACAGCGCAATCCACCACAGGCGCTCCGCTTTCTGTGAGCACCAGCGCAGTGTATCTTTCCTTAGGATTTAATTGCCATATCAGTGCACATTGTTTCAACTCACCTTCAGATATGTCTTCCCACATTTTCCATTTCTTAAAATCATTTATTTCACCTGCGGTCAACTTTCCGGCAAGCGAAGCATTTACTGCCACTGATGATGTACCTAATACAGGTTCCTCCTTGCTATACACATCATGCACCATATCTTCTCTGGGTGCCTTGGACTTAGCAGTTTCGTCTCTAAAACCCGAATCATCGGCATAGTAAACCAATACAGATTTTGTTTCTCCTACCGTTGGCAAGCACAATGTGGTTGCTCCCGGAGCAAGCGTAGGCTTTTTACCCAATGCTTTAATATCCAGAACTTCATCCTTACTCTTTTCAGGCATTGCCGCATCACTGTCCAAACTTTCTGTTACTGTTTTTACAACCGTTGCTTCATTTCTTATTTCTTCCACTGCAACTGTTGCTGGAGTCTCAGATATTGTCACGGCAATTTTTTCGAATGTTTCCGATTTAGGAGTGTCGGCTGCTGAGTTTTCTGTATTCTTTTTTAAGTCAGATACCTTCGATTGATTTTTTTGCTGACTGCAAGAAAAAATAATTAGCACGCAAAGCAACACAGCTGTGGTGGCCAATGTGGAGGTGAGTTTTTGTGTAAACATTGTAACTATGTTATAGGTTTTAATAGAAAAAATAAAACAACGCTGTATTGACTTTACTCCCTTGGAGGTTAGTCAATATTTGGCTAATGGTTACAAGAGCCAACAGAAAGCCAGTACACCCATCATCTTAGTGGGTTCAGTTATAATTGAATTTTTTATAAAAACCGATATAGAACAAGGCACAACAGACAAAAAATAGAACCATCTTGCACCCACTATGGAAGACAAATTGAAAATAGGAAACTTATACAACAGCAACACCCTGTTGGGTGCGCTGGGCATAGAGTTTACCGTGTTGGAACATGGCCATGTAGAAGCCACCATGCCTGTAGATGCCAGAACACACCAGCCATATGGATTGCTGCATGGAGGTGCTAGTGCAGCCCTGGCCGAAACTTTGGGCAGCTATGGTTCGCACATACTTATACAAGAAGAGGGAGGAATAGCAGTGGGAGTGGAATTAAACATAAACCATCTGCGCAGCAAAAAACAAGGCCTTGTAACGGGTGTAGCCAAAATTATTCATCAAGGCCAAAATACGCACGTGTGGGGAATAGAAATTTTGGATGAAGAAAAAAAATTACTTGCTATAAGCCGCCTTACCGTTTTAGTAAAAAGAAAGAACGCATGAAAATGATATTGCGAAACATATGGGATTTTGAGCAATTGCACGAAGAAGGCAAAGAGGTAGTGAAGCAATCTAATTTTGCATTGGTAGCCTTTCCAAGTCCTAATGCGCACAGGCCTATTCATTACTATTCATTATCCGAAAAAGAGAATGCAAGCCATGGTTTTGATGCACAACCATACAATAAAGATGAAAACAAAGAGGCATACGATGTGTCTAAAACCGAACACGAGGCCATAGTGAACAAAGCCCTTGCGGCTATTGTAAGCGAAGAATTGAAAAAAGTAGTTGTAAGCAGAACAAAGCAATTACCCATAAAAAAAAACATGCACGATTGGTTGCATGTATTTGGCAAATTGTGCATGGCACATTCTAAAGCCATGGTGTATTGGTTTAGAGAAAATGGCACCATGTGGATGGGAGCTACACCAGAATTATTGCTCAAGAAAAACGACACGTACTATGAAACCATGGCGCTTGCAGGCACGCAAGTGCATGCTGCCAACGAGCCATTGGAAAAAATAAAATGGAGCGAGAAAGACTTGCATGAGCAACAGCTGGTGACTGACTACATAGTAGAAAAATTGCATTCCATAGGAGCGTTTGACGTGCAGCAAAACGGGCCACACACCAGCCCTGCTGGCCAGCTGGTGCATTTAAAAACCAATATACAATTTCAATACACCGGCACTACCGACAGCCTTTTAAATGCGCTTCACCCTACCCCAGCTGTGTGTGGCATGCCGGTGGAAAGAGCAAAAATTTTCATAGACCAACAAGAGCCACATGCCCGTGCATTTTATACAGGCTACCTTGGAGCCACACACGAGAACGAGCAGGCAGAGTATTATGTAAATCTGCGGTGCATGAAAATAAATAACGACACCGTTACGCTCTATGCAGGTGGTGGCATTGTGCGCGGTTCTGCGGCCGAAAAAGAATGGGACGAGACAGAACGAAAAATGGAAACCCTCTTGAAGCACCTATGACATTAAATGGACAATTGTCTTTTTCATTTTACAACTTGCAACTTACAAATACAAAAAACGAAAAAGACAAATGTCATTTTAAAAATGAAATTTGTCTATATTTTTTAGACAAATTTCCAGCGCTAAACAAAACGCATCTCTTAAGTCTTGCACCATAGCAGTTCAATCATTATTCAATTAATTCTGTTTTGTTTCAATACTTTGAGCTTTTCTTTGTAGCAACATAGCTTTTCATGATAAAAAACATCACTTCTAAAAAACTACTTTTTGCGGCATCGCTAATGGTTTTTGCATTGCTCTATTTGCAAATGAAGCCGGTGACGAAGGGAGAAAAATTGTGCTCTGCCAGAATGTTGCTTACCTCGCCCGACTCGCTTTATGAAGGTGCCAATTTAGAATTTAGCAGTGCCGGCAAGTGCGACCACTGCCATGGTAGCGACCCTATGGGCATGGCCAATGTAGATGCAGAAGGGGGCGATGTAAATGTGATGGACGATTGGAGCAGCAGCATGATGGCGCTTAGCGCCAAGGACCCCTACTGGAGAGCCAAAGTAAGTGAGGAGGTTTTTGTAAATCCATTGTTACAACAAGAAATAGAGTCTACCTGCACTAAGTGCCATGCCCCGCTTGGCCACTTTGCTGCCACCATGCATGGCGCCACACACTATTCTATAGCCGATATGCTGGCCGACTCTGTGGCATTGGATGGTGTAAGTTGCAATGCATGTCACAGTCAATTGCCACAGCCAGAGGTGGCCTTGCATACTGGCCAACTGCTTATGGCCGATGACTCTGTAGAATATGGCCCATACTACAATCCACTCATTACTCCTATGGCATTGTACAGCGGCTACACTCCTGAGCAGGCCGACCATATAAGCGATGCAAAACTGTGTGCCGCATGTCACTCTTTGGTAACCGAAACAGTAGATCTTAATGGCGCACTAACAGGCAATCATTTTGTGGAGCAAGCCACATGGCACGAATGGCTGAACAGCAGCTATCCGGCTAACAACACCACATGCCAAAAATGCCATGTGCCACAACTGCCCGACCAAATGGTGCGATTAGCCACGGGCTATATGACACCACCTCGCGGGCCTTATGGCTTGCACACACTAGCAGGTGGCAATGTGACTATGCTGCAACTAATGCGCGACAACCGCGAGCAGCTAGGTATATACCCAAGCACAGCACAGTTTGACGAAACCATAAATAAAACGCGCGCCATGCTGCAAGAACAAAGCTTGCAAATGGAAGTAACTGAAGTAAATCGCACAGCAGATACTTTGTATATAGATGTAAAACTTACTAACCTGGTAGGACACAAAATGCCCAGCGGATATCCTGCAAGGCGCATGACAGTAGTGCTCTATGCCGAAGACCCAACAGCCTTAACAGAAATATTCAGAAGCGGAGCATTTGATGAAGAATACTATGTAGTGAATGAAGATGCACCCTTTGAACCGCACCACAATGTAATAACTGATGAAGAACAAGTGCAGATATATGAAATGGTAATAGGCGATGTAGCCGGCAATAAAACCACCATACTCACTCGTGCCAACTCATCGCTAAAAGACAACAGATTAGTACCACTTGGTTTTGCAGAAGTGGGCACCTTGTACGACACCACCGCCATAGTATTAAACACACCCGATGCAGACTTTAACCACAACCCCAATGTGGGCAGCGGCACAGATGTAATACACTACCGCATACCTACCAATGGTTTGGCAAGTGCACTTAACGTGCATGCCGCAGTCTATTACCAGAGCGTGCCTCCCAGCTGGACAGAAAGTTTTGCTAATGTTGCTACCGATGAAGTGGCCACTTTTAATACCATGTTTAGCGGTGCCGATAAAACACCCGTACTAATGAAAGAAGCCATAGTAGAAGTACCTGCATACATTGGTATCAATTCCGTTTTTTTCAACACATTGGCCACTATAAGAAACAATGGTCCCAATCAATTAAGCATTACAGCTGCAGAATCTATTTCACTTTCCATATTTGACATAAAAGGAAATTTGATAGACGAAAAAAAATATACCCAAGGCAAACATACCTACACGCACCAAATGGCTACAGGCATGTATATGTGTGTAATGCGCACAGCCAGCGGCATAGAAAAGGTAGAAAAGATAATAATCAGATAAATAATTTGAAAAGTCGACTTCATAAAATTGGTGCTTCTACAAACGAAGATGTTGTAGGGGGGGGGGGGATTTTCTCCCTGCTTGTAAAAGCCTATGTGAGCACCCATCAATTCACTAAACGCCATTTTACTATTGTTACGTTGTCAGCCATATTGGTAATGACAATGGGTTTAAAAATATATTGCTCCTTAGACAATTTTTTGCACGAGTGGGATGAGCGTTACCATGCTCTGGTTGCTAAAAATTTACTTGAACATCCGCTTAAGCCAACTCTCTACGAGCATCCGCTGGAACCCTATGAAATAAGCAATTGGCAAGGCAATCATATTTGGTTAAGCAAGCCTCCTTTGCCACTCTGGTTCATGGCCATAAGCCTCAAGATTTTTGGACTGCACGAATTTTCAGTTAGAATTCCTGCTTTAATTTTTGCAACACTTTCTGTGCTGCTCACATTCCTAATAGCAAAAAAATTATTTGGAAACAGAGTTGCTCTAATTGCTGCTGCCTTGCACGGTATGCATGGCATGCACACAGACTTAGCCTCTGGCAGATTAAGCAGCGATGGGGTAGAAACTTGTTTCCTCTTTTTTGTATCGCTTGGCATGTATTGTGTTTTCAGAAAAAAACCACAACAATTTGATGTAAAAGATTACATAATTACAGGCCATGCAACAGGCCTTGCCATCATGTGCAAATGGCAGCCGGCCCTGCTTGTTTTAGTAGTAATGTTTATATATCATTTTTCCTTTGCTCATTGGAAAAAACATTTACTTCTCTCCACCCTTTCGTTGGCATCTGCAACGTTAATTTTTATGCCATGGGTGCTCTACATTGCCCAGTCTTATCCGCAAGAGGCTGTATGGATGTTCGGTGCGCTCTTTACTCCATTTTCAGACACTACACTCAACACAGATGGTACATGGTACAGTTACCTTGCCGATTATGGCAATCTTTTTGGCTATTCCACATTTGCGCTTTTGGCGCTATTTATATGGCAACTAAGCAAAGCCAATGCAGAAAAAAATTCCTTCAAACAACTTTGTATCGCCTTGCTTACATGGGCATTGTTGCCCCTCATGCTTTTTAGCATGGCAGAGGTAAAGCGCGGCACCTATCTTTTCATAAGCGCCCCTGCCCTATTCATACTTATAGCATGGTTTGTAATTCATTTTGAGCAGCATAGATTTTATTTAAAAAAGGCTGCAACACTGCTTGCCTATACATCCATCATTTTCATTGCAGGTTATTCTTTAGAAAAACTTTATCTGTTTCGCCCTGCGGTGCGCAATAAAACATGGTGCGATGAAATAAAAAACAAAGACTACCCAGCAGGTGCCGTTTTATACAACGAACCACACAGTATAGAGCTTATGTTTTATCATAACGTTACTGCCTATCCGTTTGCACAGCACGAGCTATCGTTATCCAAAATAGAACCATAAGCTTGCATGAAAAATAATTAGCGAAGAAATTTTCAGCAATAAGTTATTACTTCCTGGTAGGAATTTTATAATGGTTCATTACCATTTTCTCAAACAACCTGCTAGGCAATGTGCGCATGAGGGTTAGGCTAAAGCGCTGCATAAGCGTAGCTACTCTAAAGCGCAGCGCTGGCTTATCGTTGTTTATTATCGCTTCTATTTTATACCCTATCACTTCCGGAGTTCTTGCGTTGTCCACCTCTCTGTTCACCAGGTTTAGCACATCATCACTTTGTGTGCCGTAGGCATTTTTATCTACATAACTCACCACTTTGCGTGTGGTGTTTATGTTGGTTTTAAAATCGCCAGGTTCTATAAGGCACACTTTTATACCAAACTGTTTTACCTCCATGCTTAGCGCTTCAGTAAACCCTTCCACTGCAAATTTGCTGGCACTGTATATACCTCTGTAAGGCAACCCAATTTGCGCAGCCATGCTGGTAATGTTTATGATGTAACCGCCACCGCCATTGCGCAAATGTTTAATGCACTCGCGGCATACATTCAATACCCCAAACACGTTGGTGTCAAAAATTTCACGTGCCTCCGCATCCGAAATATTTTCTATAGGACCTACCAAACCAAGGCCTGCATTGTTCACCAATACATCCAACCGTCCGCTTTTTTCCATCATGTATTTTACACATTCGGCCACCGACTTTTCATCCGTTACATCCATGCGCACCATGGTATATCCGTTGCGCTGCACACCATTCTGTACAAACCGGCTGGTGCCAAAAACTATGTGGCCCTTTGCAGCAAGCACAGCAGCTACCGCCTGGCCTATACCACTGCTTGCTCCAGTTACCAATACTACTTTTGACATAGAATAAAAATTAATTGCACAAGGGACGAAGTTATACTACTTGTATAGTTGCAACTACAAATCAATTTATATAAAGCCAATAATCAAAATATAAAGTGCTGCAGCTAATCAATTATTAAACCTTTTTGCATAGGTTTACTTTCCCCTACCATTAGCTTTGCCAAGGCATGAAAGATTTTTTAGAGCAATTTGAAGACAATGGATTTTTTGTTTTTGCAGATTTTATAAATCAAGCAGAAGCACAAGGCATTAACCATGAAATAGACCAATTGCTGGAACAATCTCTTTTTAAAAAAGCAGGAATTGGTAAAGCCGCCAATTTTCAAATAGACACTGCACAGCGTGGTGATTTTATACATTGGATAGACACCACCGATGTGGCACCTAATACTCGCATTTTTATAGAAAAGCTGAACGAGCTCATTACACAACTCAACCGAAATTTTTACTTGGGCTTGCGCGATTTTGAATGCCACTATACCCAATACCCTGCGGGCACCTTCTATAAGCGGCATAATGACAGGCATAAAAGTGGTTCAGCCAGAGTAGTATCGTTTGTTTTGTACCTTAATTCACAATGGCAAACCACTGATGGCGGCCAACTCATAATATATGGCGAGGGCCATGAGCAGCATGCCATAACACCGTCTGAAGGCACTTTGGCCATCTTTTTGAGCGAAAAAGAACATGAGGTATTGCCCACTAACCGGGCACGAAGAAGCATTACAGGCTGGATGCTCAATGCCCACAAATGAGCACCCCTTTTGAGCAATTAGCGTGTTTGCAAGGCAGTTTGGCTTTACCTTTGCGCCATGCAGATAATTCCAGGAAAAATTCAAACCCTGCCGGTTTACGACTCTAACCACCACGGCTACATGCTTGGCGATGAGCGCGATTTTGTTATACTCCCTAAGCGCGATGTATCTAAGCAGCTAGAGGAAGGCGAAGAAGTGGAAGTATTCACTTTTTACAACGAAGATCAGGAGCTAGAGGCTACCACCATGCTACCTATGATGCAGGTGGGCGAAATGGCTTGTCTTAAAGCCAGCAACACCAATAGCATGGGTGCTTTTGTTAAGATTGGCACCACGCGCGACATACTTATACCTACTAAAGAACAGCGCGAACCTATAGAAGCAGGTCAAATGGTACTTATGATACTGCGCGAAGACCATGAATACCGCAGATTGTTTGGAAGCACACGCATATCGTCCAACCTTCTTAACAAGGACATGACCTACCAGCGTGGCGATGAGGTGGAACTAATGATAGCCGAGAAAATAGATGTAGGCCGCAGAGTAGTGGTAAATGGAAAACACTTTGCAGCCCTTTTTGACCAGGAAATAATGCAAAAACTACATTTTGGCGAAAAAGTGAAAGGATACGTGCGCCAAATAGAAGGCAAAGACCTGGTAGTAAGCATGCAGCGCGAAGGTTTAGACCTATTGGAAGATGCGAAAAGTTCTATCATGAATTTTTTGCTGAACAACAATGGCTACGCGCGCTTAAATGACGACACCGACCCTGAGGAAATAAAACTGCGCCTGCGCATGTCTAAAAAGACATTTAAAAAAGCAGCAGGCATGCTTTTTAAAGAAGGCAAAGTAATTCTTACCAAACTAGGTATAAAAATAAACAAGGATGGCGAAGTGCCTACAGAATGGAAAAACACCAAACTGGTGAGCGATGATGAGCCCAAGCAAGTGAGAAAAACTGTGGCAGAAGATTTAGAGGAACGCCCTGCAGTAAAGCCGCGCAAAGAGTTTGTAGACAAGCGCCAATACAAAGGCCGTGTAAATGAATTTGACAACAGAAACTCCTCCATACCGCGCGACAAAACACCTGAACGTGATGAAAGAAGACCAAAAGAGGACTTTGAACCGCGCACACCACGCACACCTAGAACAGAAAGCCGACCACCACGCTACTACGATACGCCTAAGCGCGAAGAGCGACCAAGTGCACCACGCGAAGAACCAAGCAGTGCGCCAAAACGAGTGCTAAAAAGACGAGACGAACCCGGTGGCGATAAAAAGTAAATGCTACACTTAGGAGAAAGATTAACACGCTATAACCGAGCGCTCCACTACGCTCTGGGCTTGGACCAAGCCCTGTATAAATCTCCACCTGCGCATAGCGCCATTATTATGTATCACAACGTGCTGCCGCAACTGCGCACCGATGTGAATATTAGAAACATCAGCACCGATGATTTCAGAAAGCAACTGCGCTATTTCAAAAAGAGATTTGATGTAGTGCCCCTCAGCTCATTCTTCAACAATCCTGTGGCGCCCAATTCGCTTGCCATCACCTTTGACGATGGCCTTATAAATAACCTGCGCCACGCTCTGCCTATAATAGAAGAAGAAAAAGTGCCTGTTACATTTTTTGTAAGCACACCATGGCTTAGCGGACAAAGCATGCTATGGCCGGATGCACTCAGTGTATTACTCCACCAAGTGCCGTATGAAGTGGAGTTTGAAAAACTAATTTATAAGCGAGTAAGCCCCATGCAATTTAGAAATGAACTTACAGGGCAACATATTCAACACGCATTGCTTGATGCTTTGCCGCTTCAAATAGAAAATTTTATAGATGCGCTAAGCAGCAAACTAAATTTAGATGCAGAGCAAAAACAGCTCTGGGAAGACCTGTGCCGAGTAATGAAAGGCGAAGAAATAAAAATAATGGCCCAAAGCCAGTGGGTCGAAATAGGCAGCCATTGTGTAACCCACCACAACCTGCTCAAACTAAGCGATGATAAAGTGAAAGAGGAGCTTGTGGATAGTAAAAATTACTTAGAAAAAGTAACCGGCTACAAAGTGAACAGCATAGCCTATCCGTTTGGATTGTACAATGCACGCATAAAAGCCTTGGCGCATGAGGTAGGCTATGCGCAGCAGTTAGCAGTTAACTATCTATTGCCCGAAGACAAAGCAGACAACACTATACACAACAGATTAGGACTTTACAGCGACCGCAGTTCGGTAGAACAATTGCATTTAGTAAATCAATTTGTGCGTTAATTACCTTAGCGTTTTACAAATAATTATTTAGAATGCCATGTTTACTAAGCCAACCAACAAAGCCGCATTTAAACTTAGACCATTTACACCAGATGATGCGGCAAGCCTGACAAACAATGCTAATAACAAGCTCATTGCACAATTTATGACTAATGCTTTTCCGCATCCGTACACTATAGAAAATGCTGAAGCCTTTATACAGTTTGCCACCAAAGACACACCTATTCACCTATTTGCTATAGAGGTGGATGGCAAGGCGGTAGGCGGCATAGGCGTGCATCCGCAGGCTGACATACATTGCAAAAGTGCGGAGCTAGGCTATTGGCTGGGCGAGGCATATTGGGGTGGTGGTATAATGACTCAGGCTGTGTTGCAAATGATAGAATTTGCTTTTAAGACCTACCCTATTACCAGACTTTTTGCAAGACCTTTTGGCAACAACAAAGCATCGCAAATTGTATTGGAAAAAACCGGATTCAAATTAGAAGCCACCATAGAAAAAAACATATTCAAAAATGGCCAATACCAGGATGAATTGATTTACGCAATAAGACGCTAAACCATGATACAACACGTTATTCATGCCCCTGAGCGATTATTGAACAACATGTTTAAAATTCATGGGACTGTGGCACAAATAAAGTGTTTATTTTCGCGGCTTTGAAATGATACGCGACCCCAAACCAACCGTTCTGCTGCTTGCCGATGGCACAGTATTTCAAGGAAAATCTTGCGGTGCTATAGGCACCACCACTGGCGAAATAGCTTTTAACACAGCTATGACAGGCTACCAGGAAGTATTTACCGACCCAAGCTATTATGGCCAGGTGCTCTGCATGGCTACTGCCCATATAGGAAACTATGGTGTGCATAACCAGGAAGTGGAGTCAGATAATTGCAAAGTAGCAGGCATCATCATCAAAAATTTTTCGGATGTAGCAAGCCGCATAGGTCCCATAGGCACTCTGCAAGACTATTTGGTAAATGACAAAATAGTAGGCATTTGCGAAATAGATACACGCGCATTGGTTCGCCACATTAGGCAAGCAGGCGCCATGAACTGCATTATCTCATCAGAAGAAACTGATATAAATAAACTTACCACTATGCTGGCCCAAGTGCCCAGCATGGATGGGCTGGAATTGTCGTCAAAAGTAGCCTGCACGCAGGCCTACACCATGGGCGAGCCAGGTGCAGACTGGAAAGTAGCAGTATTAGACCTTGGAGTTAAAAAGAACATTTTGCGATGTTTAGCCGAGCGCGGAGCATTTTTAAAAGTGTTCCCCATGACAGCTGCTAAAGAAGAAATAATGCAGTGGCAGCCCGATGGAATAATGTTTAGTAATGGCCCTGGCGACCCATCTGCCATGCCAGAAACTATACAGCTTATTGCCTCACTCATTGACACAGGCTTGCCTTGCTTTGGTATTTGCTTGGGTCATCAACTCATAGGATTGTCGCAAAGTTTAAAAACCGAAAAAATGTTTAACGGCCACCGCGGCATAAACCACCCAATAAAAAATCTAATAACCGGCAAGTGCGAAATAACCAGTCAGAACCATGGCTTTGTAATATCGCATGAGAGTGCAAAAAGCAACCACGATATTGAGATAACACATATGCACCTGAATGATGGTACCATTGCCGGTATTCGTTCTAAAAGCAAAAATGTATTTAGCGTGCAATACCACCCTGAGGCCAGTGCCGGGCCGCATGATAGTCGTTATTTATTTGACCAGTTTATGGTAAACATAAAAGCAGCCAAACAAGTAACTGCGTAAAAAGAAAAAATAATAATTCGCTACAAATGGAAACACCATTTGAGCATATAAAAAAAATTAAACACACATGTCCAACATTGCAAAAATTCATGGCCGACAAATATTAGACTCGCGAGGCAACCCAACTGTAGAAGTAGAAGTGTACACCACCAGCGGCCACATAGGCCGTGCTGCCGTGCCAAGCGGTGCCAGCACTGGAGTGCACGAGGCTGTAGAGCTGCGCGATTTGGACAAAGGCATATATCTTGGCAAAGGCGTTACCAAAGCTGTACAAAATGTAAATACCACTTTGAACGATGAGCTTAACGGTGCTTCCATATATGACCAAGCAGTAATAGACCAGGTAATGATAGCCCTAGATGGCACTGATAACAAAGCTATACTGGGTGCCAATGCCATACTGGGCGTATCGCTTGCTTGCGCAAGAGCAGCATCAGAATCATTAGGCATGCCGCTATACCGCTACGTGGGCGGCATAGGCAGCAACACATTGCCCATACCACTTATGAATATTATAAATGGCGGAGCACATGCTGACAATAAAGTAGACGTGCAAGAATTTATGATAATGCCTGTAGGTGCTGACACCTTCAGCGATGCATTGCGCATGGGAGTAGAAACTTTTCATCATCTAAAAGCAGTGCTTAAGAAAAAAGGACTAGCTACCAATGTGGGCGATGAGGGTGGTTTTGCGCCCAATTTAAAAAGCAATGAAGAAGCTCTGGAACTTGTAATGCAAGCTATAGAAGCAGCAGGCTACAAACCAGGGCAAGACATATGCATAGCACTGGACTGCGCAAGCACAGAATTTTACAACGCAGATAAAAAGAAATACATACTGGAAAGCACCGGTGAAGAAATGACAAGTGCCGAAATGGTAGCCTACTGGAAAACATGGTGCGACAAATACCCAATAGTGTCAGTAGAAGATGGCTGCGCAGAAGATGATTGGGACGGATGGAAACTGATGACAGAAACCTTGGGCGATAAGGTTCAACTAGTGGGCGATGATTTATTTGTAACCAATGTAAGCCGCCTTGCCAGAGGTATAAATGAAGGCATAGCCAACTCCATACTTGTAAAAGTAAATCAAATAGGCACACTTTCTGAGACTATAGATGCTGTGCAAATGGCCACCAAATTCTCATACAGTAGTGTAATGAGCCATCGCAGTGGCGAAACCGAAGACACCACCATAGCTGATCTGGCTGTGGCTCTAAACTGCGGACAAATAAAAACCGGTAGCGCCTCGCGCAGCGACCGTATAGCTAAGTACAACCAACTATTGCGCATAGAAGAGCAATTAGGCAAAACAGGTATTTATCCTGGCAAAGCCTTCCCTTATTTGCCATAGTTTTCACATTTACATACTTCACAACTTTGCAGCGCGTTTACCCAAACGCGCTGTTTTGTTTTTATACATTAGGCTCGATAGTTGGAAAGAACCACAAAGCCTGCGAAGCAGGTCTAACACACACATGAAACAATACCTCACATTTTTACTTATAGCGCTTACGATAGGCGCATGCGCTCAGCCAAAAAAAACCTATAGCACCAAAGACAAAAAAGCTATAAAAAAATATGAAGAGGCCGGAGCGCACTATCAAGTATTTGAGTATGATGCTGCACAAAAATTACTGGAAGAAGTGAGCAATGAAAATCCTGAATTTATGGAGGCGCATTACTTTCTGGCGCAGATATATGACGAGCGTGGCCAAACAGTAAAAGCCATAGAGCCACTCAAAAAAGCTTTATCAAAAAACGAGACATACTACCCTGCAGGTTGGATGATGCTGGCAGAATGCTACTTTGCTGAAGGCAAATATGAAGATGCCGAAGCAGCAGTAACCAAGTTTATGAAATATCCTAAGGATAGCCCGCAGCAAGAAAAGCGCGCGCAATTGCTTATATCCAGTTGTGTGTTTGCAAAAAGAGCTTTGAAAAATCCTGTACCATTTGAACCAAAAAATTTAGGAGAAGGTGTAAACACCGCTGCCAATGAATATTACCCATGCCTTACTGCAGACCAAAACACACTGCTCTACACGCGACTGGTAAATGATGCTAACGCATTTCAAGGCAAGCAAGAAGATTTTTTTATAAGTAAAAAAGAAAATGGCAAATGGATAACCGGCCTGCCGGTGAAAGAAATAAATACACCACAAAATGAAGGAGCACCTTCGCTAAGTGCCGATGGTCTTACTATGATTTTTACGGCATGCGAAACAGCAGATGGCAACTGGGGCGGCACGCGCGAGGGTGTGGGCAGTTGCGATTTATTTTACTCCACGCGTGTAGCAGCAGGATGGTCTGCACCAAAAAATTTGGGCAATGGAATTAATACCGGTTCGTGGGAGAGTCAACCTAGTTTTTGTGCCGATGGAAAAACACTTTACTTCATAAGAGGAAAAAGAACAGCAAGCGGTATAAAAGAACAAGACATATACTACAGCTACATACGCCCCGATGGCCAATGGAGTGTGCCTGCCAAAGCACCAGGAAAAGTAAACACCATATTTGAAGAAGAAAGTGTAATGATTCACCCTGATGGCAGAACACTGTTCTTTAGCAGCAATGGACACAGCGGTATGGGTGGGCTGGATTTATTCATGAGCCGCATGTTGCCCAGTGGCGATTGGGACACGCCTGTAAATTTGGGATACCCTATAAATACGTTTAACAACGAGAATAGCATACAAGTATCTGCCGATGGCAAACTTGCATTGTTTGCCAGCGAGCGCGATGGAGGCTTTGGTGGATTAGATCTTTATCAATTTGATTTGTACGCCCAGGCCCAACCTACACCAGTTACTTATGTTAAAGGCACAGTAAGCGACAAGTTAAGTTTCAAAAAACTTGAAGCACATTTGGAATTGATAGATTTAGAAACTGGAAAGCTAATAGTAGAATCATACAGCTCGCAGTATACAGGAGAATTTTTGATTTGTATACCCAGCGGAAAAGACTATGCACTCAATGTAAACAAGGAAGGATACCTGTTTCATTCTGAAAATTTTTCGCTTAAGAACTATACAAGTATGGAACCGTTCCAACTTGACATAAAACTGCAAAAGCTTCGTCCGGGAGCGCAAATAGTATTGCAAAATGTATTTTTTGAAACTGCTAAAGCCGACTTAAAACCAGAGTCGAAAATAGAATTGAATAAATTGGCAGAATTGCTAAAGGCCAACCCTGAAAAGAAAGTAGAAATAGGCGGCCATACGGACAATGTGGGTGCTGATGCTGCTAACCAATTGCTAAGTGACAATAGAGCAAAGGCAGTGGTAGATTTTTTAATATCGAAAGGAATACCTGCTGATAAACTAGTGGCAAAAGGCTATGGCGAAACAGCACCGTTAGAAACCAACGATACTGAACAAGGCCGTGCTAAAAACAGAAGAACAGAATTTAAAATTCTGGAATAAAAAAAACAAACCCTTCAAGTGCGCTGTTAAGTTTTGAATTTGATTAAGCCTCATATTACTTTACTTGTTCTGCTGTGCATTGGTTTGCTTTGTGGGGTTCTCATGTTTGTATTTCCAGAGTCAGGCATAGCTATAGGTAGTTACAAATTAAAATTTAAAACCTGGCACAAATTGGCCGATACTACCTCTGTAAGAAAAATAGAAGATGTAGAAAAATACCTCAGTCAGTTTGACTCCACCTCATTAGCCACCGACACTGCCATTACCGACACTACTACCACGCTTGCTGTAAAGCGCACCATTTCCATTGCATCATTACAATTCTACAACAACGATGCAAGCGCTTTCTATCCGTTTTTTGCATCGCTTGATAGCGCAAAGCTGGGCAAATTGGTGCAGATATATCACTATGGCGATTCGCAAATAGAGTGCGACAGAATGACGGGAGTATTGCGCGAAAAATTGCAAGAAAAATTTGGTGGCAATGGACCAGGACTCATAAGTCCTTTGCCTGTGGCCGCTACTACACACTGCTCCCAATCGCAAAGCGATAGCTGGCAGCGCTACACCGCTTACGGCTATCATGATGCCAAGGCTAAACACAACAAGTATGGACCTATGTGCAGTTATGCACGATTTACACCTGCACTAAAAAAACAAGCTATAGATAGCACCAATACAAAAGAGGCATGGTTTGAAATGCGCCCATCCGGCATGGCGCAAATGCATTCCAAAACTTTTCATAGCGCTACTATGTATTTCGGAAATAATTTATTTCCGTTTAACCTTACTGTACTGGCCGATGATAAGCCTGTATGGCAAAACAAAATAAGTGTAAGCGCTAGCATGCAAAAATTAAATTGGACATTTGCCACTACACCTAAGCGCATACGCTTTTTGTTTAGCGGAGCAGATAGTCCTGATGTATATGCAGTGGCATTGCGTGATACCACGGGAGTGCTGGTGAACAACATAGCTATGCGCGGCAACGATGGCAATACCTTCAAAAAAATAAATAGCTCAGAGATAGTAGAAACTTATAATGACCTAGGCACTGATTTAATCATACTGCAATTTGGTGGTAATGCGGTGCCACATTTGCGCAACGAGGCAAGCGCGCGTGCTTATGGCCAAGCTTTTCAGGCACAAATACGCTATGTAAAACAATGCGCACCCAATGCAGCTATAATGGTAATAGGCCCTTCTGACATGAGCACCACATTCAATGGTGAGTATATAACATGGCCGCATTTAGAACAATTAAACGAAGGAATGAAAGAAGCAGCCTTTGCAGAAGGCTGCGCATTTTGGGACATGTTTGCTGTAATGGGTGGAAAAAACTCTATGGCAAGCTGGGTTACAAATAAGCCCCCATATGCCGGGCCAGACTATACACACTTTACTAAAGCAGGTGCAAACAAAATGGCCGAATTGCTCTATAAAGCAATAGATGATGAATATATGGCTTGGAAAAGTGCCTTTGCTCCACTTTGATTGGTTAAATAAAATGATGTGCGGTGTAACGAAATTGGATATAAATTCGTCTCTTTACCACATCAACTCAACTAAACACTTTTATGAAAAAAATTCTACTATCACTATTGTTATCATTTACCCTTAGCGCCTATTCGCAAGAATTGCCTTATACATTCACCGTGTTGAATGAACCATACGTTCCATTGTCTGAGGCCATATCTGCAGTGGAAAATGCGACCTGGGACGATCCTGATGTTCTCGTACCAATTGGCTTCACCTTTCAACTTATAGACGAGGCAATTTCTCAAATTTACATAAGTGGCCCGGGCGGACAGATTGTTAGCACTGCACAAGAAGACTCGTTGAATTTTTTAGCACCCTACTTAGCCGACTTAGTCGACATTGGATATGACACTGCCAGCTATTCACCACTACGCTATTCTATAGAAGGGCCTCCAGGCAACCAAATTTTTAAATTAGAATATGCTAATGCAGGATTTTATGATGAAGTTAATGGCAATGGAACTGCCATCAACATAGTAAATTTTCAACTGTGGCTTTATCAAGGAAGCAACATTATAGAATACAGATTTGGGCCTAACAATGTGCCAGATTCGCAAACACTTCAATTTTTAGCAGGACCATTGATTGGTCTTGGCACAGGAGCACCTAATGGTGGTGGTTGGCAAAACTTTTGGATACTTGGTGGCAATCCACAAGAACCTACAATAAGCAACTGGACTGATTTTAATACTATGCCTACTGTATTGGACGGTGAACCTGCAGATAGCACAGTGTATCGTTTTGCTCCCACATTTGTCGGTGTAGAAGAAAATAATAGTTCAAGTCTTTTCAGAATTTACCCTACAGTAGCTGAACAAACTATTCAACTAGATTTAAAAACAAATACAGCCGTTGCAAACATCTATAACAGTGTTGGCATGCTTGTATTATCTCTGCCTGTGACACGCGGCCTGCAAACTCTAGACATACACACTCTTAGTGCAGGCAGTTATATCATTACCATTTCAAATGACAATACTATATATCGCGAACAATTCATTAAATTATAATACAACCCAACAATTATTTCACTGCCACAAGAGTTAATACAAAGTAACTCATGTGGCATTTTTGTTTCTATAGATGCAATAATTATTTCTTTACTTGCGTTAAATTGCTCCATATATGTCAAAGTCAAATTTTCATATTTTTCTCTTTATTATTTGCACTTTCCTATGCAGCTGCAAACGTAATGATGATGAAGATTTACCCCTTTCAAACCCTTCGCCTGCTGATGTAGATTATAGACAAGAAATGCGCAGTTTTGTAATCGATCTTTCAAACTATGCGGAAACGATACATCCAAACTTTATAGTCATTCCCCAAAATGGGCAAGAGCTTGCCACGCTGGATGGCACGCCTGCAGGGCCATTAGCCACTGATTATTTGCAGGCAATTGACGGACAAGGGCGAGAAGAATTGTTTTATGGTTTTGACAACAATGACAACATGGCTACCCCCGCAGAAGAGCGTGCCTTATGGCAACCACATTTAGAAGTAATGCGCGATAATGGCATTAAAGTGCTTGTAACAGACTACTGCACCAGTCCAAATTTTGTAGATGATAGCTATGCACAAAACCAAAACCTCAATTTTATTTCCTATGCTGCAGACACGCGCGATTTGTATACCATAGCCAACTACCCCACTCCCATTTACCATGAAAACAGCGCTGCAACAACTAACTTACAAGATGCTCAAAATTTTCTGTATATCATCAATACACAAGACTATAGTTCAAAACAGGATTTTATAAATGCTATTTCCGCTACTAATTATGATGCAATCATAATGGATGCATTTTTTGAAGAAGAGGAATTTACATCGGAAGAAATATTGCAATTAAAACAAAAAGCAAATGGCGGTAGCAGATTAGTAATAGCTTATATGAGCATAGGTGAAGCCGAAGATTACCGCTATTACTGGCTGCCTTACTGGAGTTTTAATCCGCCCAATTGGATGCATGGTTTAAATCCAGACTGGCCAGGAAATTATAAGGTGGAATATTGGAATCAGGAATGGCAAAACATCATATCTGGCAATGACTCAAGCTATTTACATAAAATTCTTATAAAGGGATTTGACGGAGTCTATTTGGACTTAATAGATGCATTTGAACACTGGGAAGGGCAATAAAAAAAAGGTCCTTTAAAGGACCTTTAATATTATTTACTGTTAAGATATTTTCTTATTAAAATAGATGCTTGGCATCAAAAGGCACTTCTTTGAATTCAAACTTAAGTCCAAGGATATTTTCGATAACCTCGCCACCCTCGCTCATAAACTCGTCCTCCTCTTCCACACACCAAATTATTTTACACTCTTTGCCACTCTTTACTACACCGGAAATAGATTCAAGCAATCTGAATATACCTTTATTGCTGCCAGAATTAAAATATGGAAGATAAAATTCGAAAACTATTCCAGACTTAATTTCATTTGAATTAAGCTTTACCCAATCTATTATTGGTTGATAAAAGCCTCGAGCATCTGTCATGCACGAAACACCAATCAAAGCAAATTTATTCTCATTCACATTATAAAATACTGAGGGAGAATTTCTGGTTCCTTCTATAGATAAGCCTTGCATACTGGTTTCCTCTACTGGTAAGCTATTCATAACTGTGATTGTGTTAAAGGTGTTTCTACTGTACTGGTGCATGCGTAAGCTCCGTTAATCATTTTATGTACATCCACTTCAAAACTAGTGGCTCCTTTTTTGGCAATTTGTAATATTCCTAATCCAGCTCCACCTCTGGCATTAAATTCTGGGTTTAGCAATTGCTTGCGAAATTCTTCAGTTATTTCAGTTGGGGTCATTTGTCTTAAGGCCTCTACCTGTTCTTTTAATCGCTTAGCATCTTCTTCTGAAGCGTGATTTTCAACTTTTACTATTAACGAATCACCTTCTATTTGCCATTTGAAACTTATATCATCATCGGTGCAATGTCGCTGTGCATTGTCTAATAACTCAATAGCTATGCTGCACAGCTTGCGCAAGTCTTTTCGCTTGCCCAAATGCGCTATGGCAATGGCGCTGAGAAAGTCGAGCAGTTGCACTCGAATTTCACTATTTAAAACACCTACATAATCTAAAGAATTTGGCTTCATAAAATAATTTTATAGCGTATCACTTCAAAATAGAAAATTCACGCTTCATCGTTTAACGGAAGCTCCCTGAAAAAGGTTACAAAAAAAAAGATGCCTTTTTCAAGGCATCCGGTTATTAATAGATATGAGTATTAATTTTTTCTAAATTCAAATGAAGCATCTAACAATTGCTCAAACTCTTCTCCAGATTCCAGCATAAAATCATCATCATCAGAAAAATACCAAACCACTTTAAGCTCTCTGCCTTCCTTAATTTGCTTTTGAATACGTTGCAAAAGATTGAACAGCGCCTTACTACTGGAGGTATTAAAATATTTCAGATCAAAATGAAATTCACTATTGGGCAATAATTTAGATTCGTTGGCATCTAAAAAATCATGAATTTGTTTATAGAATTCAAATGCATCTACTGGTATTGAAACACCTTGTATATGCTGTCCAACGCGCAGCACACTAAAGTCAACCAGGGGGCTGCTTTGTGAAGGTTCAATTTTTAAATTCATAGTATGATATATTGTTTATTTTTATTATTGTTGGGCGGGTGCTGAACCATTAAAGGCACCATCGGTTCCGTCTATAGAGGCAATAATCGTGCTGGAGCATATGCACATTCCATCCACAGCATCCTCAATTAAGATCTTAATATCCTTAGCACCATTTTTAGCCATTTGCAAAAATCCAAGACCTGCTCCACCTGACTCATTGAATTTATTGTCTAACATCTTGGTTCTGTATTCAGCCACAAGGCCTTCAGAATTTAGTTTGGCCACATGATCCACAGTGTCCTTTAATCGTTTTGCATTTTGCATATTGGACAGGTTTTTAACCGTTACAGAAAGTTCGTTTCCGCTTGATGTCCATTCAAATTCTATTTTAGTGCCATTGCCATAGCGCTGTGCATTATCTAAAAGCTCCAGGGCAAAACCTACGAGTTTATTTACGCGCTTAGCCTCAGGCATGTTATCTTCCATGCTTTGTTTAAGCGTACTGCACATGAACGACCTCAAATCATCAGAAATGTTGCCTTCATAGGTTAGGGTGTGTTTTTGTTCTGCCATGTTTGTTGTTACTATATTTCAAAGCCAATTACCAATATATCATCAGTTTGTAAATTGTTACCTTTCCATTCCAGATGAGCATCGTTCAATGTCTTCTCAATTTCGTTAAATGTTAAACGGTATGTCTTTTGCAAAAGTTCCAAAAATCTTTTCCTCGAAAAGAGCTTCATATTTTCATCACCCTTCATTTGATGGGTGTAACCATCACTCATTAGGTAATACTTTGCGTTCTCATCTATTGCTATAGAATGCGACTCATACTTAGGGTTTAATCCAGAATTAATATCCGCCACACTAAACCTTGAGCCCTTTATGTATTCGCATTTTGCATCGTTTACCACTATCAGAGGTGACTGAGCGCCTGCGTATTCTATTAATCTTGAATTATGGTCTATTCTTACTAAGGACACATCCATACCAGCATTAAAGTTTGTCTTTTCACCTTGTGACCTTAACGAGGTTTTTATTTGACCATCAAGCTTTTCTAAAATATCGCCAAGGCTCATTTGCGTAGCGGTATCTAGAATTTTATTAAGGTTATAATATGCTGTAAACGATAGCATGGCGGCCGGTATACCATGGCCAATGCAATCTATAGCAGCTATGTAAGTGTAACCATCTACATTGGTTACGAAGGGCAAATCACCACTTACTGTATCCAGAGGTTTATATAAAATAAATCCATCCTTTACGGCTGCTTTCAGTTGTTTTGAACTTGGAGTAATAGTGCCCTGAAAATAACTGGCAGAAACAATACTCTTTTCTATATCGTCATTCTTATGATTGAGTTCCTTATTCTGACTTTCAATCACCTTTTTGTTTTTTCTTACCTTGGCTAATACAATAAATGCACCTACTGATATTAGGATGCAAAGAAATCCAATAGCAAATCCTAGTTGTTTCGCATTTTGTTCGCGTTTTATTTTTTCATTGCTGGCAAATGCCTCGCTTTCTAAAACCTTATTTTGCTGCTGGGTAAGTTGTAGTTTACTTGTTTCGCTCTGCTTGTCCATTTCCAGTTTTGTCAACTCCAGTAGTTGTGCTGCTCTGGTTGTTTCCAATTCCATTATAGAATTTTCCTTTTGCTGATTTTCTAATGAAGACTGAGCCAACATTAACTCGCGCAATGCTTTTTCTTTAGCCACCCTTGTTCGTTCATATTCCGATTTGGCTAGTTCCTTTTCGCTCTGCATTAGAGCTATCGTCTTCTCCTTATTCTCTCTATCTAATTTTTGCTTGTCCATTTCAAGCCTCATTTCTTTGCTTTTGGAAATAACTGCCAAAACCGAAGTTTTTGTTTGTTCTACAGCTAAAGCAAAGTTGCTTTTCATTTTTGCATCTAGCTTACTCTTTTCATTTTGTGAGCGAATAAGCTCTTGCTTTTGAGCATCGTAATAGGCCTCTTTCTCCCTATCATTAGCTTCTGAATACATTTGCATAAGCAACTCCAAAGCATCTATATGTATGTCTACTATTCCGTTGGCCTCGCATAGTTCTATGGCACTCATTATTTCACTTTGTGCATTGCTATTGTTACCTTCAGACTTCCAGATAGAACCACGAATAACTTGAGCTTTAGTAATGCCTCTTAAGTTGTTTTTTTGTAAAGCCGTTTTATAACCCAGGTCTACATACCGTTTCAAAAAATCGTTATTGCCCATTTCCTTTTCAAGAAATGCTCGGTTGAAGCAAATGTCTATGTATTCATTAGCATCTTCCGGACAATTTGTTAAGGCCTCATCATAAAAATACAAGGCCGATTGCTTATCGCCCATTTCTTGCATACACAGCGCTATATTGTTAGCACTGGAGGCTTGCTTTAGCTTATTGCCGCGCCATGTAGCCAATAAATTCTGCTCTTTAAAATATTCTATTGCCTTTGCATTCTCGCCATTTTTCTGATATATGAGAGCAATTTGTTCAAGGGCCTCCATCTCCTCCAGCGAAAAACTATTCACCTTTGAAAATTCTCTATAATCTTTAAAGGCTTGCACAGAACTTTCTGCATTGCCATTAGATTTTAAAGCCATAGCCTTAACCTTCAATAAATACAATCTCATTTTTGGATCAAGACTTTTCAGTTTTAAACCAGCCTCGGCATAATCAAGGCCCATATGTTCTATGTGCCATTTTTCAAACAAGCCTAACAAAGAAAGTATGGATGCCAGTCTATAATTTTCTACGGCCAGCTCTGATTCGCTAAAGGCCGATAAGCCCGCATCTAAACTTTTATAAAAATCGTCCTGCTCATTAGAAATTCTAAATAGTAATAAATAGCTTTGGGTTATAAGATTGGCATCGTTGGAGCTGCGCGCTTCGTCCAGAGCTTCCAAAGCAATTATTTTGGCCTGAGCTGTGTTACCCTTAGACAAACTTACATCTGCCATTTCCTGCATCTTTGCGCAAGCCTTTTCGTGCTCCAAAAAACCACTATTCTGGCTTGTGCCAATAATGGCAAAAGTTGAAAATAAAAAAAAGAATAGGAAGCCTCTCATTTTTATTTCGTGATTTGATATTTAAGTTCGAGCTTAAATTCCCTTCCATTCATTTGCATAGATGGCACACCGGAATTATAAGGACTGGCAATACAATAATTCGCATTGAGAATATTTTGTATACCTACTCTAAAAGAAAAACTTTGTAGTGCCGGAAAACTAAAATCCACATCAGCACTTAATAGCAATGTGCGGGGTATATCCACCTCATTGCTTGCACCTGTTTCTTCATCTATCTGGTAAGTGCATATTCTGTTTTGCGCTATGGTTCTAAAATTGAACGCCCAGCTATCATTATATCTATATCTTAAATATGAACAAACTCTATGGTTTGGAAATGCTAATATTTCACCTTTGGAATTAACAATATCAGGAAAATCTGAAACGCTTCCATTATTTTTGAAATAACAATAACCAATATTACCGGTTAACTTTTTTGAATGGATGTTAAATGACAATTCGAAACCGGAGGTACCAGCTTTGGTTCTGTTTAAGTAATTGTCTATGCTTATTGTATCACTGAAGTAAACAATAGGATTAGAAATTATGCTATTATAAACACTGCCCTGAGCAGACAGGTACTTAGAAATATCACAACCTATCTGAAATTCCTGGTGTTTTACTTTTTCTACCTTCAAGTCAGTATCGGCAGGGCCAAGAAGCAAATTTTGAATAGTAGGTATTTTATACGCGGATGCATACGAGGCCTTAATGTATACTTTACCTAAAACTTTGCTATATGCCAATCGGGGAAGTAGTTGCGCAGGCAGCTGGTTATTTATTTCACCTCTTACACCCGCATTGAAATTACCAATTTTAAACTTAGCGCTCACATCGGCAAAGCCTGCCGCAATATTCATTTTTTGCAAACTAGACCTGGCATTTTGCACAGCTACACCTTCTTCTAACTCATACTTACTGGTAGTTGAAAATAATTGAAGCCCAATGCTCGAATGAAATTTTCTGGACCAATTGCTGGCTAGCCGCGTGTACAAACTCCATTTTCTGACATTAGTATTATAAGCATTCAACTCTGCATCTGAAGCATTTTGATAAGACCATGGCATTTGAAATTGATACACCGGTTTTATCTGCAAGCGGTGCTTTAAGTTTAGCTTTTTGTCATAAATAAGCTCCGCTGCAGATGTTTGCATCTGAACTCTATACGAGCTACTGACTACACCAAAATTATAATCGTTTGAATAGTATTGAATACCTAAATTTTTTCTTTGAATGCGCACGTAGACTTCGCTAGAGCGTATATCTGTGCTATCTTTATAATTCAGAACACTACCATATTCGTCTTCAGACAATGCATTTGATTTATTGCCCTGGCTCATGGACAAATCGTATGACACAAAGGTTTCATTACCCAAATAATGATTGCCGGTAAGCCCTGTTCTAAATCTTGCAAAACCTTCCTTAGTAAAAGCATTTTCAGCAGAAATAGTTGTGCCATCGTTTTCACCAGGCTTAAAGGTAACCAAATTAATAATGCCTAGCGCGGCAGTGCCACCATAGATAATGGAACCTGGCCCATTTAGAATTTCTATTCTATTAATATTAGAAAGATTGACACGTTGAGAGAAGGCAAATGTTCCAAAATCAAATTCGTTAAGGGGTATACCATTATACATCATCAGAAATTTGCCCTCGTGAGCCCAGTTGCCCCTTATACCAAGGCCAATTACTCCATCCACATCCAACGCAAAATTAAAACCTGGTATGCATGCCAACAATTCCATTATATCGCGGGCACCTGATGCAAGAATTTCCTGGCGGTCCAAAACCAAAATAGTACCTGGTGCTTCCCGTACATCTTGCTCAGACAAGCTAGAAACGGTTACATGTTTGGCAATAGCATTATTAACCTCTGTAGAGGAAAAATATTTGGAAGTTGGAATACTTAAAATAGCTGTGGCACTGTCAGATTGCGCGCTCAAATGCACATTTGACAAAATAAGAAAAATGGCTGCCAAAGCAGGGTATTTCATAGGATAGTAGAAATAGGGTGCCATTTATACTTGGTCCGCACAAGCAAGGTTACACTTCGAAACAGAGTGGTATTGGACATTTTATGAAAAAACAAAGCGGAAATTGCTCAAATGGTGGCGACATTTGCCCCCAGCAATGAAGACCAAGACATTAAAGAAAAATAAGGTGAATGTGGTAACCCTGGGGTGCGCCAAAAACATTTTTGACAGTGAGGTAATGATGGCCCAGCTAAAGGCCAACCAGTACAGTGTAGAGCACGAATCGGAAGATAAAGATGCCGAAATAGTGATAATAAACACCTGCGGTTTTATTGAAAATGCCAAGGAACAAAGCATAAACACCATATTGGCCTGGGCCAAAGAGAAAGGCAAAGGCAATGTAGAAAAGCTCTATGTTACCGGTTGCTTAAGCGAGCGCTACAAGCCGGAGTTAGAAAAAGACATTCCGGAAGTTGACGCATTTTTTGGCACACGCGAATTGCCACGTTTGCTCAAAACACTTAAAGCCGACTATAAGCATGAGCTAATAGGCGAACGATTGTTGACCACGCCTGCACACTACGCCTATTTTAAAATATCTGAAGGATGCGACAGGCCATGCTCCTTTTGCGCCATACCACTTATGCGCGGCAAGCATGTGAGCACAGATATGGACCAGCTTGTAAGCAATGCCAAAAAACTGGCAGCCCAAGGCACTAAGGAACTCATATTAATAGCCCAAGACCTTACATATTACGGTCTGGATATATACAAAGACAGAAAATTGGCCGATTTGCTTCGCAAACTATCTGATGTGGAGGGTATAGACTGGATAAGGCTGCAATACGCATTCCCTGCTGGCTTCCCTATGGATGTGCTGGATGTAATGAATGAGCGAAGTAACATATGCAAGTATTTGGATATGCCGCTGCAACACGGCACTACACGCATGCTGCAAGCCATGCGAAGAGGCATAACGCGCGAAAAAACAGATGCTTTGGTGCAAACCATACGCGAAAAAGTGCCCGGTATAGCACTCAGAACTACACTAATAGCGGGTTACCCGGGCGAAACTCAGGCAGATTTCGAAGAAATGCTTAACTGGATGCAAACCTCACGTTTCGATCGTCTGGGAGTATTTACCTACTCACACGAGGAAAATACGCATGCATATAATGCAAAAGACGATGTGCCTGCTAAAACAAAAAAGAAACGAGCCGACACCATTATGGAGGCACAATCGCAAATAAGTTTTGAGCTAAATCAGGAAAAGGTAGGTAAGACAATGCGTGTGCTGATAGACAAAGTAGAAGGTGATTATTACCTAGGTCGCACAGAATTTGACTCGCCTGAGGTGGACAATGAAGTGGTAATAGAAAAATCTAAAGGCTACTTGCGCGTGGGCGATTTTGCAGAGGTGCACATAGATAGTGCAGAGCATTACGACCTTATGGGAACGCCTGTGATAAAAGAGTAATAATGAATGTTTTAAATCATTAGTTATTTGCAATACCATCTATGATTAGAATCACAGATAAAAGTAGAATACAAGACCCTGGTTTTGGAGAAAAAATAGGCAGTAAATCGCAGCGTGCAATAAACAAGGATGGCTCATTTAACACTGTACGTAAGAATGGCAGCAGTGGTCTTCGCAATATTTACCAGCAACTCCTTCAGTTACACAACTCCATCTTTTTCTTAATCATTTTAATCACCTATGTTGTTTTCAGTTTGCTATTTGCAGCATTGTATTATGGCATAGGTACTGAGCATTTGATAGGAGTGCGTGGCGAAACAGCCCTCGAAACTTTTATGGACTGTTTCTATTTTTCAACACAAACGTTTACCACAGTGGGTTATGGCTCCATAGCACCCAAAGGAATTTTGGCCAGCACAGTAGCATCTTTTGAAGCCTTTTGCGGACTATTGTTTTTTGCAGTAGCTACCGGTCTTATGTACGCCAGATTTAGCAAGCCCAAAGCTATGCTTGCCTATAGCAACAATGCCATTATAGCTCCATACCAAGATGGCAAGGCCCTCATGTTTCGCTTAGCCAATAAGCGCAACAATGTGCTAATGGAAATGAATGCACGCGCTATACTCATGATGCGCGAAACAAATTCTGATGCATTGAACAGAAAATACTTTGCCTTAAAATTAGAAATAGAACACATCATATTCTTACCACTCAGCTGGACACTGGTGCATAAAATAGATGACAGTAGCCCCTTGTATGGACTAACGGAAGAGCAACTAAAAGAGTTGGATGCAGAGGTGCTCATTCTCATATCCGGTTTTGACGATACGTTTCACCAAACAGTACATTCGCGCTTTAGCTATACTGCTAATGAATTTGTGTGGGATGCAAAATTTCTTAGGGCATTTACTATAAATGAAAAAGGAAAAGCTGTTATGGATCTAAACGATTTGCATTTGTATGAAAAAGTATAAATACCTTGCAGCTAAAGAAAATAGAATCACATTTTTGCCGAAGAATTAAACCAACATAATTATTTAAAAATAAAAACATAGCATTATGAATTTTGGAATAGGCGCTCGCATTACTCACCCCTCATTTGGCGAAGGAGTAGTTTTTGGTATGGACGATTATAAATACCGTATTTTTTTTAAAGAACATGGCGAGAAAGAACTGGGCAAAGGTTTTGACGGTTATCAGCTTTTGGAGGCTGCACCTGCAGGCAGCAAAACGGTAGAATTGGAAGATGTAGTGGACGCTGTGAAAAATGTATTTGATATGTATTATGACGTATCAGAGATTGTAGAGCTTGGCGATAAGTGGGAAGGAGGCAATCTACTACTCCAGCCTAAAGACACATCTCTTAAGCCCAAAGAGATACCGATGGAAGCATTTTTTCATAAGATAGTTTTGCTGCGCGACAGACTGCGTGTAATGGAACAAAAGATAAATGCGCATACCAAACTAACTGATGAAGACAAAGTGGACTTGCAACAATACATTACACGTATTTATGGTTCTTTAACCACATTTAATATCCTATTTAAAAACAAGATAGACCAGTTTGTGGGCGAAAGTTCAAAAGGAGAATAAGACGCCACGTGCGCATTACAATCAATAAAAAAAGAGTCTCCTTTATAGAGACTCTTTTTTTTTCACCTAATATTTTAATTTTATCACTCCACTATAAATGGTAGTGTAGTATTGAAATCATTGGATAAAATTCTTACTACATACATACCCGCTGCTAAACTTTCAATATCTATTTTGGTAAGAGCCATGCTTGCAGAAGTTGCTAATACCATGTTGCCAGTTGCATCTAATATTTCGCATGTATAATTTTTATTAGCCAAATCAGAACTAAGCTGCACATTTATTTCATTATTAGCAGGCGATGGATATAATATAACACTTTTGCTACCTGCATTAAATGCATCTACATACACCACTCCACAATTTGGATCATACTCTTCGCCAGGGCTTCCGCTAGGGCAGCCTGCCTCCCAATTGGATGCCAGGTTTTGGTCGTTAGTAGAAATATCAAATTCATTTGTACGGCCTGTACCATCGCTATTTGATGGCCATGGAGCCTCATCAGTATAACTAATGCTTATTACCTGCGCATCATGATAATCAAAGAGACTAATGTCATCATTAGCATTATTTAAACTAAAACCTAATGGACCAAACACAGCATTTACATCAGGGTATTGAGCCTGAAACAATTCTACATTTTCCGCTATCACCACATATTCATTAGGAGCAATGGTTAAGTTAAGAGGAATATTATAACGATTAAAATAATTTGCATCTTTGATGTACATGCTAGACAAATCCAAGGGCACATCTAAAGTATTATGAAGCTCTATCCAGTCACCACTTTCATTTGCTTCATCATCGTTGTACATAAACTCAGAAACTTGCACAGCATTCTCAGCAGGTTCACCTACAAAATAGGCTGTAAAAGATTCATTGGTTTCAAAATTGGTAATAAACTGGTCTACATAAATTGCGGTTGGAAATATGCCATTGGGTGCCCAATGATGAAATGTAAAACCTGGATTGGCCACCACAGTAATTTTCACAGGAACACCATTGTAGTAAACACCAGACCAGGGATATGCTAACTCATCGGGCTCAATAGTACTTATGTGTATGCGACCTGCACCAGCAGGCACCACATCTAAATTTATTGTCACCTGATTTTCTAAATTAAAATGATTTTGCACCACTGTGCGCGAACCATCAACACGTTGTGCGTTCCAATCCAGCCTGCCGTCTACTGCCCACTGCAACGATCCAAAATCGGTTCCCCAACGTTGGCAGTGTCTTTCAAAAATTGGTGTTATTTCATCGCGCATTTCATTGGCCATAGTATTTACTCTCTCAGGCTGAAAAGCAGAGTTCATTAAATCAGCATATCTATTGATGAAGTATTTTCTAAACGTTTCGTTTTGTATAATTTTAGAAAAAATTTGGTCGGTATACCAACCCTCATCACCCGCTGTATTTATATAATCATCATTCGGACCATTACCAGCCAAACCCATTCCAAAATCCATATCCATGAGCAAAAAATTCCATTTGCCGCCTGGTGTATCGTCATGCCAAAACTTAGTATTGTTTATCCAGCCATTGCTCCAGTCGCCATTGCAGAAATATGTTTCTGCTATTATGTAATCCACATAATTTTCTATATTGAGCATAGAACTAATGGTGGGATAAAAATCACTGGCAAGAGGATCAGTGTTCATAGCATAATCATGCAGTTCAAAAAAACTTTCATCAGAGCCACTAATAACATTAAGGCCCATATAGTTGTAGCTAATTACCGATGCATCAGCACTATTAATTCCATGATTGTTTTCCACCCAGTGCTGGTCTTCAACCTCGCGCATTTCCATAAAACCCCAGTACTCACCATTAAGAAATACTACTACAGGTTCGTAGGCCATATAGTCTGCATTAGTTCCTTTAAGTGTGCGCTGCATAAGTGCGTCATGAAAGCGCGGTCCCCAATAGTCGTTGCCTCCGTTGCGCAAATTAAATCCTTTAAATGAGGTTATATATGGCTTATCAGCAATCATTGGATAGTCCATAGACTCCATGCCGTATTGATCTTTGCATTGCACTCTAAAACTTTTTTGTTCATTGCCTCGCGACCAACCACCATGAATTTTTAAGCCCACTGGTCCTTCTACTTGCTTCACATGGTTAACATCAAAATATTCCATGTAAGATTCGCGCTCCCAATCTTCCCAAAAATTAGCACCGAAATAAGGATAGCCACCATAGTCAGGCGGACCAAAAGCATATATGCCATAAAGCGAATCCCAAAGGTTGTATGGGTCGGTGCTTATGCAAACTACAGGTATATCTATTTGCCATTCATTTATTAAATAAGTATTTTTCTCTACCATGGAGGGCAATGCAGAGCTGCTAAAGCAGCGTGCAGAAATGGTGACTGTAGCATCTACCATTAAAGGTGCTGTATACAATTCACTCGTTGCATTGGGCAAACTACCGTCAGTAGTATATCTAATTTCCGCATTTGGATTTACAGCAGATATAGCCACCATTTGCGTTCCGTTGTACACTCCACTTTCAATTTCAAAATTGGGCTTGGTTTCATAGCCGCTTGCACACTCAGCTACATTCTCTGCATTAGGCGAAGCAGTGGTAGCTATGCACCAAGAATTGCCTACATCGTTGGTTTGAAAAACATGGCCCAGTTGCAAAGAAGGAATCTGAACATTTACTAAAATTTCTGACTCTGAATTTGAAAGCAAAATTGTTTCGCCTGCATTCAACTTAAAATTTGTGTGCAAAGGATCTGTATATCTATTTTTTGCAGAAGCAAAAACAACAACACGCTCATTCGGTGCAATTGTCCATTGCGGGAAAATCCACTTTTGTAAATTTTGAGTGTCATCACTTAATGAATATCCTTCCAGATTAGCATATTCATTGCCTGCATTCCACACCTCCACCCAATCGCCATAGTCACCATCCTCATCAGCCAAAGTAGTAGCGTTGGTTATTTGTATTTCGCTCAGCACTATTTGAGCTTGAGACAAAACCTCACATGGAGTAAGACCAAAAACAACTATTACCCAATAAAAAAAACTTCGCTTCAATGTCATAGACTTCAATTTTTTCAAAGGTAGAGGCTACATTTCCTCTACAAATTATTAATTGGTTCAAAATTTCGACAAACGAGCATTCATATGCGATTGGTTTGTGCCAAAATACAGTCGTTTACGCATGAAAGTGCATTATTTTCGCACTCAAAGTTAAACTTTCAAAACCCTTAATTTCTAAATGAAAAAAATTCTACTTCTAGTTGCTGTGCTGCTTTCTACCCTTGCACATGCGCAGCTCAAATTCACTTATGTAAATCCGGCAACGGACCAAATTAAAATTAAAAACTATGGGGCCATGGCAGTGGACATTAGCACATACAGACTGTGTGCATTGTTCGAATATGCTACCCTCAACACTGCCAATGTTAGTATTGTAAGTGGCGATTTCAACCTTTCGCAAAACGAAGAAGTAACCATAGCCTGGGCTAATCCCGGCAGCGGTTTTGGCACTACAGCCAGCGATTTAGGATTATATCTTCCCAGCGGAAGTTTTGGCCTACCATCTAGCATGGTAGATTTTATGCAATATGGAGCTGGCGGACAAGGCCGCGAAAGTGTTGCAAATAGCGCAGGCCTATGGACATCAGGCACTTTCCTTACAGGAAGTGGTCCTTGGTTTTACATAGGTGGTGGTTTGGCAAGTGGTGTTACCGAGTGGATAGCACAACCTGTAAACGTTACTTTTCAAGTAGACTTAAGTCAGCAAACCATTAGTGCAAACGATATACACTTAGCTGGTAGTTTTCAAAACTGGAATCCCAGTACACTTGCGATGACTGCCGTAGGCAACGGAATTTTTAGTGTTACCATGGCCTTGCAACAAGGTACTTATCAATATAAATATATTAATGGCGATAGCTGGCCTGGAGCAGAAATTGTTCCTGCATCATGCGGTGTATCTGATGGTTTTGGAGGCTACAACAGACAAATTGTAGTTAGTGGCACAAGCGCTATTACCATACCTGTGGTATGCTTTGGCCAGTGTGCGGCCTGCCCTCCGCCTGCATTGCCTATAACTGTAACACTTCAGGTAGACATGACCAACGAAATGGTTGGCCCCAATGGAGTGCATGTAGCCGGCAATTTTCAGGGATGGAATGCTACCACCTCGCCTATGGTAAGCCAAGGCAACGGTTTGTACAATTACACTTTTGAAGCGGATGCCAATTCTACTTTAGAATATAAGTTTATAAATGGAAATGTATTTGCCAACGAAGAAATGGTGCCAGCTGAATGCGGCACAGACAATGGTTTTGGCGGATTTAACCGCGGAGCCATTTTAGCAGATACTGACACCACACTTGCTGTTGTTTGTTTTAGCACTTGTTCTGAATGCGAAACTGTAGTTGTTCCCGATTCTGTAAACGTAACTTTATATGTGAACATGCAAGACGAAACACTTGGTTTAAACGGTGTGCATGTGGCAGGTACGTTTAATAACTGGAGTGCTACCACAACTGAAATGACAGACATGGATGCTGATGGCGTATTTGAAACCACACTTTTAATAGCCGAAAACGAACAGCATTTTTATAAATTCATAAATGGCAACACATGGGGCAACGAAGAAACTGTGCCTGCACAATGCGCCCTAACCGATGGTGGTGGCAACCTTAGCAGAGTATTTTATACTGACACTGTCGCTGTGGTGCAAGACACTGTTTGTTTTGGTTCATGCACCAATTGCAATGTTATTATAGTTGACCCTAGCAACATGATTACATTGAGTGTAAACATGCAAGACCAAAGTGTAAGCCCTAATGGAGTGCACGTTGCAGGCAATTTTCAAGGTTGGGACCCTGCCATGTCTGAAATGACAGATGACAATGCTGATGGAATTTATGAAATTACATTTGAAGCAGATGAATGGTCCAACCTTTCTTACAAATTTATAAATGGCAATACATGGAACGATGCAGAAGTAGTTCCTGCTGAATGCGGATTGCCCGATGGCAATGGCGGCAACAACAGAATTTTAGAAACAGGTACTATAGATGTGATAGCTTCAGTGGTTTGCTTTGGCGAGTGTGTAAACTGCACTATAATAGTAGAACCAACATTTGTAGATGTAACATTTAGCCTAAATATGGCTAACGAAACTGTGGATGCCAATGGTGTACACATTGCAGGCAACATGCAAAGTTGGGACCCTGCAGCTTCTGAAATGACAGACGTAGATGCTGATGGAATTTACACCATAACACTTCCTGTAGAAACAAATACTACGGCTGAGTTCCGCTTTATAAATGGCAACGACTGGCCTATGAGCGAAACAGTGCCTGCCACTTGCGGCACCGATGATGGCTTTGGTGGAATGAATCGCACTATAGAAGTAGCAGATGCAGATACTGCATATACAGTAGTTTGTTTTGGCTCTTGCGTAGACTGCGACATTATAGTAGAACCAACATTTGTAGATGTAACATTTAGCCTAAATATGGCTAACGAAACTGTGGATGCCAATGGTGTACACATAGCAGGCAACATGCAAAGTTGGGACCCTGCAACTTCTGAAATGACAGATGTAGATGCTGATGGAATTTACACCATAACACTTCCTGTAGAAACAAACACCACTGCTGAGTTCCGTTTTATAAATGGCAACGACTGGCCTATGAGCGAAACAGTACCTGCCACTTGCGGCACCGATGATGGCTTTGGTGGCATGAACCGCACTATAGAAGTAGCAGATGCAGATACTGCATATGCAGTAGTTTGTTTTGGCTCTTGCGTAGACTGCGACATTATAGTAGAACCAACATTTGTAGATGTAACCTTTAGCGTAAATATGGCTAACGAAACTGTGGATGCTAATGGCGTGCACATAGCAGGCAGCATGCAAAGTTGGGACCCTGCAGCTTCTGAAATGACAGACGTAGATGCCGATGGAATTTATACCATTACACTTCCTGTAGAAACAAATACTACGGCTGAGTTCCGCTTTATAAATGGCAACGACTGGCCTATGAGCGAAACAGTACCTGCCACTTGCGGTACCGATGATGGTTTTGGTGGATTCAATCGCAGCATAGCAGTAGCAGAAGCAGATACTGCTTATGCAGTAGTGTGCTTTGGCGAATGTGTAGACTGCGACATTATAGTAGAACCAACAACAGTTACTGTATTGTTCCAAGTGGATATGACCAACGAAACAGTAAGTGCAAATGGCGTGCATATAGCGGGCAACTTCCAAGGATGGAATCCTGCCAGCTCTACTATGACAGATGCTAACAGCGATGGCATATATGAGTACACTGCGCAAATTGACACTAACTCTACAGTGCTATTCAAATTCATTAACGGCAACGACTGGCCATTTGCAGAAGTAGTACCTGCGGCATGCGGCCTAGGCGATGGTTTTGGTGGCTACAACCGCAACTTTGATGTGGCTGTAACAGATGCTACCTATGGCCCTGTATGTTTTGCAGCATGCGAAGCTTGCGCTAAGCAAACTCCGGTGCTTATAACAATCCGCGTGGATATGACCAACGAAACTGTAGCTACTGAAGGAGTATTTATAGCAGGCGACTTTAATGCATGGAGCGGCACAGATACACAAATGAGTGAATACGCACCAGGCTTGTACCAGGCAGTAGTGGTGCTTAACAGCGGAGAAACTGTGCAGTACAAATTCTTAAACGGAATAAACTACGAAACAGTACCAACAGAATGCGGAACAGGTGCGTTTAGCAATCGTTCGTACACCGCAGGCGTTGCTAACGAAACCTTAGCTCCCGTTTGTTTTTCAGGTTGTGCAGCATGTACATCAAATCCTATGGTGGACATAACCTTCTTAGTGGACCTGGGCCAGCTAACTGCAGATGCTGCAGGAGTGCATTTAACCGGTTCGTTTAATGCATTTTCGCCTACTGCCACACCTATGACACTTGCCTTTAACAACGTATATACAGCCACAGTGAGTGTAGCTGAAAATGCGCTGGTACTTTACAAATTCATAAATGGCAACACCTTTACAAACGTAGAAACTGTTCCTTTTGAATGTGGAGTAGACGATGGTTTTGGTGGCTACAACCGTAGCATTACGGTAGACAATGTAGATGTATCGTTACCTGAAGTTTGTTTTAGCTCTTGTGTAGATTGCCCTATAGGCTTGGATGAATTAAACAACAACACATTGGATGTTTATCCTAACCCTGCATCTTCTACATTAATTATAGATGCAAAAGGAACATTTATAAGCACACTTAATATATTGGATGTAACAGGCCGCATTGTGCAGAATATTAATATGTATTCTGCCGGTACAATGCAAACTGATGTATCTAACCTAAGTGCTGGTATGTATCATATAACTGACAATAATGGAAAAGCATTGGCCAAACTAATAGTGGAATAACAACTAGTTTCCCAATAAAATTTAGGACTATTAAAAAATCGCTATGCACCTTGCATAGCGATTTTTTTTTGGATAAAGTGTTGGAATAATTAAACAACCGTTATTTTAGCACTAAAACCTGAACAGAACTCTATGCTAAGACTGTTATTATTTTTTTGTTCTCTCACAATCTTAATTGTCGGGCACTCCCAATGCAAAACATCGCAGCGCAGCCATGTAATGGTGCAAACACTTGCACGCGTGCACTATGCTCCTGTGGCTAACAATGTGCAAACGCAAGAATTTATTGCACTCAATTTCTTTTTACAAATAGATCCTAACCGCGTGTTATTTACACAAGCTGATGTAAACAATACCAAAAACTTTCAACCTTATTTTTTAGACACGTTAAGCAATTCCAATTGCGATTTTATTGAAGGTATAATAGCTTTATACAAAGAACATCTTTTAAGATTTAATGAAGAAGTATCTACTATATCAAGAGCTAAATTAAACTTCATCGCTAACGACTCCATAAGGCTTTCCGTGCGGGGCGGCAAAACTTTTACGGCCACTGAAGAAATGAGGAAAATTTTTCTGGAAAAATCTTTTAAAGTAGATGTGCTACAGTATGCACTAAAAATGCAGGAAGAAAAAGACTCACCGGAAACCATACCGCAACCGCTTACTGATTATATAAAAGCCAATGAAAGCATTATTAAATCCAATGTAGCATCAGAATTAATATGCGAGGTAGACAAGGCACAGTCATTTAAAACCGATGCAGACTATGAGGCCTTCCTTATGGAAGCTTTACTAAAAGCCATAGCGCTGGCTTATGACCCGCACAGCGCATACTTCGACATGACAACTAATAAATCCTTTACAGGAAGCCTTTCCAGTGACACACGCTCTTTTGGAATAATAATAGCGGACAACGATGCGCACGAAAAAGTGATAGCAGGCCTGGTGCCCGGCAGCGATGCATGGCGACAAAACACACTTAACGTAAACGACAAAATACTTAGCGTAACTATAGGCGGAAAACAAATAACCGATTTGCGCTGCATAAAAGCCGAGGAGCTAACAGGTATGCTCGACAACAACGCTAATAACCGAGCGAGTATAGAAATAGAAAAAGAATCGGGCAATAAGCAAGTGGTGCAATTGCGCAAAGAAGCTATACGCGTAGATGAAAATGTTATAACCGGGCTCATACTGCAAGAAGGTTCTACTAAAATTGGGTACTTATCGTTGCCCGCATTTTACACCTCCAGCTCATGGTATGTGGACAAAGGCTGTGCGAATGATGTGGGCAAGGAAATAATGAAAATGAACCAGGAAGGCATAAAGGGAATGATACTGGACTTGCGCAACAATGGTGGTGGTGCTATGCACGAGGCGGTGGATTTAGCCGGCTTGTTTATAGATGTAGGTCCTATATGCATGACGGTGGCTAAAGATGGTAAGCCCACCATAGTAAAAGAGTTAAACAAAGGCACCCTATACAATGGTCCTCTTATAGTAATGGTGAATGGATTTAGCGCCTCGGCCTCCGAAGTTTTTTCGGCAGTGTTGCAAGACAACAACAGAGCGCTTATAGTAGGCCAGCGCACCTATGGCAAAAGCACAGGCCAGGCAATGTTTCCTATACACAACAATGTGAAACAGTTAGGTTCTACCAACACACCGCTGGCATATCTAAAAGCCACTGGTTTTATGGTCTATCGCATTACAGGAAAAACACACCAAAACAGCGGTGTAGAACCACATGTGTCATTGCCAAATATTTTTGCAGAATTAGACATTTCTGAATCTAGTTATAGCAACACACTACAAGGAGGTTTTGTAGAGAAAAATTTAGTGTATAAAAAAGCAGCTGACCTGCCAACCGACTCTTTGCTGCAGCGCAGCAAAAGACGCATGGCCGCATCTGCCTATTACCTAAGACTCAACGAAAACAAAGCCATTTGGCCAAAAAAAGAATATGCCATAGCGCTCAACCCAAAAGTGTTTGAAAAGGAAATGGAAAAAACCAATGCTTACGCAGATTTTATTCTGTCGTTAGAAAAAGAACTTAAATGTCCGTTTGAAATAACAGCGGCCACTGCCAACCTTATGGTAATTAAAGTAGACGCCTACTTAAAAACAGTATTTGATGAGCAATCTAAAATGCTGCAGAAAGATGCTGACTTACATGAAACTTTTCACATAATGAAAGACCTTATACAACTACAACCAAAATAACAAAACACTATGAAAAAAACTTTCACCTTAACTCTGTGCCTACTTCTCATTAGCTGCTTACAACTAAGCGCGCAATCTTTTGCCACAGCAGGAGATTACTTAGATTATTTAAATGCACAGGGCAATACTGTAACCAAAGATATGTGGGACTACACCAGCAGCATAGCACGCAGCAAAGGCGCTCGCAAAATCGAAAACAGACGTCAGGAAGTAATGGCACAAATAAAAACGGCTAAAAAAAATGTAGAATCGCGCCCATCTTTCAATAATCAGGATGAAATAAAAACTGCATTTGTAAACTACCTAAAACTGAACTACGACATACTGAATGACGACTATGAGAAAATAGTGAACCTGGAAGAAATAGCAGAAAATTCATATAGCGAAATGGAAGCATATATGACACTGCAAGACCAGGTAAATGCTAAAATGGCTGAGTCCAATGACCAGCTGGATGTAGCAGTAGAGGCATTTGCCGCCTCCAACAATATTACGCTTATCAAAGGAGAAACGAAACTATCTGAGAAGATGAAGCGTGCAGGATTGGCCTTTGATTATCGCAAACCTATTTATCTTATTTTCTTTAAAGCCTATATAGAAGAAACAAAATTTATGAATGCCCTAAATACAAAAGATATGGCTGCTGCAGAGCAGGCAAAAAATGCCATGATAGAAGCATCAAACGAAGGGCTAGCCAAGTTAAAGGAAATAAAAGCATTCAATGGTGACGGTTCTTTAAAACTTGCGTGTATGGACATACTTAAATTTTACTTAAAGGAAGGCACTACCGACTTTCCGGCAATGCTTGATTTTTATGCCAAGCAAGACACATTCTTGAAAATAGATGCTGCCATTAAGAGCAAGAAAAAATCTGAAGTGACCAAAGCCGAATCAGACGAGTTTAATAAAGCAGTGAATGAATACAACGCAGCTGTAAATAAAAACAACACCATAAACAAAACACTCAATACTGAGCGCAGCAAAAACCTGGACGCATGGCAAAAAGCCAGTGAAGCCTTTTTGCAAAAACACGCAGCATAGAGCCTTGCTTAACCTTAAATTACCTTAACAAAAAAGCCGCCCAATAAATTGGGCGGCTTTTTTAGCTGAATGTTTTCTCTTAGTTTTCTTTTATCACTTTTAAAACTTCTAGCTGGTGCTCCACATTGGTCACCATTACATAATACACTCCTGCACTTAGGGCAGACAAGTCTATGGTGGCCATAAGCGGGCCAGCAGCCGTGTAGGCTATGGCGCCCATGGCATTATAAATAGTAATGCTCTCAATAGTTTTAGCAGATAGCACGTTTAATTCATTCTCAAACGGATTAGGATAAATGCGAATAGTGCCAGCAGTCAAATAATTGATACCATCAAAATAAAAATCATCGGAAGCGCTTGTACATCCAAGTTCATTGGTTACTTCCACAGCGTATGTGCCAGACTCTGAGAGTTCAAACGTGGCATCGTTGCTCATGGAAATTCCATCTAAATACCAAGTGTAAGAGTTAAAATCTTGTTGCACCTGTAGCACCCCATCAATGTTAGAAATTACAGGTTGCACTACATCTACTATGTTTAGTGTAGCTATTTCATAAGTGAGGCTTGAGGTGCCGCAATTATCCGTAGCTGTAGCAGTGCAGAAGTAACTACCACTTTGGTCCAATTGCAAATTGGTAAGGTCTAACAAAAGTCCTGTTCCTACCAACGCCTCATTGTAGTTCCATTCAAAGTTTTCGCCACCATCGGCCGGGTAGTACACTAAGGTAAAATCAGCACCCACACACAAATCAACAACACCTAATACCTCAGGCGTAATAATGAAAGGGCCTGAGCTAACCAGCACGTTATATATCAAGTACATTTCGGTTTGTGTTGTGCAACCGTTGCTGCCGGTTACCTCACAATAATATTCGCCTTCATTATCATCTGTCATATTTGAAATGGTCAAGTATTGACCTTCGCCTATTGCAGTGTCATTAAAGTACCATTGATAGCTACTCACATTAGCAACACTTCCAAAGGTTAACTCAAAATCATTGCCTAAGCACACGGTGGTGTCTTGTATTGCAGGCGTGTCCATAAGCGCAAGTGAGTCCCCAGAAAATAGAGAGAACACAAGGTAATTAATTTCTGTGGTTCCGCAGGCATTTGTAGCAGTAACAGTGCAGTAGTACTCACCTTGGTTTTCCGGCCCAAAACTCAATATTTCCATGTTAGCTTGCGAACTAATGGTATTACCGTTATGTATCCAGTTATAGGTATCTATTGGCACATTGGCCTCAAACGTGAAGCTAAAATAACTGCCCGTGCATACAAGTTCTATTTCATCGAGTGGCACAGTTGGCACTATATCTGGCCCGTTTTCATTAAGCAAAACATTGTACATTACATAAGCTTCCGTAATGCTTGCGCAACTATTGTAGCGTGTTATTTCTGCTGTGTAATTGCCGGCAGCATCAGCAGTTATGTTGTTAAGAGTAATCTCCTCCCCCACACCTACCAATACATCATTATGATACCAGTTAATTTCTAAAAAAGTAGTAGCACTAAGTGGCATACCATCAAAAGCAAGGGTAATGCTTTGGCCTAAACAGATGGAAAGAATTTGATTTTGTGTAGGGGTAGATATAGCGGGTAATGAATCTTGCAGAAGCATTTCCTGCTCTGCATTTATTTTATAATGCGAAACTATTGAATGCACATCGGTAGCACACAGTGTGGCCACCAAAGCATTCGCTAGACCCAATAAAAGTAAAAATTTAAATTTCATGATAATAATGAGATAGGATATAAAAAAGTAGATTCGCATAACTACGCGAACCAACCGTACAAAGATGTAGGTGATAGACCTACCATAATAACTCAATTCATTTACTTTCTTTTCTTGAAGCAAGTTAGCAAGCGCTATGCGCGCTTTTCACTAACAATTTATTACAACAAAAAAACCTCGTTATGGACAAGCCAGAACGAGGTTTTGAAAAATATTGTTGAACAATAATTCTTATGATGGAATTACTGAAACGAAAGACTTGTTATCTTTTTTCTTTCTAAATACAACATTGCCAGCCACTAGAGCAAACAGCGTGTGGTCTTTGCCCATACCCACGTTTAAACCAGGGTTGTGGCGCGTGCCGCGCTGACGAACTATAATGTTGCCGGCTATGCAAACTTGACCGCCATAAAGTTTAACGCCAAGGCGCTTACTTTCCGATTCGCGGCCGTTCTTTACTTTACCTTCACCTTTTTTGTGTGCCATTTTATTCTAAATTTTTTATGGTCTAAGTATTATTATCTTATTTACCGTTGTTAAGCTCGGCTTGCCATGCTTTCAATTCGTCAAACTTACCTTCGGCAGCTAGCTTAGCTTGTGCAGGCCAAGTACCAGGGTTTTTAGATTTGATAACACCACCAGCCTCTTCCAAAATAGCTTGAAGCGATTCTACTGATGCATTGGCTAAGTCATTATAATTAACTATGCCTTTGCTAGCGAACAACTCAGCAATTTTAGGACCTATGCCTTCTACTATGGTAATATCGTCAGCCTTCTTTGCTTTAGCAGCAGGAGCAGCAGCAGCCATTGGTTCAGCTTTAGGTTCAGCCTTTGCTGCAGCCTTAGGCTCAGCAGCAGCGGCTTTCTTAACACCAGAGCCAACTATGGATTCTATTTTAATAGCAGTAAGATAAGCGCGGAAACCATTTTTCTTCTGGTAACCTTTTCTTCTCTTCTTTTTGAAGACAATTACTTTGTCTCCTTTTAGGTGTTTTTCAACCTTTGCGGTAACCTGAGCACCGTCTATAGCTGGGGCGCCAACAGATACTTTTCCACCGTCTTCGATAAGTAGCACGCGGTCAAAACTAACCTTTGCTCCTTCATCGCTTTGCAGACGGTTTACATAGATCTGCTGATCTTTTTGTACTTTGTACTGATGCCCGGCTATTTCTACAATAGCGTACATGTTGTTTGGATTTAAATTGATTAACTCAAAAAATTTTGAGGGCCGCAAATATAGCCCTGATACCTGAGCATGCAAACTCTAGCTCCATATTTTTTCCAATTTTCCGCTTTTAGTGGTCGAAGCACCCCATTTGAGGGCTGAAATACAGATACTTAACCCCTATCCGGCTGGCTTTTTTCTGGAATTAACCAAATAAACACCTGCCAAAATAATGGCCGCACAGCCCAAGTGTTTCATCGTAATTCGCTCACCATCGGCCACACCCCAGCCCACTGCTACTAGTGGCATAAGATAGGCTACTGAGGAGGCAAAGAGCGCCCCTGTGTCTTTAGCCAAACGGAAATACAATATGGTAGCCACAGCGGTGCCCATGCAAGCCAGTATGGCTATGTAGCCCAACGAAGCCCATCCGGCAGGGTTATGAGCGGGCACCTGCAACGCTCCAGAATACGCCACATATATGCCGCATGGAATGCTTGTAAAAAGCAACGACAAGGCAGATATATGAAGCGAGTTCATATGAATAAGTCTAGACGGAATAATATTTACACTTATACCATAACTAAGTGTGGCCAAAACCACAAGCAGTGCATAGGGCCAATCATTTTCACCATCCATATGCTTGGTAGCTATAAGCAAAGCCGCGCCCACAAAGCCTAATACAACGCCCAATACCTGAGCACCTACAAATTTTTTATTAAAAAGAAAAAAGCCCACCACCAGCGTAAACAATGGAGTGAGGGAGTTGAGAATACCCGTAATTCCACTTTGCAAATGGCTCTGCGCATTGGTAAACAAAAATGCAGGAATACCACTGCCCACTATGCCTACCACGGCTATCCACTTCCAGTCTTCGCGTTTCACTTTTCTAATGGCTCCTATAGAAATGGGTAGCAGTACCAACCCCGCCATGCTAAGGCGAAGCGCAGCCACCTGGGCAGGTGTAAACACAGGTTTGTCCTGCCCGTCTACCAGCCCGCGGTGCATAAGTATAAAGGAGCTTCCCCAGGTAAGCGCCAATATGAGCAGGAGCAAATAGTGTATTAATTTTGGCTTATTCAAAAGTGGTGGATAGAAATAATAATTTTCGCCAAACTTAACTTGTTTATTGGCTCACCACCCATCTACATTTGCTTGCGTTTATTTGAAAAACATTTCATTGCATTTTTGGTTATTCATATAACAACAAAAATTTTATTACTTATGAAAAAAGTCTTGATTTCTGCGGTGGCAAGTTTATTTCTGTTAGCCTCATGCAACAACAATGGCGACACTGCCGGTGCAAGCCAAGTGCCTGTGGTAAAGAAAGAGATGAACTCTGAAGTAGTAAAAACTGTGGCCAACCTTAGCATAGATGGTATGACGTGCAGCAGTGGCTGTGGTGGTAAAATACAGCAGGAGTTGCAAGCATTGAAAGGTGTGAAAGGCACTGAGCTTGATTTTGCCGATGGCCGCTCAGAAAATATAGTATCAGTAGAATACTCGCCAGCAGAAATAAGTGAGCAAGACATGATAAAATGTGTAGCTGCTATTGCCGATGGGCACTACCACGTAAAATCAGTAGAGGTAATACAGTACAAAGGCCTGCAAGGCACAGGAAGCATAGGTAGCAGCACCAACGATGCTGACTTGAATGCTAACCCACTTGGTAAAATTTTTCAGCTTCTGAATTTGCTGCAGTCGGTTTCTAAGATTATCGAATAATCGAAATAATATTTTTTCTCAAATAAAAACGCCACTGAAAAAAATCAGTGGCGTTTTAGTTTATGATTGCACGCATGCTTGCCTTCCTTAAATTAATAATAAAACAAAGCCTTCATTCACTTCTTGAATAATTAGAAATTACAAAGAAAGATTATTGCTTGATAGGCTTTAGAAAGCAAACCTGCTTAATTCTAAAACTCATAGCTGTAAATGCAAGAGCCGTAGGCTCGATTCATTATTTAACAACGGATTTCAATCCGTTGTAATCAAAATCCAAATAAATGCAATGAGAGCCATAGGCTCGGCTCATATGACCTAGTGAAAATGTGTCGTGCCTACGGCACTTTGATATGAGTTACTTATGGTTTTCCACCGGACTAAAGTCCTGTATTACTATATGAATTCGAGCCTACGGCTCTTATAATTCATCTCACAAAATACTGAAAAAAAAATGTAAGCACCTACAACTGACAAAAATCCGACTAATAAGATTTTTATTTAATATTATATATATATCTAAAAAAAATCAGATTATTCCTTCACAAACTCGCGTCCTTTTTCGTCCAGCATTTTGGTGTATTTTTTCATGCTGCGCAGCACTATAAAAATTACAAATGCTACAATAAGGGCATACACCCAAAACGGACTTAGCGCATCGCGCCATGAGGCTATGCCATAGTGCACATAATTCTTAAGCACATCGAGCAAGGCGAATGAAATGAATATGGCAAAAAAGCCATTGTACTCGCGCTTAAGCACATTCTTAAAAGAGAAATGCCAACCAGCACTTTGGTAATGCGAAAAGCTTGGCCAAAATGCAGGCACTTTTTCTGCCCAATTCAAATACACCTGACCAAATTTTTTGCGAAGAAAAAACTCTTCGGCAAACATGATGCGCTCGTAGTAGAGCCAAAACAGAAGGCTGCATACTACTGTAAACCACCAGTTGCCCACATATATAATAATGCCCAACCACATAAAAAAATTGCCCAAATACAATGGGTGACGTACCGTGCTGTATATCCCTTTTGTATTAAGCACCTCAGCCACCTGGCCCTCTTTGGTATTGCGCCCGCTGGTACCTTTAGGCGTGTAGCCCACGGTAATAGCTCTTATGAGTTGGCCCATGAGCGATACGCCAATGCATATCCACGCCCATGCCGTGTCAAAATGTGGCAAATGATTGTCCGTATCGGCTACTATAACCAAGGCGGCCATTACATAAAGTACCAGCGGCAGAAAACTGCGCCAACGAAAAAGCCAATTGCCCGATTTATCAAACTCTTCTATAAGTGCCATGGTACAAAAAAATTAAATATTTTAGAATGGGCCAAAAGTACATCTTAGGCCAACTTCAGTTTTAGTGCAGTAGCTTTTTAATGCACCGAGTTTCTTTTTTCCAGCATGGGAACAAACGAAAAATTGCCATGCAGAGCAGATGTAAAACTGCCATCTTCTGCCTCCGTTATCACCATCATTTGCTGCACATCGCCCTCGCCAAAGGGCATTACAAGCAAGCCACCTGGTTTTAGTTGAATAAGCAAATCCTCTGGCACACGAGGCACTGCGCAGGTAATAATAACTCTGTCGAAGGGAGCAAAAGTGGGTAGGCCTTTGTAGCCATCGCCATATACCAAATGTGGTTTGTAGCCCATTTTATGAAGCAGTTGTTTGGAGTTGTCGTGCAGTAGTTTTTGCCTTTCAATGCTATAAACTTTAGCACCCATTTCGCAAAGCACGGCAGTTTGAAAACCGCTACCAGTGCCTATTTCAAGCACCTTCATGCCTGGCTCCACTTGCAGCAGTTGCGATTGTGTGGCTACCGTAAATGGGTGCGATATAGTTTGTCCGGCACCTATTTGGAAAGCCTTATTTTCATAAGCAAACTCTAAAAAAGCACTGCTCATAAAGTAATGGCGCGGCACTTTATTTATAGCATCCAATACACGTTGGTTGCTTATGCCCATGCGGGCCAACTCGTCTACCAGTTTTTTGCGAAGGCCTTTGTGCCTATATGAATCTACTTGCATAAGCCTTCAAAACTAGGCCATAGCATCATGCGCCTGCGAGTGTTGATAATTAAAAATGAACGTTGCATTGTAAATACTTCTGAAGTAAACATTTGCTACCGGCTACAAGGCCATATTTGAAAACAACGCATGTCGGCAAAACTTAAAATAGGAGTATTGGGTGCAGGGCACCTGGGTAAGATACATATGAAGTGCATAAAAGAACTTGCTGATGTGTATGATTTTGTTGGTTTTTTCGATACCAATTTGCAGCATGCCAAAGAAGCCAGCGACCAGCTAGGCGCAGAGTTTTTTCCAAGTATGGAGGCGCTAATAGATGAGGTAGATGTGCTGGACATAGTTACTCCCACCACTTATCATTTTGATTGTGCTAAGGCAGCCATAAAACAACTAAAGCATGTATTTATAGAGAAACCTGTTACAACTACTTTAGAAGAAGCACAGCAATTAATAAAACTTGCCAAAGAAGCCGAAGTGAAAGTGCAGGTAGGACATGTGGAGCGTTTCAATCCGGCATTTCGCGCAGCGGAAAAATATTTTGACCAGCCAAAATTTATTGAAACCCATCGCCTGGCGCAGTTTAACCCGCGCGGCACCGATGTAAGTGTGGTGCTGGACCTAATGATACACGACATAGATATAGTGCTGGCAGTAACACGCGCCAACGCCCGCAGAATAAGTGCCAGCGGTGTAGCAGTGCTTAGCGACACGCCAGACATAGCCAATGCACGCATAGAGCTAGACAATGGCTGCGTGGTAAACCTTACGGCCAGTAGAATTTCGCTCAAGGCCATGCGCAAGTCGCGCTTTTTTCAGAAAGACGCTTATATAGCAGTTGATTTTCTTACCAAAGAATCGGAAATAGTGCGCATGCGCGAGGTAGTGGGCGAGCCTGATCCGTTTAGCATGACTATAGACTTGGGCAATGGCAAGGGAGTGAAAGAAATACTTTTTGAAAAACCGACCATAGAACCAAGCAATGCTATAAAAGATGAGCTGGCATCGTTAGCGGAAAGCATACACAACAATACCCCGCCTATAGTAACTCTGGAAGATGGCACTCGCGCATTGGATGTGGCCCTGCAAATTTTAGAAAAAATGAAGCAGCACACTTTGCTTCAAGAAGACTGATAACAAGCCAACTAAGCATTAGTGGCTCTATTGCAAATTCCAAAAAATATTCGTACTACACAATAAAGAAGCCGCGCTGCGTTTCTATCACTTGCTAAAAGGAGCCAAGGCTCTATTTTCGCGCCCCGTTTGCTGAACCTTATTGTGTTCCTACCTTATTTTTTTAATGCGACTGCTACTCTACTCTACCGCCTTAATACTACTGCTGCTGCCTAGTTGTAACCTTATCAACCCTGACGAGGAATTGCCCGGCTATGTGGTGCTTACTACTCCTACCCTTACCACCACAGGTTCGCAAGGCACGTCCAGTGCCAACATTACTGAAAACTGGTTATTTGTAAACGACAATGCAGTGGGCATATACTCGCCAGGTACCTCTACACCTGTGCTGGCCGAAGGCACCACACGCATAACCAGCTATGGCGGTATTAAAAACAATGGAATGGCTAGCTCGCGCATTCGCTATCCCTTTTATGCCCCTTTCGATACCGTAATAGATGTTCAGAAACTAGCTACCACAACCATCCAACCAAAATATACTTATGTAGACGGATTGAACATAGATGCCTCGCGCAATTTTGAAAGTCTGTTCACCTTTGTGCCAGGCTCCAACAACCAAGGCTCGTTTGATGTAACCGTAGAAGATGCAGAAGTAAAAGAAGGCAACGGTGGCGGTAAAATAACACTTAGTCCCACACAGAGTTATTTTCATTTTGTAGACAACAGTACATTCACTTTTCAGGTGGGCTCTCCTTGTTTTTTGGAAATGGACTATAGCTGCAACAACCGCTTTACTGTGGGCTGCTATGCTGTAGATGGGTCTAGCACCAACAAGGTAGGCGTGCTCAC
>JANOXJ010000220.1:0-4255 GCA_031418455.1 Flavobacteriales bacterium | reverse complement strand
TGGTAGTAGGGGGTATGTGTAAACCCTGTCATATAGGCACCATATATTTCTTTGTCTATGCCTGTTTGCACTTCTTTGCGAAAGGCATCTAATTTTTCTTTAGGACCAAGGTCGCGGTATTGTGCTCTAAAGCGTTGCATTAATTCTTCGTTTATCAAATAGCGCAATGTGGTATAGCTGCTATCTTGTTTGTGGTAGCACAGGTATTCAAAAGCAGGGTAGTGGGCGTTGTAGTTGCTGTAGTATATGGCATTGGCAAGGGTATCTACCACAGGTGTTATGTATAGTTCAAATTCGGTTTTAGCAAAGGGTACTATTTCCAGCGCATTGTTGCTGCACGAGAGGTGATAAATTTCTTCTTTGCATTGCAGAAAAATTTCGTCTAAATAATTAAGGTAAAATCCAATGGCTAAACCCTGCACTGATTGGCGACATATCTCCTTGTTATTGCTGTCCAGTAGCACAAGTCTGCAACCGCTATAAAGTGTGGTTTTTGCATCTTCCTGCCTCTTCCAGCGCTCCTCATTTTCATAAGTAAGCAGCAGGGTGTTGCCGTGGCTAAATGCAAAATCGGCCACATTAAGTTCTTTGCTTCCCCACACTGTATCTGGCGCGCTGCTTATTACCACCTCAGGATAGGCCTCTGCAAGCGGTTGCAGCGTTATATTCAACAGCAAGGTGTTGCTGTTAAATGCTAATCCATATTTTGTAATGGGAACATAATTGACATGTGATAGCTGCAAACTAAAGGTGTCGGGCTTTTGCGAAAAATGAATTTTATACTTTCCGTTTTGCAATGTGCTGGTGCCATGCAATGTGCCCAGCACAAGCACATTGCACTGCTCCACAGGTGCAGCTGTAGTAGCATCTGTTATGGTGCCATACACCTCATAGCTGCCCTGCGAGTGGGCCGCTGTAGCATACACTATGCTTGCTATGGCTATGAGCAATCTTACTGTCATTCTATTCTCAATCAAAAAAAATGATTTCCTAAAAATAGTGTGATACACCGTGTCTCAATTCTCAATTTTTCTTTATTGTTTTGCATGTCAATGCACTTTTTGCAAACCCATGTTATTATCCCAGATTATGCAATTGAAAACTTCAATTGCATAAACGATTAAAAAAATCAACCTTTTTGGCTTAATTACATTTCACAAAAAAGGTGATTTTCTAAATCGGGAATAACCCAACTAATGCAGATAGTTCGGATTTTTCCAATCCTCCTAATGCATAATTTGGGATCATGTGTTTGGACTAAAACATTTACTTTTGCCATGTATTTTTTACAGAAGATTTAATGAACGAGGATCAACTAGATAGATTAAGACAGCGGCTAAATGAAATACACCGTTGGCCAAGTGTATATATGTTTAAATTTATTTTGCCTACCGACCAAGAGCGCATAGTGCAGCTAAAACTAATATTTGGCGAGAGCGCTGAGTTTAGTCACCGCCAATCGGCCAAGGGCAATTTCACAAGCATTACCGTGCGCGAAATGATGCTGGATGCCGACTCTATTTTTGAACGTTACACAAAGGCTAGCAGCATTAAAGGTATACTTTCATTATAACCACAGATAAATAATAATAAATAATAGAATAGATGAACAAACTAGATATAGCACGCAATGCATTGTTGGTGACTACCGTGTTGCTACTTATATATGTGCTATACAAGCGCCTTATAAATATTCTTCATAAGCAGCACATTCAAACTGATTTTCCGGAATTGGGCAATAGTATAAACTGGAAAGGCGACAAGCTGGCTTCTATAGAAGTTAAACTGGAGCAGCCTATGGAGTTGGAAATAGAAGTGTTTAACACCAACAGCGATTTAATTACTTCCATTGGCAAAAGGCATTTTGATGCGGGCCAGCATCAGTTTGATATAGACATGAGTGGTGCCTTAGCCGGTCGCTATTATTACAAAGTAAAGTCTGACAAGCAGCAAGCTTCGCAGTATTTCGATTTAGCATGAGCCACTCCCTTCGCATTGTTTTTATGGGCACACCGGAGTTTGCAGTAGCATCGCTGGCTGCTATACACCAAAGCCAACACCAGGTGGTGGGCGTGGTTACTGTGGCCGACAAGCCTGCTGGCAGAGGTCAGTTGCTGCAAGAAAGTGCTGTAAAAAAATATGCAGTAGCCAACCAGCTGCATGTGATGCAACCTGAAAAATTGCGCAATGAAAATTTTCTGGCTGAACTTAAATCGTTGAATGCCGACTTGTTTGTAATAGTAGCTTTTAGAATGTTGCCGGAAGTGGTGTGGCAAATGCCACCTAAGGGCTCTATTAATCTGCATGGTTCGCTATTGCCTAAGTATAGAGGAGCTGCGCCTATCAACTGGGCCATAATAAATGGCGAAAAGGAAACAGGTGTTACTACTTTTTTTCTGCAGCATGAGGTAGACACGGGTAACATACTACAACAAACTAAAATACGCATTGGTGAGAATGATACAGTAGGGCAGGTGCACGACCGCATGATGCTCATAGGTGCTGAAACACTGGTGCAAACCATAGATATGATAGCAGCAGGCAGCGCGCAAGTCATTGCGCAAACGGACCTTATAGCACAAGGCAACACAGTAGTGCACGCACCAAAAATTTTTAAAGAAAACTGCCTTATTGATTGGTCAAAATCTGTAGATGAGGTGCACAATTTTGTGCGCGGTCTTAGTCCTTACCCAGGTGCTTACACCACCTTTGAAGGCAAAACACTAAAGATTTATTTTGGTAAAAAAAACTCCGATGCCAATGAGCAGGCATTGGCTGGTACCGCTAAAACCGATAACAAAACCTACTTGCAATTTGCCTGTGCCAACGGATGGTACAGCGCTACTGAGGTGCAAATGGAAGGCAAAAAACGAATGGGAGTAGAGGAGTTTTTACGCGGCAGAAGGCCTTCTCAATAATCTTTTATTAATACGCTATGGAGTAGTTGCTTTGACGTATTACTCCTTGGTTTCTTTTTTCTTCCACATTTTGTCCAGCCATTCTTTTAGCGCAAGTTCTTTTGCATTGTTGCCTGGCTCGTATATGGCGGTGCCTGCTATGCCATCAGGCAAAAACTCTTGTTCTACAAAATTGCCCTCGTAGCTATGCGCATATTTATAGTCAGCGCCATAGCCCAAATCTTTCATAAGTTTAGTAGGAGCATTGCGCAGGTGCAGCGGCACACTTAAGTCGCCAGTGCTGCGCACCAGCTCTTGTGCTTTGCCTATGGCTGCATAAGCACTGTTGCTCTTAGGCGATGTGGCTAAATAAATGGCACATTCGCTCAGTATAATTCTGCTCTCAGGCCAGCCTATATTTTCTACTGCTCTAAATGTAGCATCTGCTATAAGTAGCGCATTAGGATTGGCCAGCCCTATGTCTTCAGCTGCCAGTATGAGCATTCTGCGGGCTATAAATTTTGGGTCTTCGCCACCCTCTACCATACGTGCTAAATAATACACAGCCGCATCAGGATGGCTGCCGCGCATGCTCTTTATAAAGGCTGAAATAATATCGTAATGCATTTCGCCCGTCTTGTCATACATGGCCATGTTGTGCTGCACCACATTGGTCACCACATCATTGGTTATGTGCATTTCATTTTGTGCAAATGCGTTGCACACAAGCTCCAACACGTTGAGCAATTTGCGTGCATCGCCACCACTCAGGCGCAGTAGGGCTTCATATTCTTCTACTACTATTTTTTTCTTCTTTAGCTCTTCGTCTTGTGCAAGGGCTGTGTTTATTAGTTGTATTAAATCTTCCTTTTCAAGGGGCTTCATTACATACACCTGGCAGCGCGACAGCAATGCGGAGTTTACCTCAAACGATGGATTTTCGGTAGTGGCACCTATAAGGGTAACTATGCCGCGCTCCACAGCGCCTAACAAGGAGTCTTGCTGCGATTTAGAAAAGCGGTGTATCTCATCTATAAAAAGTATGGCGCTGTTGCTAAACATGCCACCAGATTTTACATTGTCTATTACTTCACGCACATCCTTCACTCCGCTGTTTATGGCGGATAATGCATAGAATGGACGCTTAAGTGCTTTGGATATAATAAATGCAAGAGTGGTTTTGCCTACTCCCGGTGGGCCCCAAAAAATCATAGAAGGTATGTTGCCACTTTCTATGCTTTTGCGCAGCACAGCACCTTCACCTACCAGGTGTTGCTGACCCATATATTCTTTTAAATTGTTGGGCCTTAGTCGTTCGGCTAGCGGGGCTGACATGGGTGCAAGGTAGAGCGGAAATG
>JANOXJ010000219.1:0-1747 GCA_031418455.1 Flavobacteriales bacterium | reverse complement strand
CGCTGCGCCCAAAAGCGGGCTATGCCCATCAAAACATCTACACCACACTCGGCCAAATAATCAGTATCGCCTGTGTATTTTACATAGTTGTAAATGGCATAAGCAATAGCACCGTTGCGGTGTATTTCCTCAAACGTTATTTCCCATTCGTTGTGGCATTCCTCACCATTCATAGTCACCATAGGATATAGTGCAGCGCCTTTGTTAAAGCCCAATTTCGCAGCATTTTCTATTGCTCTGTCCAGTTGATTGTATCTATACACAAGTAACTGACGTGCTACTTTTTGCTCCTTGGTGCTCATATAAAAAGGCAGGCAATACGCCTCTGTATCCCAATAGGTAGAGCCACCATATTTTTCTCCTGTAAAACCCTTAGGGCCAATATTCAATCTGGCATCCTTGCCTGTATATGTTTGATTAAGATGAAAAATATTGAAACGAATGGCTTGTTGCGCTTCATCATCGCCTTCTATCACTATATCGGCCAGGCGCCATATTTCTGCCCAACTTTCCTTTTGAGCTGCAAGCATTTTATCAAAACCATTTTCGAAAGCGCGCTGCGCAGCTTTTTTGCCTATTGCAAGCAAATCACTTTTAGCATAATTGAGCGAGCTTACTACAGATACATATTTATACAACGTTATGGTATCACCTTGATTAACTCCCTTTTCAAAATTAATTTCTGCTTTAAAACTCTGGTGCTGACCTTGTGAAGAAACATGCACAGGCTGGCCTTTCAGATGCACATCTATCTTCATGGACACAGCTACATCAAATTCAGTTTTGCGTGTGCGGGTAACCACTGTGCCCATATCGGCAGTGGCTTCACTCTCTATATGTTCCCAAAATTTTTCATCGTAATTGCTATCATGATTTTTTACATCGCCATCTAAGTAGGGCTGAAAGCGCAGCATGCCAGTAAAGTTGAGCGGCTTTACAGAATAGCGAATGGCGGCAGTTTCATCATCGGCCATGGAGCAAAATCGCGTGGACTCTATGTGCACCATTTTGCCTGAAGGCATCTCTATATCGAATGCCCGGAAGAGGTAGCCTTCTTTCATATTTAACTCGCGCACAAAGTTGGAGGTAATGCAGGTAGCAAAGTCCACCTCTTCTTCTTCTACCCATACATTTATTCCAATCCAGTTAGTGCTATTGAGCACCTTGGCAAAATATTCAGGGTAACCATTTTTCCACCAGCCCACGCGTGTCTTGTCAGGATAATATACACCTGCCACATAGCTTCCTTGCAGCGATGGTCCTGTAAATGCCTCCTCGTGGTTAGCACGTTGGCCAAATCTGCCATTGCCTATGGAAAATATACTTTCAGATGAGCGGTGGTGCTTACGTTTAAATCCAACTTCAATAATCTTCCAGGGGTCGGTATGAAGGTATTTTATCATGGTTAAATGTTGTTGTGCAAATTATTTGGTCATAATTCCATAGTGCAATAAATAATTGCAACTACAGATCTATTACTAATCCTTTTTTTCCTTTTAATAATGTCGGCAAATTAAAGAAAGTGTACGATGTACACCAAGTGCTTAAATGCACATTATTCCACCAATGTGCATTTTAATTGACTTGCAAGGCCGTGGCTCCCTTGTTTCATAAGTTGGTTGTGGTTCCATACAAATATGGGCCGCGCTATGGGCGCTATGGCATTCATCCACCACCTTGTGGTTTTTACGTTCCACTCGTATTGCACTGTGGTTATGCCGCCTTGCTCGCTAAGAGTCCATATACC
>JANOXJ010000218.1:0-2491 GCA_031418455.1 Flavobacteriales bacterium | reverse complement strand
ATATTTTCTCACTTTAAATCATACTCCTCCCGCAGCACTTGCATAAGGCGTGTGTTTACTTCCATGTATTTTTTAAAGTGCAGCGTGCGTGTGGAGCCGAGCGCGTTGAAACAATAATTGGCCAACACATTCACGGTGACGGGTCTGTCTATTTTTTCTGGCGATGAAAGTTGAAACGGAATTACTTCTGGACTGTTTTCGTATTTTATTATTTGGTCAAAAATGCTCAACTCACCATCGTGCGTTAATTGCGATTGAAACTTAAAATCGAAAAACTGTATTTGAATGGGGTTTATATATTCTATTCTTACTTTGCCTTCCAGGTCTTGCCTGTCGTTTATATTGTAGATGGCTACAGAAATATCGCCAATCAATGTTTGTAGTTCGTCATTTTTAAAATAGCGCAGCGAGCCGGAGTTTTGCAATTGCTCCATTACTATAGTGCGTGGTTCAAAAATGGAGGGCGAGCGAAATAGAATGCCATACATAAAATTTATTTGAAATGCTTTAGAAACATTGGTAAGGCTGCTGTCTGCATAGTACTTGATTAAGTATTTCAGTGCGTTTTCTTGCCTTATTCTATTTTGTGCTTTTTGCTGCACGTTTACCGAGTCGTTTTTTAGCTCGTAGTAAAAGTTGCGAGCCAACTCCTTGGTTCTATCTCGTTCTATTTTATGTTCAAGCTGATACTCTGCTAAAAAACCGCAGAACACAGCAAGAAAGAGCATAAAGAATTGGAAAAGATATTCTTTCCATTTTGATTTGGAGTGGATGTGGGCGTGATGGTGTACTTCCATGTTTTCAGTGGCATTAGTTGGTTCAGTGTTTTCCTCACTTTCAGTGGGTGGAGTTTCGGTTGAAGCATTTTCCGATTGGCTTTCTATCGGTTGGTCTTTATTTTCTTCTTCGGTGGAGTCTGACATTTATTGCAGAGGGTTTGGTTAAAAGGCGAACTTGTTTAGCTTAATGCAAGCAATGAGTTGCTAGAGGATAAATATATAAATACCGAGCTTAAATAGAAGCTTCTCGTTAAGAATTTGGTAGCATTAAGATTAGACAACCTGCATGCCCTTTAGGGTTTGGCAGAGCTCGGCATCAGAGCGAAGCCATTAGATAATACGCATGGCTGAAAGCCAAGCAAAGTATTTGGCACAGCTTGTCCCGCCAAAGCGGTAGGTTACGTTGCGCTAAACCCGCGCCAGACAAACCCGCGCGAGTGAGGATCACTTTTTTACACCTGTCCAATGTGAAGTAAATTGTCGTCCTTCACAAAACGAAATTCCAAATATCTTATCGCCTACAATGTAGCCTGAATGATAGTAAATGTTGTCTTTGTCGCCTGTGGTAAATGCGAAGTATAAATTCTCCCAATCTGTATTAAAGTAGCCACTAGTAAATTTTGTACCATAGAATTCGCCATCAAACTGGCGGCCTTGGGTTGGTGCAATGATGAAGTCTTTAAGATAGGGTTCGCTCGTTGGGTCAGGTCTTAAATCTACAAGCCAATTGCCGCTTGCTAATGCCGAATCAAACGTTTTGTTTTGTTTCGATTCGTGTGCTGGCAGGTTTGTCTTTTGTCCGGTGGATATCAATACAAGTTGTTCTGTAAGTTCTTGCAAGTTCGTAGCGTTTGTATTGCTTAAAATCAAAAATGTTTTGTTGCTGTCAACAATGTGTAGCCAATTTGCATTAGCACCCCAAATAGAACCTTGTCTATTGGCAACCTTAAATGTCTTATCACTAAATTTATTGTCAGTAACCCAAAATCCATAAGCCACACCATACAATTCAGGGTATGGCGTTAGCATCAAATCAACTGTCTTTTTCGTAAGTAGTTGGTAGGAGAAAATAGCATTGTCAAATTTCAACAAGTCTTCTACGGTTGAATACATGGCACCAGCTGCATAGTAGTTTTCAATATACATTGGGTCATCTTTATAAAATACCTTTGTGCTGTCATCTATATTATAGGTATCTGCAAGTCCACTAACAATGTTTTTTGAACTTAGCATAGATGTGTTTTCCATTGCTAGTGGATTTAAAATTTCACTTTCGAAATAGTGTGTAAAAGTCTTGCCAGTTATATTTTCAATAATTTTTCCAAGAAGTACATAGTCGCCATTGTTATAACTGAATTGTTTGCCCGGCTCAAATTCCAAATTCCCGCTACAATGTTTAGTTATAAAATCTGCTACCGAAATGGGTGTTTGATAGACCATAATCCCTGTGCTCCCTTCGCAATTTGGAATGCCTGAGCTGTATGTCAACAAATTATGGATGGTTACTTTGTCCTTTCCTTCGCCTTTATAGTCCGGCATGTATTTACCTATAGTGGCATTTAAGTCTATTTTTCCTTGTTCGTATAGTTTAAGAATAAGAACAGCAGTAAATGTTTTGGTTATGGAAGCAATTTTAAATTTAGACTTGGAGTTTATGCTCAACTGGCTTTGTCTATTGGAAATGCCAATTCCCGATAAATAATCAATTTTAC
>JANOXJ010000217.1:0-2596 GCA_031418455.1 Flavobacteriales bacterium | reverse complement strand
TTCCTTCTTCTACCACTACTTTTTTGTTTGCATTAAGCTGTATGCCATACACAGTAAGGCTTGTGGTATTGTTGCTTGCTTGCGCATCAGTAAGCCCATTTACACTCAGCAAATCAAATGTGAGTGCTAGTGTGTCCAATGGCACTGTTATAGGCTGCGTAAAATCATAGACATAACTACCGCCTTGAGATAGATAAATTCCCGTAACAGTTTCTGTAACTACTTCGGCACCAAAGGTGTACTTTATTTCTAAGTCGGTTATAGGCACTACCAGCTCATTGGTTATGGTAACAGAGGGTATCAATTCTTCGTTTACCAAGTGCTTGTAATACTGATAATTAGTAGTAGGCACAGCACTTATAACACTTGCTAAATTGCCACCACTAAGCGCAGCATTTACAAGTGTAGTGTCCAAATCTACTACAGCCACATTGTCTATAGCTGCTCCAAAAAGCCAACCACCACCATCGCTATATACAAAAGCGAATAACACATCGCCTCCTGCAAATTCTGAAAAATCCAATGCATAATTTTGCCATGAGGTAGCACCAGAAATAACAGTGTGCTCTACCCAATCAATTCCACCATTCACGGATGTTATTACTTTAAAATTTTCATCGTAGCCAGTATAACTGCCTTCCAGATAAAATGCCTGAAAGGTTAGGTATGGATTATCTGTATTTACCAAGTCGGTATTCATGGCAAAAAGAGTATCAGCACTATGGTCGCAGTTGCACTCATCATCGTTGGTACACACCACGTTGCCATCGGCCGCGGGCACACCAAAAAAACCACTGCTTACTCCAGTTGCCGTATTTACCACCCAGCCATCATTGGTGCTATAGGTAGTCTGCATCCAAGTAGATGGCAGCACGGTGCTGTCGTTAAAATTAATAGACCAGATGGTATCGTTCTGCGCATTTGCATTTAGCATGCCCATTATCAAACAAGCAGCGAATAAGTGTTTCTTCATTTAGATATCTGTCAAAAAAAAATATTTTGTTTCTCTAAGCCGCCATTTTCACTTATGCAAAAAAGCAACGGGCCGCGAATGTACATGCATACTTAAGTATACCCTAGCACAAACCATAAATAGACCGATTGAAGGCCACAAAAAGTTACAATCACTTTACATAAACAGCTACTTAATGAAAACTTGAAAAATGAGGCATTTAATCATCACTTTTTGCCTTGACATTTCCGCCCGAATGGGTCCAAATTCACTTTTTTGGGAAAATCGATCCACTTCACTCCACTTTTTACGAGGCTCAAACAGTTCAGTTTAATGCATTAATTTACAATTATTTAATGTGTTTTTACGAAAATTTGAAATCTCGACTTTTCAACAAACAGTGGAATAAAATGGGGTACAGTGGATCAAAGTGGAAAATCTGAATTATTTTCGCTGCGCTATAAAAAAAACCCATGCTCAATCTATTAGGCGAACATCACTGCAAGCTGGACCCAAAGGGCCGGATGATGTTTCCTGCCAAACTGCGTAAGCAATTGGAAAATGAGATTTCGAATGGATTGGTGGTGAACCGCGACATTTTTTCTAAATGCCTGGTGCTATATCCAAAAACTGCATGGGACAAAGTGATAGCTGAACTAAACCGACTTAGCCGCTATGACGAAGACCACCAGCTGTTTCTTCAAAAATTTATGAAAGGCGCCACTTTGGTGGAACTGGATGAAGCTGGCCGCTTGAATATGCCCACCGTGCTTTTGCCATTTGCCGATGTGGATGTAAAAAAGAACAACGAGATTGTAATAACCGGTGTGCTAGACAAAATGAAACTGTGGAGCAAAGACAACTACACCAAGTATGTGCTGAATGATGATGATGGAATAGACTTTAAAGTACTGGCCAAAAAAATCGGAAAGGATATAGAAGGGCTGGGTGGTGCCGGTTTTAAAATGAATTGATAAAGGCGATGACTGCATTTAATTAAAACCAATTAAATGATACATCGCGACAGATATATATAAATGAAAACAAGCAAACACACATTCTGATGTATCACGATCCGGTGTTGCTGAAAGAAAGCGTAGATGCTTTAAACATACAACCTAACGGGGTTTATGTGGATGTCACCTTCGGTGGAGGTGGACATTCGAAAGAGATTTTGAAACGACTGGATAAAGGGAAGCTTATAGCTTTTGACCAAGACCCCGAAGCAAAAAACAATGCTATACAAGACGAACGCTTTACGCTCGTAGACCAAAACTTCAGGTATCTGAAAAATTGGTTGCGTGTGTTAGGCATAGCAAAGGTAGATGGCATACTGGCAGACCTTGGTGTAAGCAGCCATCAGTTTGACAGCACCGTTCGCGGCTTTAGCATCCGTTTTGATGCACCGTTGGACATGCGCATGGACATGGCACGCACACTTACCGCTGAGCAAATAGTAAATGAGTATGATGATATACACCTCATGCGCATATTAAGAAGCTATGGCGAAGTAGATAATGCGAAAGCTCTGGTAAGAAGCATAAGCGCAGCCAGACCTATAAGCACAAGCGAAGAGTTAAAAGCTGCATTGAGCAAACACTTGCAACGAGGCAAAGAGCACAAGCTGCTTGCGCAGGTTTTTCA
>JANOXJ010000216.1:0-34081 GCA_031418455.1 Flavobacteriales bacterium | reverse complement strand
AATGAGGCAAACAATGGTGGACGAAAACTCCAAAATCATGGTTTGGCGGGTAGTAAAACCAATGGTCCATTTAGGAATCCAGCCACTATCAATATTGGCGGCCGTTTGCAACGTAACCACCGCACCCATAAAGAGCGATAGCAAGGCCACTATGCCCAGCGACTGTATACCTATTTTATCCAGCTCCTGCACTATCAGCCTGTAATACACACTTCGCCTTTCAGGCCGTGTAAACACGCTGGTTAAAAAGATAAAATACCTGCCTATGTTATAATAAAATACCTTCACTGGTTGGCAAACTTAGCTTGGTAGTAACGACCATATGCTATCATTTTAAGAAATAGATGACAATGTAAAGTTGATGGATTTATTTGGAGCATCATAAGATTTGCTCAATAAAATGGAGAACCAAGACCAGTGGTTTTTAGCAAAAAGAACATAAAATCATGTAATAACACCATTGTTTTAGTTGGCCCAAAATGGCAAAAGCGGCTATTCAGGCCAGATTAGACTGTTGCGCCATTATTAAAATTCAATTTAAAAAGCGCGCTGTGCGGGCATTTCATAAGTTTTCTTGTATGTTTTGTTGAAAAGTGTTTGCACAGAATAAAAATGATACTATTTTCGCAGCCCGTTTTTTCAAAAATGAAAAGCGTTAGAAATCAATAGCAATGGAGTTTCTCAGCTACAAAACCGTTTCAGGAAACAAGGAGACCGCTAACAAACAGTGGTTACTTGTAGATGCCGAAGGCCAAACTTTGGGCCGTGTGTGCAGCGAAATCGCATACCTTTTAAGAGGTAAACACAAAACCAATTTCACCCCACACGCTGACTGTGGCGATCATGTTGTTGTCATAAATGCCGACAAAGTGAAGCTTACAGGTGGCAAATGGGATGAGAAACAATATATCCGCTACACAGGCTATCCTGGTGGTCAGCGCTTTGCCACTCCTAAGGAGATGATGGCTAAGCACCCAACCGCAATGGTAGAAATGGGCGTACGTGGTATGTTACCAAAAAATCGTTTGGGTCGCGCTATTTACCGCAACCTATTTGTTTATGCCGGTACCGAGCATGAGCAAACAGCCCAACAACCAACACTTCATACTATTACCCGTTAAGATTTTTCCACACATGGCTCAATATACAAATACATCAGGACGCAGAAAGACAGCTGTAGCTCGCGTATACCTAAGCGAAGGCGATGGCACTGTAATCATCAATGGCAAGGACTACAAAGAGTATTTCCCTACGCTAGTGTTGCAATACAAAGTGAACCAATCGTTCAAAGTAACAGGCAACGAAGGCAAGTATGATGTGAAAGCAAACCTAGATGGTGGTGGTATTACCGGACAGGCAGAGGCATTGCGCCTTGCTATAGGTAAAGCACTTATAGAATTAAACCCTGAGTGGAAACCGTTACTTCGTATCGAAGGCCTTACTACCCGCGACCCTCGCATGGTAGAGCGTAAGAAATTCGGTCAGAAGAAAGCTCGTAAACGCTTCCAGTTCTCTAAGCGTTAATACCGCTGGAGTTTTTGGAACTGTTTGTTTAGCATCCAAATTTTTTGGACTACTGAGAGGGCCTATGGCCCGCATGCAAGGGAAACCAAGCATCGTACTCTACTAACTTTATAGTAAGCAGAGTATCCTCAAGACTACCAAAAGATTGACCTATTAGAGAAAGTAAACAATACAACCCCACAAAGGGGCCTTAATACAATAAATACATAATGGCAAAAGTAAGTTTTGACGAATTGCTGGATGCAGGTGTGCACTTTGGTCACCTAAGCCGCAAGTGGAATCCTAACATGGCACCTTACATCTTCGGTGAGAAGAAGGGTATCCATATCATAGACCTGAATAAAACCGTAGTAAAGCTGGAAGAAGCAGCAGGTGCTTTGCAACAAATAGCAAAGTCAGGCAAAAAAATTCTTTTTGTAGCTACCAAAAAGCAAGCAAAAGACATAGTATCTGAAAAAATAAGCGCCATAGGTATGCCCTATGTTACTGAGCGCTGGCCAGGTGGTATGCTTACCAACTTCGTAACTATACGTAAGGCGGTTCGCAAAATGTCATCTATAGAGAAAATGGATACTGATGGTACCGCTGCTACACTTAGCAAGCGCGAGCGCCTTCAGCTTAACCGTATGCTTCTTAAAATGAAGAAAAACCTAGGCTCTATTGCTGATATGAACCGTGTACCTGCGGCCATCTTCGTAATAGATATAATGAAAGAGCACATAGCAGTAGCCGAAGCAAAGCGCCTTGGTATTCCTGTATTTGCTATGGTGGACACTAACAGCGACCCACGCAAGGTAGACTTTGCTATACCATCTAATGACGATGCTACTAAGAGCATAGGCAAAATATTGGATGTAGTAATAGAGTCTATAGCAGAGGGACTTTCTGAGCGCAAGGCAGACAAGGATAAAAACGACTCAGCCGAGGCAGCACCAGAAAAAACCAATGCAGCAGCACCTAACAAGGGCGGCCGCAGACCACGCGGAGCTAAAAAGGAAACAGAAGCTTAATTATTAGAGCTTTCCTTTTTGGCCACATGGCTCAAAGACTATATTTTATTCGAACCCAACATTTTTATATAATAAACACATGAATATTACAGCTGCAGATGTAAACAAATTGCGCACTATAACAGGTGCTGGCATGATGGATTGCAAAAATGCATTAGTAGAGGCCAATGGTGATTTTGATGCTGCCATTGACTTTCTTCGTAAAAAAGGACAAAAAGTAGCTGCTAACCGCAGCGACCGTGAAGCCAGCGAAGGTTTAGTGCTTGCTAAATTAGTAGATGGTGGTAAGCGTGGTGTGATGATAGTGCTAAACTGCGAAACTGATTTCGTTGCTAAAAACGAAAACTTTGGCCAGGTAGCTAACAACATCTTAGATGTTGCTATCAATAACATGCCAGCTACACTTGAGGAATTAAAAGCACTTAACTACACAGGTACTGACCTTACCATAGGTGACAAAATCACTGAGGAAATAGGAAAGATAGGCGAAAAAATAGAGCTTTCTCAATACAGTGTTGTAAATGCTGAGCAAGTTTATGCATACAACCACCCAGGCAACAAACTAGCTGCTATAGTTGGTTTTAACAAGCCTACAGCTGACGATATGGCTAAAGATGTAGCTATGCAAGTAGCTGCTATGGCACCAGTATCGGTAGATGAGAGCTCAGTACCTGAAGACGTAAAGCAAAAAGAAATTGAAATAGGCAAAGAGCAAGCTATAAACGAAGGCAAACCTGCGGAAATGGCTGAGAAAATTGCTATGGGCCGTTTAAATAAATTCTTCAAGGAAAGCACATTGCTTAACCAAGAGTTTATTAAAGACAGCAAACTTTCTGTAGCTCAGTACTTAAAAACTGCTGACAAAGACCTTACAGTTACTGATTTCAAGCGTTTTGCATTGAACTAGAACATTACATTCTCCAAGAGAATAACAAAAGCCACCTCAAACAAACGAGGTGGCTTTTTTGTGTGTAGTGGATTTTACTGCACCTTTGGGCCCAGTAAAAAAGACATTCCTTATCTAAAAGCATACTATCAAATAAAGTAAATGAAAATAATAGTACCTATGGCAGGTATGGGCAAGCGCCTGCGACCTCACACATTAACTACCGCCAAACCGCTTTTGCCAATAGCAGGCAAGCCCATAGTGCAGCGCCTTATGGAAGACATTGTTTCCATAAGCCATCAGAAAGTAGAAGAAATAGCCTACGTGGTGGGGCGCTTTGGTGCAGAGGTAGAACAAAACCTTATAAAAGTAGCTGAAAATTTGGGAGCCAAAGGCACCATTCATTATCAAGACCAGGCCCTTGGCACCGCACATGCCATACTATGCGCCAAAAGCGCATTAGATGGTCCGGTTACCGTGGCCTTTGCCGACACACTTTTTAGAGCCGATTTTAAACTGGACACTTCCAAAGATGGAGTGCTATGGGTACAAAAAATAGAAGACCCGCGTCAATTTGGAGTAGTGGTGTTAGACCAGGATGGTACTATAAGCGAGTTCAAAGAAAAGCCGCAAGAATTTGTATCAGACCTGGCTATGATAGGTATTTATTACTTTAATGACGGAGCCTATTTGCGCAGCGAATTACAATATTTGATTGATAATAACATTATGAATCAAAATGAATATCAACTTCCTGACGCACTGCGCAACATGGTGAAAAAAGGTGCTAAATTTTTACCCGGCACTGTGCAAGACTGGATGGATTGCGGAAACAAAGACGCAATGGTAGAAACCAACTCTAAATACCTGGGCTACAATAAAGATAAAAAATGGATAGCCGCCTCGGTGCAAAATGAAAACAGTGTAATAATAGCACCTTGCTACATAGGAGAAAATGTGGTTTTAAAAAATTCTGTGATAGGACCGGGAGTATCTTTAGGTGATGGCGTGGTAGTTGACAGCAGTGTTATTAATAACAGCATTGTGCTTCCCGCAGCACGCATAAGCAATGCTAATATTGCACAAAGCATGATTGGGACACAAACACACTACGCAGGTTCAGCTGACAACCTTAGCCTGGGCGACTATAGTATAGTGCGCGCCAAATAAAACATACTGAAAACAAAACATTGTACCATCTTACAACTACCATACGACAACCATTAACGCACACAATAGCTTATTGCCTTGTTATGCTAACCATGCTGTGCGGCACTGTGGCGTGCAAAAAGAAAAAAGATGCTACTGCCACCAAGCCGGCAAATGGCGCTGAAAAGGGAGAAAATAAGGGTGTGCTGGACACACGCTTTCAGGACAAATTTTTTGCAGCCCAGTTAGAAAAATCAAAAGACAATCTGGAAAAAGCCTACAAACTTTTTGAAGAATGTTTAGCCTTGCAGCCCACTAATGATGCCGTGCATTATGAATTGGGCCGAATGGACTTGCAAGTGCTTAATAACCCAAGTGCTGCAATACTGCATGCTAAAGCCGCAGTGGATGGTAATAATAAAAATCCGTGGTACCAACTATTGCTTGGCGACACCTATATGGCATTGGCCAAGTATGACTTAGCTACCAAAGCTTTTAAAGATGTAGCGAGATTAAATCCTAACGATTCCAACATACTTTATCAAATAGCTACCGCTCAGTTATATGACAATAAGGTGAACGATGCTATAGCCACCTACAACGAATTAGAAAATAAGTCAGGCCCCTATGAGGAGCTAAGTATGCAAAAGCATCAGCTCTACTTAAAACTAAACCAGCCTGAAAAAGCCGGTTTGGAAATAGAAAAATTGGCACGGGCCTTTCCTGAAGAGCCTCGCTATTGGGGTTTGGCAGCACAGTTTTACACCACACTACAGCAGCCAGAAAAAGCTAAGAACGCAATGGAGGAAATGGTAAAATCTGACCCTAACAATGGCCAGGTTCACTTCCAACTTTCTGAGTATTACGCATCGATAGGTGATGACAAAGGATCTTACGAAGAACTAAAAAAAGCATTTGGCACCACAGACATAAGCATAGACCAAAAAGTAAATGTGCTATTAAAATACTATTCGCTTACGGATTTTAATCCTGCCTATCTGCCACAAGCTTACGAGCTGTTAGACTTAACAGAACAAATGCATCCGATGGAGGCCAAGGCATTTTCTATGTCGGGCGATTTTCTTTATCGCGAAGGTCGCGATATTGAAGCGCTTCAGAAATACAGAAAGGCGGCCTCGCTAGACCCCTCTCGCAGTGCCATTTGGGAACAAATAGTAGCACTGGACAATGAAGTAAAAGACTATAACAACATGGCTGTAGAAAGTGAAAATGCCATGGAACTTTTCCCTAATAATCCGCAATTTTATTATTACAACGGGTTGGCCAATGTGCAGAAAAAAAATTATTCTAAAGCCATAGAATCATTTAATCTGGGTAAAGAACTTGTGGTGGAAAATGATATTCTGCTAGGACAATTTTATTCTTCGCTAGGTGAGGTATACCACCTACTAAACGTAAATGATAAAAGCGATGATGCCTATGAAAAAGCCCTCAAACTGCAGCCTGACAATGTTTTTGTACTGAACAACTACGCGTACTATTTATCCTTGCGCAAGGTAAAATTGGAACAAGCTGCCACCATGGCTGCCAAGGCCAATGAGTTAAGCCCCGACCAGGCTACATTTCAAGATACGTATGCATGGATATTATTTCAGCAAGGCAAATATTCTGATGCACTGGTGTGGATTACCAAGGCATTAGAAATAGAAGAAAATGGCGAGCTGTTAGAACATCAGGGCGATATACTATTTAAACTAAACAGAACCGCAGATGCTCTGAAGGCATGGAAGGCAGCGCTTGCAGCTGGCAGCAACAGTGCCAAGCTTACCACCAAAATAAACGAACAGAAGTACATAGAATAACTCCACCTTGCTATTTCAACATAAACATACACAGAGCCTAGAACGCAGCAGTTATCTATTGCTTTTTACCATGCTATGCATATTGTCTATAAGCACTGCATGTGGCTCCAAAAAAAATACCGTTGCTGCCAAAGAACCCGTAAAAGAAAGAACTGCCGGCTATTTGCTAAGGCATTATGAGCGCAACAAATTTGACTATGAATGGATAGGTATGAAGGTAGATGCTGATTTTATAACCATGGGAGAAACCCAGGGATTTAAGGCCACCATACGCATGCATAAAGACAGTGCTATTTGGATAAGCATCACTCCATTGTTAGGTATAGAAATGATACGGCTGCTCATTACACCCGACAGTTTAAAATACCTTTCCAAAATTCCTGATAACAGATATTACTACCAGGGTGACTTTTCGGTAATAAATAACTTGGTAGGTGTGGAATTGGATTTTGAAATGCTGCAAGACCTTCTTATAGGCAATGCCCTGGCACTGGACAAAGACGAAGGCCGATTTAGAAGCGAAGTTAATGATGAAAAACACCTACTAATAAGCCGCTACAAACGCAAAGTGAGACGCGTTGTGGGCGTAGACGATAGAAAGTTGGAAGATGATACCATAGTAGTAAACCCCAACGACCCACGCTACCAAAGAACTATAAAACATGCTGATGAGGATGATAATTTGATTGTATCCAGATATTGGCTAGACCCTGATAATTATAGATTAGTGCAAAGTGTTTTCTTCGACCTTATAAAACAGCGCACCATGGAAATCTACTATTCAGATTTCAAACTAGATGGCGAGCAGTCATACCCTGCCAAATGCCTTTTAAAAGCTAAAAGCCCGCAGGGCAGCAGAGAACTAACGTTTGAAATAACCAAATTTTCAAGCGGAAAGGCTTACGATTTACCCTTCGAAATTCCAGAAGATTACGTGCGCAAAGACAGCCTTTAGGCTTTGCACTAAGCGGTGTTGAAACCCAAGGCAACTCGCTACAAAATTCTATTCACTTTCATACTTCTTTTGGCAAAACCACATTTATTTAATTGTGGCTAGGATAATAAATTCAAGCGCATGCAGTTTAAACTCATGCAGCAGCAAAAGAAATATGCATAAGTCTAACCCCTCTCGCAATGCGTGCATTATAATAGCCACTATTGGTGCTCTATTAATATTTGCCTTTATGAGCGACCATGCCTATGCCCAATCAAAAAAATCTTTAGAAAAACAAAGAGATGAACTGAATGACCAAATAGAGCTGACTAAAAAACTGATAAAAGAGTCAGAAAAAAATCAAAAGTCTACAACCTCTCAACTGCAAATGCTAAGCGAACAGCTGGCATACAGAGAAGAGTTGCTTAATAATATAAATAGCGATATAGACGAGATAGATGGTGAAATAACCACCAAGGCCACCGAGGTGGAAAAGCTACGCAGTAAAGTTCAAAAGATGAAAAATGAGTACAGCAAGATGATTGTGAACTCATACACTCACCGCAGCGCGCATGACAAGCTCATGTTTCTTTTTTCTGCTGACAATTTTAACCAGGCATACAAAAGATTTAAATACACCCAGCACTATGCTGAGGTGCGCAAAAATCAGGTAAACCTAATACGTGGTTCGGAGGAAGAAATACAGATAAATATAAATGACCTGCAGGTAGACAAGCAAGCCAAAGAGAAGCTGGCAAGCAGCAAGGAGAAAGAAAAACAAGAGATAGAAGAAAATAAAAAAGAGAAGAAAAAGAAATTAGACGCGCTGAAAACGGAAGAAGAAACACTGCGTGCACAGCAGAAAAAACAAAAAGGCGACCGCGATAAACTGACCGCAAAAATTCAGGAAATAATAGCCGAAGAAATACGCAAAGAACAAGAAAAACAGCGCGAAGCAGATAAAGCTAAAGCTGCCAAGGCAAAAGCTGCCGGAACTGCTACCACCACTACTGCTCCATCTAAAACTGCAAGTAAAACAATAGAGCTAGCACCCGAAACTAAACTAGCCAACACCGATTTTGAAAGTAACAAGGGCATATTGCCTTGGCCTGTAGCTGCCGGTGTCATCACTTCGCATTTTGGCAAGCATGCCCACCCAAGTCTGGACCAGGTAATGGTGAACAACAACGGATTGGATTTCACTACAGAGAATGAAGCCAGCGCACTGGCAGTATTTAACGGAACGGTGAGTTCTATATTCAACATTTCTGGAGCGGGCCAAAACATTATTGTTACACATGGCTCTTACAAAACTGTCTATTCCGGACTTGCATCGGTAAATGTGAAGGTGGGAGATAAAGTTACTACCAAACAAAAGTTGGGCACCATAATGAATAATGGTGGCGAATATGCCCTTCATTTTGAAGTTTGGAAAGTAGGTTCAGAGGCGGGTAGCGCACAAAATCCAGAATTGTGGATTAAGAAAAAATAATACACCACCTCACACAAAATTAAAATTGTATGATATACCAGCATCCCTTTAACCTAGATGAATTTTTGCAGTATGCTTTGGCCGAAGATATAGGTGATGGAGACCACACCACCTTGAGCACCATACCTGCCAATGCCACAGGCAAGGCGCGCTTGCTGGTAAAAGACAATGGCATACTTGCAGGTGTAGACATAGCTAAGCGAGTATTTGAAATGGTAGACCCTTTATTGAAGTTTGACAAAAAACTTGATGATGGCAGCACTATTAAGACAGGCGATATAGCATTCTATATAGAAGGCCCTTCGCGCAGTATCACCATTGGCGAGCGACTTGCATTAAACATAATGCAACGCATGAGTGGCATAGCTACTAAAACACATCGCATACAATCTCTTATAGCTGACACCCAATGCAAATTGCTTGACACCAGAAAAACCACACCTGGATTTAGATACTTTGAAAAACTAGCTGTGAAAATGGGTGGTGGTGTAAATCACCGTATAGGCTTGTATGATATGATATTGGTAAAAGACAACCATGTAGACTACTGTGGTGGCGTTGCACCTGCTCTAAATCATGTAAAAGAATATTTGCAAACAACAGGGCGCAACTTAAAAGTAGAAGTAGAGGCAAGAAATTTAGAAGAAGTAAAAGAAATATTGCAAGCACAAATTGCCTTCAGAATACTGCTTGATAATTTTGCACCAAACAGCTTGAAAGAGGCCGTTAAATTCATTGACGGACGCGTGCAAACAGAGGCCAGTGGCGGCATTAACGAAAGCAATGTGCGCGAATATGCATTGTGCGGAGTGGACTATATCTCTATGGGAGCGCTCACACATCAAATAAATAGTCTGGATTTGAGCTTAAAGGCCATGTGAGTAAAAACCTTGCTTTATCCACTTTTGTCCGTTGAAACATAATAAGTAGGGTAAGTAATCTCACCGCAAGGTGGTAGCTACTTTGCTGCTTTAACAAACCACCCTACCTAATGCCGCATTACCTTATTAAATTATGGTTATTTGCTGCATTGTTATTTGCATTTGAACTTAGTATAGCCCAAGGAGTGCCCGACAGCATTTCTTATCAGGCAATAGTGCGCGATGCAAGTGGCAATGAGCTTGTCAACCAATTTGTAACCATAGAATTTGCCATTCGCAAAGATGCTGTGGATGGCCCTATCTACTTCGAAGAGTTTCATGATCTGATACCTACCAATCAGTTCGGACTATTCACTGCCAATATTGGTGGAGGAGTAAATACTGGCAGCGGACAATACGCCACACTAGGCGAGTTGCCATGGAATACCGGAATTTATTTTATGGAAGTTCGCGCCAGCCTGCCGGGTAGTGGCACCACCGTCATCATAGGCACCTCACAACTTATGGCTATGCCCTATGCTTTTTATGCCAACGAAAGTGCCACAGCACTAGCGGCAGATACGGTAATGAATGAGGCAGATGGAGACCCCACCAATGAGCTTATCCAAAATTTCAGTCTTAGTGGCAACACAATTACCATTGAAGAAAATAATGTGACACAGAGCGTTACTATCAATGACAATAGTCAATTCAACGAAATAATAACCAACATATCCTTGCAAAATGACACCTCGCTAATAGTTACTGAGGCAAGTATCACTACCAATTATGATTTGTCAGATTTAGCCTATGTAACCTGGCAAAAAACGAATAACACAATTTATAACAACTCTGCCACAGTCGGCATCAATACAACAAGCCCAACCAGTACCTTAGAGGTAAATGGCTCTGTATCGCTCAAGCTAGAAAAATTAAATACTCCCGGAAGCTTTACAATAGGTGCTGATTTAAATGAAGAGGCTGCTGTATTTCTTTGCGATGTATCGGCTGGCGCTATAAGTATAACACTCCCACCTGCCGCCAGTTGTGAAGGAAGGATTTATAAATTTAAGAAAAAAGACATAGCAGCATCAGGTATCAACCTCAGTTTAATCTCTTCAAACAATGAAATAGAAGGTGGTGATGATTTCACAATTGGCGCAAATTTCTTGATGGAATTTGCAACATTGATGAGCGATGGTATAGGGTGGAATGTAATAGACTACTCCTTTTATACAGGACCATAATTCACTATGAAAGCGCCTGCAATAATTATCATTATTCTATTGAGCCAAGCAATTGGCCATGGACAAATAATACTTGAACGTCAGGTACTATCGTGCTTTGCATTGCATACAAATAATTCAGACACGTCCATATGCGCCACAGCAGGCCAAGTGGAAACCGCTACACTCATTGCCACCAATGGAATTATAACCCAAGGATTTGAACAGCCGCGTGGAATTGAGTTATTAATGGTAGAATGGAACGCCTACCTAAATTCATGCAGCGAGTTATACGAGGTGCACATTACCAACATAAGCGGATGCTCTAATACCAATGATGCACAAATATTTTGGAACGGAGTGCAGGGAGATACTGTGCAAACAAATTTGCCCTCTATTACTACTCTGCTGGTAACAAGTGGCAATGATTGCACTTTTGAAATCACGTTCAACTTCTCCACTATGGATGTGCCCGCGTTGCCATGCGAACTTATTTTTTACAACTTCTTGTCGCCAAATAATGATGGCAGCAATGATGCTTGGGAAATAAGCAATGTAGATAACGAATACTACATAAACAATAAGGTAAGAATATACAACCGCTGGGGAGTGCTGGTGTGGCACTGCGAAGGATATGACAACAATGAAAAAGTTTGGAAAGGCACCACAGACAATGGAGAAGTGTTACCTAATGGCACATACTTTTTCGAAATAGAACTTAACGGTAATACACAAACAGGATATATAGAATTAACCCGCTAATGATTAAGCAATGTAATGCATATATAGTAAATGAAAAGTGCTACCACAAAGTGGTATATGCATTTGCATTTATCCTATTGCAATGCACTGCCTCTGCGCAGCAGGAGTGGAATTATTCGCAATACCTGTTTAATCTTTATGATATTAATACTGCATATGCAGGAAACCATAATGCTCCAAGTTTTGCATTCCGCATTCGCTCGCAGTGGATGGGCATGGACGGTGCTCCTCTAAGCCAGCAGCTATCTGTGCACACACCTATTAAAGACAATTTTGGAGCCGGGGTGCGCCTTCTGAACGAAAGCATAGGCCTTAGAAATCAGCAAACACTTAGAATTTCTGGTGCTTACAAATTGCGTTTTAAAAACAAAACACTAAGTTTTGGTTTGGCAACCGGTGTATTTAGACAAACAATAAAACAAAACAATGTTATTGCTCAAGATCCCAATGATCAACAATTGATGCAAAACAACACCAACAAAATTCAGCCATTAGTAGATGCAAGTATATTTTTTAATACCGCTAAGGCATATGCCGGAATAGAATGTGCACGCATGAACAGATTTCTTAGTTCGTCAGATGAAAATGTAGCTTCATTGCTAACCTATCAAATGAATATAACTGCCGGCTATTTTCTAAAGGTAAACAACAACAATCTTGTTCAGTTTTCTACCCTGGTGAAAATGACAGAAGGCAAGTTATGGCAAGCAGAATTAAACGCACTCTTCTTGAAGGATAATAAGTATTGGTTTGGGGCTGGCTACCGCTACCCCACCAGTGGTCAGTTAATGGGGTGCATTAATATTAATCCCCAATGGCGCTTTGGACTAAGTTATGACATACCCTTCTCAGCACTTGCATTACAAAGCAATGGCTCAGCAGAAGCGTTTCTAGGTTTCAATCTAAAATCCTCCTCTACCAAATCAATTCGCTATTTCTAAATTGAAAAAATATTTCGTTCTATATATCATCTTATCCATTGCCTCTGCTGTTATCGGCCAAAGCAATTATAGCGTAGTAAACACATCGGGTATCAACACCATCAACGATGATTTGGCTTCTTGCATTTTTGATAACCAACTACTCATTATTACCAATGGCAAGCAAGATTTAGTAAACGACTACAGTTGGAACAAGCATAACTTATTCCACATAGAAAAAGCTACCAGAGGCGCAACATTAGAAACATGGAGCAACTCCCAGCCTCTTTTTGAGCACAAGGCATTTAATGATGAGGGTCCGGCATGTTTCAACTCAGAAGATTCTGTGTTTTACTTCAGTAGTGCCAATCATTACAAAGGTGCTAAAGGGCACAACATAAAAATATACATGATAAAGCAAACAGCCGCAGGATGGACAGAACCAGTGGCATTGCCATTTTGCGACAATAAGTACGACTACGCTCACCCTTGGTATGATGCTTCGCAAAATTTATTAGTATTTAGTAGCAATGTGCCTAGTGGTTCAGGCCTTATGGATATATGGTACTGTTACAAAACCCCAGATGGCTGGAGCGAACCAACCAACTGTGGTATTATGGTGAATGGTGTAAATAATGAGTTGTTTCCTAGTGTATACAATGGCGACATTTATTACAGCAGCAATAGTGGTGGTGGCCCAGGCGGATTTGATTTAAAAAAAGCATTGCGCTCGCAGCAGTGGAAAAGCAGTGTATTGTTAGAAGAGCCAATAAACTCCACAGCAGATGATATAGCTATTATTTTCTTGAATGAAGAAAGAGCCCTTTTAACCAGCAATAGAAGCGGTGGCATTGGGGGCGATGATGTCTATTTGGTAAAGAAAAAAATAACAGAAGAACTAATACACTCTTATTCATCGCAACTCTTTTGTGCAGGCAAACCACTTACTAATGCCAATGTAGTTATTACAAACTCTCTTAGCGAATTAGTATCTGAACAAAAATCTGACTCGTTAGGAAATATTTCGATAAAGGAATTAGCACTGCAACAACGTTATAAATTTCAGTTAATAAATGTGCCTCCCAGTCAATTTACAGATTGTGTGCTGCACATAATTGATGACAAAGGAAATAAAGTAAGAGAGATAAGATTTAATGCATTTGGATTTGCAGAGCTCGAATTATTGCCATTGAACTATGCAGATTTAAAATTAATTCCTCTGGAGGACAATAGCATACTTACTATAAATATAGAGGGTCAAATATTTGAAGAAAAGCCTGGTGATGTAAACACCCACGAGCCTATAATGATACTGGACGACCAAGGCGAGCCTGTGGCAATAGCTTACACCAACGAAACAGGAAAATTTAAATTTACTGAAGTAGAACCTAAGCTAAACTATACCTTTAAACTATCAGAAGAAAGCAAGGTGCAGAATGTGCTTATTACTAACCATGGTGATAAAATAGTATTGCCTGTATTGCAGGCCGAAGTGCAATATCAAAGATTAAAAGCTGATGAGGCGATATCACTTGTAAACGAGTACAACGAAACAATATTTGTATCGGCCAAAGACATATTTGTAATAAACAGAATTTACTATGAATACAATAGCGCCCAGCTCACTTCTGAGGCTAAATCGCAGTTGGAACAACTGGCCATTGTATTAGAAAAAAACAAAAACATAAATTTAGAATTACGCTCACACACTGACGCAAGGGGCAATGATGAATACAATCTTTCCCTTTCAAAAAAACGAGCTATATCTGCAGTGAAGTATATAGCAGGTAAAAAAATAAATGAGCAGCGACTAATACCCATTGGGCTAGGCGAAACAATGCTGCTAAATGAATGTGATGATAATGTGGAATGCAGCGAACCAGAGCACACACTCAACAGAAGAACCGAAATAAAAATCATAAAGGTTCAGTAGTCTTCTTCCTCGTCTATTTCCGCTGCATGGTTTGACACCAAACCTTTTGGCCATTCAAAATACTGGGCACAATAACCGGCAACAAAAACTGCCACTAACCCAATATTTAATGGACCTTCATACCAATTAAAAAAGCGCATAAGCAAAAAGGCTATACCGGCAAGATTGCCGAACAAATAAAACCACTCGTACATATACCTGGACCGTTTTAGAAAAACTATTAAGCTTCTAAAAACAGAAAATGCGAACCCGAGTAAAATCATAAGTGAAGCCCCTGGCCAGTGCTTTATTTTAAATAAAAGACCAAGCCCCACTAAAGCGAATGGCGCATATACTATTCCCGATTGTTCAAACCACTTTTTGGGCAGCTTTTCATTAGGATTGTCCAGAATATTATTTTCTACTTCGCTCATTATTTTTTCAAGCGCTAATATATTTTTTATAAGCACTTCATTTTAGATAATGCAAAATCAAAGAATAAAGTATGTAGAGTTAAATGAATTCGATAAGACTTAAATGCTTATTTGAAATAACAATTTCCCTTTCTAATGCAGCAACTCACAAAGCATACATTCATCTGCACAGTATTGATACGCTATAAAATTTTTTAATAAATGCTAAAACTACTAGAGACCCAGAGTAACGGTAAATAAAGAGCTCTATCAACCCATTAAAAAGAACTAGTAAGTTCATATAAACCACATTGAACAAAAGATGGGAAAATAAAAAAGGTCATCATTTGATGACCTTTTGTGGGAGCTACTGGGTTCGAACCAGTGACCCTCTGCTTGTAAGGCAGATGCTCTGAACCAGCTGAGCTAAGCTCCCATGATTTTTTTTAACGGGGCGCAAATATATTCCTTACTACCCAAATTGCAAATTTTTCTTCTAAAGTTTGCCAAAACTTAGTTCTATCGGCCAATTCAGAAATGGACAAAAGCGGTTAAAAAGCACTAAAACCTAGTTAATAACTCGGTTCATTTGTTAATAGCAAGGTGCCTTTGGCCTAATAACACTCAAATATCTTTGGGCCAAATTTTTTTGAATCTTTCCTGAAACGCAAAGCGGGCAAGGCTTTCAGAAAAAGTTAAAAACAACCAATTTAACTCAGACACAACACGCATGGGCATTTTTAATTTTCTGACACAGGAAATAGCCATAGACCTTGGTACTGCCAATACAATCATCATCCAAAACGACAAAGTAGTGGTGGATGAACCGAGTATAATAGCACGTGACCGCACCACCAACCGCACTGTAGCCGTGGGCCGCGCTGCGCAACAAATGCATGGCAAAACACACGAAAACATAAAGACCATTCGCCCTCTGAAAGATGGTGTAATAGCGGATTTTCATGCGGCTGAGGACATGATAAAGGGCATGATAAAAATGATAGCAAAGGGCAAGGGCCTTTTTCAGCCATCGTTGCGCATGGTCATATGCATTCCCTCAGGCATTACAGAAGTGGAAAAGCGAGCTGTAAAGGACAGCTCAGAGCATGCAGGGGCTAAAGAAGTTTATCTTATTCACGAGCCAATGGCCGCGGCCATAGGTATTGGTATAGATGTGGAAGAGCCTATGGGCAATATGGTGATAGACATAGGAGGTGGTACCTCTGAAATAGCTGTTATTGCGCTTGGTGGCATAGTAACAGACAAGAACATACGCGTAGCAGGCGATGAGCTTACGCAAGACATAGAGGAATACATGCGCAGACAGCACAACATACTCATAGGCGAGCGCACAGCCGAACAAATAAAAATAGAAGTGGGTGCTGCATTGCCTGAACTAGACAATCCGCCACCAGACTATAGCGTACGCGGCCGCGATTTAATGACGGGTATACCTAAAGAAATTTCGGTTTCTTATTCAGAAATAGCGCATGCCTTAGACAAGTCTATAGCTAAAATAGAAGAAGCCATAATGAGCTGCCTGGAAAACACTCCACCTGAGCTAAGTGCCGATATATACAAAACGGGCATTTACCTGGCCGGTGGTGGTGCATTGTTGCGCGGCTTAGACAAAAGAATAAGCATGAAAACCAAATTGCCGGTGCACGTGGCAGACGATCCATTGCGAGCAGTGGCACGTGGCACAGGAATAGCGCTTAAAAACATAAACAAGTTCCAGTTCCTAATGCGTGAATAACCCATTTTTTTTGGATCATTGCTGCATTAGAAACAAATACTCACCACCCATTTTAGGCTCTCATTACCCAACATAGTAATTATCTTATTTTTTATTAGTAAGCCCCGAATTATTGTTTAGCCTTTTCAATGCGCAATCTTATTGGTCTAATATCTAAGTTTCATGCATTCCTAATATTTCTTGGGTTGCAGGTATTGGCTTTGTATATTTTGTTTGCCAATAACAATTATCACAATTCAGAATTCAACCATCAGAGCAGCGATCTTGTTGGCTACATTTATGGCAAGCGCTCGCAAATGTCAGAGTATTGGCGCCTGGGCGAAATAAATGACCAGCTATCGCTTGACAATGCCAAACTGCGCAGCCAAAGAGCAGAAAACTTTTACACGCAACGCAGTGTGGTAGATACCCTGCGCGATACGAGCATGACTATGCGCTACACCTATCGCCCGGCCAAGGTGGTAAACTATAGCGTGAATAGAGAACAAAACTTTGTATACCTAACACTGGACAGGGGCAGCATAGGCGATTTAAAACCAGAAATGGGTGTAATATCTCATGGAGCCATAGTGGGCAAGGTAGTAAGTGTGAGCAATCACTTTGCGGTGGTAATGCCCGTGTTGCACAAAGACTTTCGCGCAAGTGTAAAACATAAAAAAACCGGATTTAACGGCTACCTTCTTTGGCGCGGCCGCGACCCCAACATAGCTGATGTAATAGAAATTACCCGCAGCGCTCCTGTAGCCGTTGGCGACACTATTGTTACCACTGGCTTTTCTGCCTATTTCCCAAAAGATTTAATGGTAGGTATTGTAGAGCGCATAGAGGATGACAAAGATTTTCATCTTTTAAAAGTGAGACTGTCAGCAGATTTCACAAAGCTAGATTATGTAGAGGTGATAAGCGATTTGATGCATGATGAACAAAAACAACTAGAACAAGAAGTAGAGAATGCTACAAACACTTCTAATTAATACCGTTCGCCTGCTATTCTTAATACTACTGCAAAGTTTAGTAGTAAGTCGCATGTCTAGTCTTAATGGACTTATACTACCGTGGGTTTATATTTTTGGCATACTCATGCTGCCCTTCTCCACTCCGCGTTGGCTATTGTTATGCATCAGTTTTGTAGTAGGTTTATTAATGGACTATTTCACAGGGCCACTTGGTTTGCATACATCTGCATGTGTGGTGCTTGGTTTTGCGCAGCCCATAGTGCAGCGCTTATTGGCACCACGCGAGGGATACGATGCAAGCCAACGACCTACTCTGCAGCGCATGGGATTTGCATGGTACACTACTTATGCTGGTGTTCTCACATTAATACATCATACTTGGTTATTCTTTTTAGAAGTATATCGTTTTTCAGATTTTTTCTTCCAGGTACTGCATATAATAATGAGCGCTGCAGTAACGTTATTGCTCATGATAATAGGCCAATATCTTATTTATAATTCCAAATCCACTGAGCTGTGAATCTGGACGGACGCAGGATAACGCTAGTACTAATGATGTGCGTAATAGCGCTTATCTATACCATTAGGCTTTTTTACCTGCAGGTTATAAATACCGATTTGAAAGACGAGGCTAGCGCCATAGCCGAAGAAGAAGTGCAGGTAGCTCCCCCACGCGGAATACTTTATGATCGCAATGGCAAAGTATTGGTGAGCAACCAAACAGTGTATGACCTAATGTGTGTGCCGCGTAGCGTGAAACCGTTTGATACCACTGCATTTTGTAACCTCCTAAAAATTTCGCCAGATGAGTTGAGAGAAGTATTTCGCAAAGCAAAAGTGCGTGGCGAAACACGCTTAAGGCAAGTGGTGGTAGAACAAATATTGCCCGAAGAATTTGCAGGAATAAATGAGCAGCTGTACAAGTACGAAGGATTTTTCTCGCGCGCATATACCCTGCGTGTATATCCGCAGCGCACTGGTGCTTTATATTTAGGCGATGTCGGAAAAATTTCTCCAGGAGAATTTAAAAAACAAGATGAACAACACTACTACTCCAAATTAGACTTAATAGGAAAAAGTGGTATAGAAAAAGCTTACGAAAAAGAACTGCGCGGAGTAAAAGGAATAGACTACCAGTTTAAAGACAATGTAGGCAACAGGCACGAACACAAAGGCGACAAGGTAGATGTGCCTGCTATACCAGGTACAAATCTTATATGCAGCATAGACGCTGATTTGCAAAAATATGGCGAGGAGTTAATGATAAATAAACGTGGCTGTGTGGTTGCCATAGAACCCAACACAGGCGAAATACTTGCATTAGTATCCGCACCAACTTACGACCCTAATCTATTAGTAGGGCGCATAAGAGGCCACAACTTTAATGTAATGGTAAACGATCCGCAAAAGCCACTCTTTAACCGCGCCACACAAGCAGAATACAGACCAGGCTCTATATTCAAACTAGCACAAGCCCTCACTGCCCTGTCGCTTGGAGCCATAACAGCTGAAACGCGAATAACCTGCAACCGCAGCATTATAGGCTGCCATGGCAGCCATAGCTACGATGATTTGGAAATGGCCATAGTACACAGCTGCAACCCATACTTCCGCGGGGTAATGCAGCGCGTGGTAGAGGCCGGTGAGGACAAACAAAGTAGATTTAGAGATGCAAGAATAGGATTAGGCAAGTGGCAGGGTTATATAAAACGATTTGGATTTGGTACTGATTTAAAAACGGACATACCGGGAGTAAGAACAGGCAATGTGCCAGGTGTAGATTTTTACGACCGCTGGTATGGCAAGGACCAATGGGCATTTTCCACCATATACTCCCTTAGTATAGGCGAAGGCGAAATGCTTGTGACACCCCTGCAAATGGCAAACATGGCAGCCATAATAGCCAACCGCGGATGGTATGTAGCTCCGCACACCGTAAAACAAATAGGCATAGGAGGCAGACCACGCGAAGAATACCTAGTGCGCTATGACCTAGGCATTGACTCAGCATACTATACCACTGTTATAAATGCTATGGAAAAAGTAATGCAGCCCGGAGGAACAGGCGCACGAGCTGCATTGAAAGATATTGTAATATGTGGAAAAACCGGCACCGTGCAAAACTCCGGTGGCAAAGAAGACCATGCGGTATTTATCTGTTTTGCACCTAAAGAAAATCCTCAAATAGCTATAGCAGTTTATACTGAAAATGCCGGATTTGGCGGCACATGGAGCGCACCTGTAGCAACACTACTCATAGAGAAATATATAAATGACAGTATAGCCAACTCGAGCAAAGCGCGCGAAAAAGCCATACTGGACGCTAATTTCCTAAAACGATGAATACACAGCGCAAAAACCCTCTTGTAAGTGTGGATTGGATTACTGTATTGATCTATATGGCATTAGTAATTTTTGGTTATATGAATATCTATAGCGCTGCGTTGGTAGAAGAGCATCCGGCCATTTATGATTTTTCGCAGGAGTATGGCAAGCAATTTTGGTTTATTGTAGTATCGCTCTTTGTTGCATTTACGCTGCTCTATATGGATGCAGATTTTTTCAGCAGGTTCTCCTATGTCATTTATGGAATAGTCATTTTTCTGCTGGCCATAGTGCTTATACCCGGCATTGGTAAGTCGCAAGGAGGCAATCAGGCATGGATAGCATTAGGAAGCATACGCCTTCAGCCAGCGGAGTTTGCTAAAATTGGTGTGGCACTTGTTCTTGCCAAATACATATCATCTACCAAAGCAAAATTCAACGATTGGAAAACACGCCTTATAGCCGCAGCTATAATAGGTTTGCCTGGTCTGCTTATCCTTATGCAGCCCGATGTGGGCTCGCTACTCACCTTTATAGCTTTCACTTTTGTGCTCTACAGAGAGGGTTTAAGTGGCAATGTACTCTTCATAGGACTAGGCAGCATAGTGGTAGCAGTAGCAAGTATTTTTTCCGGATATAACAATATCAACTATCCTTTTTTTGGCGAGCATAGTGGTGTTTTTCTTACCATCATTATCCTATTTATCATAGGTGTAGTATTGCTGTTTATGGTGCGCTCCTTTGTAGTGCCACGCAACAGAAAGTCGCTTTACATTATAGTTTCTTTAGCCATGGCAGGGTCCATAGCCTTTTCATATTCTATAGATTATATAATAGATGGAGTGCTGGAGCCCCACCAAAAAAGCAGGATATATGTAACACTTGGACTAGAGCAAAAACAAGAGGAAGAAGAAGCACCTGTGGAGAATACGGCACCCAATCAAATACAACTTAAAAAACCAGATGACCCAGGATACAATGCACGTATGGCCAAAATAGCTGTGGCCAATGGCGGTTTTATTGGGCAAGGATATATGCAAGGCCCCATGACGAGTAATAAATATGTGCCCGAGCGTTGGACAGATTTTATTTTCAGCGTTGTTTCTGAAGAGTGGGGTTTTGTTGGTAGTTTTTTCGTTTTGATCTTATTTCTTGCCTTAATAATTCGGGTAATCAATATTTCAGAAAGACAACGATCTCAGTTCTCGCGCATTTATGGTTATGGTGTTGCATCCATATTCATGATTCACTTTATTATTAATATAGGAATGGTTATAGGCCTGGCTCCTATCATAGGCATACCATTGCCATTTATGAGTTATGGTGGTTCTTCGTTAGTGGGCTTTACTATAATGCTATTTATACTATTGCGCCTGGACTCTGAGAGGCTAAGTATATTTAAATAATATCTGCATAGGCATGCTTATAAGCAATGCGTGCCAAGTCATAACTGCGATACACTTTGGCTGCATGAACGCACCTCGCTTGTATATTTTGATCAGCCAAAAGCATTTTCAATTTTTCTAATACCACCGCATTATCGCTTTGGTCCACTTTCCAAATGGCACCAATATTTTCCTTTTCCACTATTTCCGAATCTTCACTTATATGTGGCGGTATTACCACTGGCAAGCCCATAGCCCAGTATTCGCCATCCTTTACGGGAGTGCCATAGCGTTTGCTTGGAATTTGCTTTTGAGGATTTACTGCAAAATCTGCGGCAGATAAATAGTACGATACTTCCGTGTATTTAGCATGTTTCACCATCAAATTTTGGACAGGAAAATTATATTTAATGCACCAATCATTTATTAGATCGCTATTTGTTTCGGTAAGCAGTATTACGTACAAATTATTATTAAAAAATTCATTGGCATTGGCAAAAAACTGAAACACCTCGCTGCCTAAATACATACCGGTAAGTTTGCCGGTGCATATGGCTACTACTCTATTCTGCACATTCAGTTCAATCTTTGCTACTTGCTTATTCCATTTTGAAATATTAAAAATTTCCATGTCCACACAAGCCGGCCTAAAAGCCACATTAGCTGGCTTAAGGTTCCACTTGGCTTGGGCATAATCCTTCATATTTTTAGAAGCAGCTATGAGGCATGAAGCGCGCTGTGTAAGTTGTCGTTCAATCCAAAATTGTAATTTAAATGAGAATGATTCAGCCTTCCACACATTGCTCTCCACCATGCTTTCTGCGTGAGGTTCCCAACTATCCATTACTATTCTTTTGCCTGTTATAAAATGAACAAATAGTGCCACAGCGCCCGCACCAGGGGCAAAAGGATGCAAGTAAGAAATTCTTTTTGCAACTACTATCGTAGACAACTTTAAAACTATAAATGCAAATCGGAACAAACTGCGTAAACCAAAAGAAGAATAGTTAGACTGAAGCCAAACGATATTTTGCTTCTTCAACTCCTCTCTTATAATTTCTTGCTGCTGAATGCTTAATGCAAATTTTTGTTTCTCCCAGGTATGTATATAAATGTTGGTACCCGCTGGAAGTATCTCATGCAAAATCTTTAAATTGGGCAGAAGGTAACTGTGCATGAGAGGCTCTTTCATAGACCACGATGCCAGCACCAATATATTTCCCTTTAAGTTTTTCATATGCCTAAAAGAGCCATTTTAAACCATGGTATGCCGCGCGTTTTAAACTCAGCTTTTTCAAATAAGTCTTGCAAAACAACAAATGAAACTTGCGCCATTCTTCATTCTTTTCTTTTTCATTTAATGTCCCTAATTGATGAGCGTAATTCATGAATTTCACATAAGCACTTTCCAGACCCTCCACATTAGTCATAAGAGATGAAGGCCTGCGCCTAATTTGATATATAACCTCCGGTATAAAATCGTATTGACCCTTATTGGCAATAGAAAGGTAAAACACTCTATCCTCTAAGTGCGACCAGCCAATATCAAATTTCAATTCCATAGTGCTACTCCTTCGTATCATCCATGTTATACCACAAAAACACTTGGGAGCCAGCAGCACCATTTCATGATAGGGCACTCCTTTAAAAGAGGGAGTCCACTTAGATAAAAGCTGCGAAAAATCTTTATTGTATATCTCCGTTACACCATCTACAAAAATTACATGATCATTGGCCATCATAAATTCAACACGCGCTTTTATGCTGTTAGCAGGTAGTTTATCGTCCGCATCTAAAAAGCAAATAAAGCCTCCGGCTGCCGCGCCTATGCCCAAATTGCGAGCATTGCTCAAACCACCCTCATCAGTAACAATCAATTTTATTCGCGGGTCATCAAAAGACTTCACTTTGGCAACAGTATTATCTACGCATTCATTAGCCACTATTATCAATTCCCAATTCAAATACGTTTGATCCAAAACGGATTGTATAGCATCGGCAATGTAAATTTCTACATCTCGCGCTGGCACTATTATGGAAACTAAATGATGCATTAGTCCTTTGTATTCATAATATAAGTATCTATTGCCATTAGCTGATTTGAATATGAATTATCCAACGCATATTTCCTTCTGCGTGCGCTCCACTCTTCGCTATTGTAGTGTTCTATATTACCCTTTACTGTTTGGAATAAGTTTAAATATTCATGGCGCGACTCAGCCATTAAAATTAAATCCTTATTGCTATACAATGCTAAATAATCTGAAAGGACCACCTTACCCGTGGCTAAATAGGGCAATATTTTGGAGGAGTTTCCTATATCAAAATTTCTGTCGAAATACATTAACAACAGCATATCGCACTGAGAGGCTAAGGTAAATGCATCGTTGTATTCCATTTCGCCATAGAGTGTAACGTTGGGCAATTGGCCTAACTCCAGCAACAATTGCGTGCGCTTTGCATCCACAACATTGTTCAGGTGGTCTTTGCTATAGCTGCCTATTAAATGAAAATTTACATCGTGGTGAGTAGTAGCTAACTGCAGCATAAGAGGCACATCAAAAGCATGAAGAAATAAATTGCCCACGTATCCCACATTTATACGGCCACTTGTTTTTGCCAGCTTCCAATTACTTGTTACTACCGGTTTGTATCCATGCTGAATAAAATGCGCATTGTTATTAAACTTAGCCGAACAACTTACAAGATAGGGCGTAACTCCTAAACATAAATGAGCTGTTTTACAGGCCGTTTCTAAATGGAACATGCCGTGCACATCTACCAAATGATGTATACGAAATGCATCGGGAAATACATCAAGAAAAAAATAGCGCGAATTGTCAAATGACCAAACAACATCTGGAGTTACCCCCATTTTTCTTACTAACCTTTTCGCTTGTTTTGCAATGATTATTTTTTGCAATCGTGCAGGTAGTTTGCTAAGTCCTTTAAAATATTTTTCATCAATAATTTTTATAAAAGGATTTTCAGCTTCTACTCTTTCGCATTCATCATTTCTTTTGTAGTAAGGCGAATTAAGAAACCAAACCCTGTTGCCCTGCCTGACAAGTTCTAATGCATAATGATGTTTAGACAATAAACTCTTACCCCACGACTCAGGTGAGATGATCAGAATATTTTTGTCTTTAAGAAAATTCACTATATCGATTCAATAAAATTAAAGTACATTTTCCCTATCACTTCAGAGCTGTATTTGTTTTGACTGTTTTGTGCAATGAGATAATGGTCAAAACAAGAAGTTATAAATTGTTGAATCACATCTTGCCAATTTTGATTGGAAGAGCGCAACAAGCCGTTTGTATTATCAATTAATTCAGGCAAAGCGCCCACACCATCTGCCAATACCGGACAACCGCAACAGAGTGCTTCTGCGCATGCTACACTAAAAGTTTCAAAACCGCTTGGCATAATAAAAGCAGCCGCCTCATTCATTTCTGCCGCCAGCTGCCGTGCATTGAGCAAACCTAAAAAGGTAATTGCATCCTGCAATCCATATTGCATCACCAGGCTTTTCATTTTCTCCAAGAGCGGGCCGTTGCCTGCTATACGCAGGCGAATATCTATTCCCTTTTGTTTCAAATCATTGCAAGCTTCTATTACCGGAACGGCATCTTTAGGATGTTTCCAATGAGCTGCTAAAAGAAAATGCTTGCCGCACTGTTTTTTTATAAAATTAAAAATAGCAGTATCCACTGCATTGGGTATTACTGTGTAAGCAATGCTTTGGCCTGAAAAATTATTGATGCTTTGGCCAAGCGCCTTGCTTACACAAATTAACGGCACATGGTGCCGGAACATAGCAGTAAGCCTGTGAGGGTGCCGTGTGGTAAAAAAATTAAAATGATAGATACTCCAATGCTCAGTAATTAAAATTTTTGGGGGAAGCAATTGCTTGAGCTTATTAAAGTATACCAACTGAGGATATGCAATATGAAAATTCACATGTGTAAATGCCTCATTGGCATTCATTTCCCTAAGCTTTTTTGCCAATCGTTTGTAATAAATCCACTCCTTCCACCGCCAGTTACTTATGTCTGTAAAAGCATTGCCTCTGGTAACCTTATCTGTATTTTCGTTAGCTGTCAATTGCTTTTCCCACTCCATATGCAGGGTGTGCTGCTCTGCAAAGGGGGCCAAACTCTCTATGTGCCTTTGAATAAAAATGGCCTTAATGGGGTCATTTAAGGAAGGATACCACGGGGTAATATGTAGAATTTTGATTTTAGACACAAAAAATTGACTTAATGCAAGAGTAGTGAAAAACCTTGATAGCATTGCCTTTCGGCTCATTTTTACACTTAAAAATAAAATAAAAATGAAAAGAACCCTTGTACGGGCTCGTAAGCGTCCTATATTTGCCCTCCGTTTTTAGAAAAAGAATAGAAGAACAGTTCAAAATCAAACAGTTATGAGCAAGCGTACCTACCAGCCCTCTAATACAAAGCGCAGAAACAAACATGGTTTCCGCAAACGCATGGCAACAGCCAAAGGCCGTGCAGTACTTTCATCACGCAGACGTCAAGGTCGCAAGAAATTGACTGTTTCTGACGAAAGACGCCACAAAGGAATAGAGCGCCTGTAATCTCAGGATTGCAAGCTATAGATATATTGCCGCCATGCTAGTAGCGTGGCGGCTTTTTTATTCATAATATTTGCTCAAAACACCCCTTAAAACATGAAAATAGTCGTGAATACCCGCCTTTTGCTACCCAATAGACTGGATGGCATAGGTTGGTTCACCTATGAAAGTTTTAAGCGCATAGCCCGCCAACATCCCGAGCATGAGTTTCATTTCATTTTTGACAGGGCTTATTCTAAAGAGTTTGTTTTTGAGAAAAACGTAATTCCACATGTGGTGCCGCCACAAGCTAGGCGTCCGTTTCTTTTTACACTATGGTATGATTGGGCAGTACCCTTATTGCTCAAAAAAATAAAGGCCGATTTATTTATCTCGCCAGATGCAATGATGTCGTTGCGCACCAATGTGCCTCAAATTATAGCCATACACGACCTCAACTTTGAACACTATCCGCAAGATGTGCAGGCCATGTATACTCGTTATCTAAAAAAACGCTCACCACTTTATGCTAAAAAAGCGGAACGAATAATTACCGTGAGTGATTTTAGTAAGCAAGACATAATGCAACTATATGGTGTAAAAGATGAAAAGATAGATGTGGTGTATAATGGTGTAAACGAAAATTATGCACCTATAAGTGATGAACTAAAAAAGGCTACACGAGCGCGTTGGAGCAATGATCATCCATACTTTGTATTTGTAAGCAGCATACATCCGCGCAAAAATTTGCAACGCTTGTTGCCAGCCTTTGATGCCTACAAAGAAGAAACAGGCAGCAATGCAAAGCTTATTGTAGTAGGCAAAAAATTCTGGTACAACGAAGAAATAGCCAATGCCTTTGATACAATGAAACATGCAGGCAGTGTGGTATTCGCGGGCCGCTTAGAGCCTACAGAATTGCACCATTTGGTAGCTTCCTCCATTGCATCAGTTTATCCAAGTTATTTTGAAGGTTTTGGAATACCGATTTTAGAAGCGTTTAAATGTGGAGTGCCGGTAATAACATCCAACATTACCAGCATGCCCGAGGTGGCAGGCAATGCAGCGCTATTAGTTAATCCATTTTCTATAGAGGAGTTAAAAAATGCACTTAAGGAAATAGATTCGAATGAAGGCTTGCGCAAAGAACTTATAGAAAAAGGCTTGCAACGTGTACAACATTTTTCGTGGCAGCGCACTTCAGAATTAATTTGGCAAAGCATAGAAAAAACACTTCAAAAAAAATAACAGCACTGTGCTAAAGGCATACCATACCAAAGGGCTAACAGAGGCAGGCTGCGATGAGGCAGGCCGCGGATGCCTTGCCGGACCGGTAGTAGCGGCCGCAGTAATACTGCCGCCCAAATTCAATCACCCTTGGCTAAACGACAGTAAGCAACTTACAGAAAAACAACGCGACACCTTGCGCCCCGTTATTGAAAAAGAAGCGTTGGCCTGGGCAGTAGCAAGTGTGCTACCAAAAGAAATAGATGAAATAAATATTTTGAACGCATCCTTTCTGGCAATGCACCGCGCGCTTGAGCAAATAAATTTGCCAATAGATTTAATACTGGTAGATGGAAACAGATTTAAACCATTTGGCAACACCGCACATAAATGCATTATAAAAGGTGATGGCATATACCGCAGTATAGCAGCCGCATCCATATTAGCAAAAACCCATCGCGATGAAGTAATGCTGCAATTGCACCACGAATATCCGTACTTTGCATGGGATAAAAACAAAGGATATCCTACCAAACTACACAGAGATGCCATTAGATTAAATGGTTCGTGCATAGAGCATCGCATGAGTTTTACACTCTTGCCTGAGCAATTATAAATTGATTTTGGCAAGAAGTAACAACTGCTATTCTCCGCTTAAAAATATTTTGTGTGTCATAACATTAGAATTACAAATAATTGTAATAATGTAAATGCCACTCTTCCACCTGCTGGCATCACCCAAGGTAAAAAGCGTGTTGTATTCTGAACTATAAATATTTTCTGTTAGTAGCAATCGACCATTAAGATCATACATGCGCAATTCTGCATTGCCTTCCAATTTCAATTCTGTAAAATCAACACTCAACACACCAGATGAATTAATCACAAGTGGCATGTCTACTTTTTGCTCTAATAAATTAGAACTAGATTCAGTATTAGGTTCTAAAGGCATGCAGCCTATAGATATAGATGTGCCATCTGCCGGTTGGTTGTTAGTATTTATACCTATTATGCAGCACTGAGACCAATCTGTTTGTTGCCCATTTACCGTTGTGCTACCGTTGCATCCACTGCAAGCACTTGCATTAATGCGCCATTGTGCTTGCACGCTATAAAAATTGCCGGCCTGCAAGTAAGCATTTGGATTCACATTACTTCCGCCCCATGGTGTAGTAATAGCAGGCGCTATAGGAGCACAAGTGCAGCCATTCACCGGAGTAAATCTAAAGCGCATTTGCGTAGCACCAAGGGCAGACGTACACGAAATAAAACCATCGTTTGCAGACATATACTGGCCACATTGAATGCCCGGCAGCACAACACTGCACAGTGGCATAGGTGGTGTGTAATAATTGCACGGAGCACTCCAGCAAGTTTCATTTACACAAGGTGATTTGCGCGCCCTTACCTGCACATTGTATATCTGACCATAACGCAAACAGCTTGCAAAAAGCGGATTTTGATAGGGATTGAAAACACCATTGGCAGTGCTCCAGTCAGAGCACAGTTGTGTATTGCCTCCATTGGTAGTCATTCGCCATTGATATTCTACACCACTGCCTTGATACGAGGCATTAAATAAGGTACTAAATGAAAATGTAGAACCACATGTGGGCACTACTATACTCACTTGCGGGCATGGGCACAGGGTAAGATTATACGGTACCGAATAGCCCCAAAAGATGGTGCCGCACTCAGAGTCGTTTGTACTTACTTGCACATAAACCGCGTATGATTGGTTGTAGCACAAACCAGAAACTGCACCCAATGAAATACTTGCACCTCCTATGGACTGACTTATAAGAGTGTTGCCCTGGTAAAATGCCCATTGAGTGCTGGTGCCTATGGGCAACCAAAATCTGGTAAGACTATTGGTAAGATTGTAACATGAAGGAGGATTAGCACCAGCATTTACAGTAGCTCTATTATGTTCTATAGAAATGCCGAATGTGCCTGCACCACTGCCCGACACACGGCCTACACGCACAAAATAAGTATTGTTTACTATCAGTCCACTTACACATTTATACTCCCGCTGCCCATTGCCAGTAGCGTTTAACGAATCCTTGCGATTAGTTACCGTAACACCATCGGCCAAAGCGTTCCAAACTTCTACGCCTGCATCAAATGTGGTAGGCGAACATACCTTTATTTTAACTACAGTTGCGTTTGCTACAAACTTAAACCACCTGTCGTGAGCCATAGTACCAGTGATGGCAGAGGCTGAAAACGATGAATTGGATGTGCCTAAAGAATATTGGTTGGGGCATCCGGTAATCTGTGTTGAATCGTATTGTATGAGTGTATATGAAATAGCATCAGACGCATTTTCACCTGTCTGGCTAAAGCCACAGATACTAGCGCATAAGACAGCTATGGTGAATACAATACGATGAAACATTTGCAGAAATTTTTAGAATCAGAATAATTGTGTTACAAAGATGACTAAGAATAAGGCCTTATGGATGCCTGCATTAAAGAATAAATAACAATAAAAAGATAAAAATGCCGTGATATATGAAAATTTAAAGGAACTATTTAAGACTTTCGCGCGGCAATATGAAGTTAAGAGCAGAAAATATAATACGCCAATATGGTAAACGCACAGTGGTAAAAGGCGTTTCGTTTGAAGTAAACCAGGGAGAAATTGTAGGACTATTAGGACCCAATGGAGCAGGCAAAACCACAAGCTTCTATATGGTAGTGGGCATGGTAAAACCCAATGAGGGCAAAATATACCTGGATGAAAAAGACATAACAAGTGAACCCATGTATAAGCGTGCGCAGTTGGGAGTAGGCTATTTGCCGCAAGAAGCCAGTATATTCAGAAAACTATCTATAGAAGACAATATAAAAGCAGTTTTGGAAATGACAAAACTTAGCAAACAGGAACAAAGCAATAAACTAGAATCCTTGTTAGAAGAATTTGGGCTTACACATAAACGCACCTACATAGGCAATCACCTAAGTGGAGGCGAGCGCAGAAGGACAGAAATAGCCCGTGCACTTGCTACAGATCCTAGTTTTATTCTATTAGACGAACCTTTTGCCGGAGTAGATCCCATAGCGGTGGAGGACATACAAAAAATTGTATTTCAATTAAAACTACGCAACATAGGAGTGCTTATAACTGACCACAACGTGCAGGAAACTCTATCTATAACCGACCGCGCCTATTTGCTGTACGATGGCAGCATACTAAAAGCAGGCACAGCCGAAGAACTAGCGGCAGACGAACAAGTGCGCAAAGTTTATTTAGGACAAAATTTTGAGTTAAAAAAGGTGAAGATTGGATAAATCCAGCTAGACGCACGTCCACTCAAATTATAAGTGTCTTGCAATTTGCGCTTTAATAAATTTCAATGAATTAAACCATCGGGCAGAATAATTTCTTTCAACATGTTATTTTAGCGTTACAACAACACGGCAGATTATCTTACACCCATGCTACCTAAAGACGAGTCACGATTTGAATCCATTTTCAACCATGTAAATGAAGGAATACTTATAGGCAACTCACAAGGCGAAATTATATTGAGCAACCCCAAGTGCAACAACATGTTTGGCTATGCTGAAAATGAGTTGAAGGGGCAAAAAGTGGAAGTGCTAATACCACAAGAATATTCTGAAAGACATGTAGCCTACAGAAATGGCTATATGAACAAACCCTCAAAGCGGCCAATGGGTAAAAATATTACTCTATTTGGCCGAAAGCGCGATGGTGAAAAACTGCCCGTGGAAGTCAGCCTGAGTTATTACCATACCAACGAGGGGCTATTTGTTATTGCATTTATTATAGACATTACAGAGCGATATATACAGCAAGAAAAAATAATTAAAATAAACGCAGAGTTAAAACTACTGAACGAAACGTTAGAAAAAAAAGTAAGTGAGCGCACACTTGTATTGAAAGAAGCGCTTACCGCATTAGAGCAATCGCGCGATGAACTTACCAAATCATTAGAAAAAGAAAAAGAGCTCAACGAAATGAAATCGAGGTTTATATCTATGGCCTCGCACGAGTTTAGAACACCCCTGAGCACTATACTTTCGTCTGCCTCGCTCATAGGCAAATACGTGAACGAAGAACAACAAGAAAACCGAGAAAAACATATAGAGCGCATTAAAAAATCAGTAGTTGGATTAACTGAAATATTAAACGACTTTCTATCGCTTGGCAAATTAGAAGAAGGCAAAGTATATGCTAACCCCGTGGCTCTAAATTGCAAAGAAACCATAGAAGATGTAGTAGCAGAAATGCAAGTGCTCTGTCATGAAAATCAAAAAATAATATTTAAGCACGAGGGCGATGTGCATGCCACATTAGATAAACAAATGTTTAGAAACATTATTATCAATCTACTTTCCAATGCCATTAAATTCACGCGGAACGAAAGCGCCATTACCGTTAATTCCATTATGAGCGATAAGGGATTAAAAATGGAAGTAACAGATAACGGCATAGGCATATCTGAAGAAGATTTATCACATTTGTTCGAACGCTTTTATAGAGGTAAGAATGCCACCAACATACAGGGAACAGGCCTGGGACTTAATATTACCGCACGTTATATAGAACTTATGGATGGTATGATAGACATTAAAAGCAAACTGAATGAAGGCACAACCATTACTATTGAACTACCTGTTGGACAAAAGAATTAAGTGATGAAAAAAATATTAGTAATAGAAGACAATAAAGATGTGCGTGAAAACACATCAGAAATATTAGAGCTGGCCGGATATAAAGTTAGCATGGCAGCCAATGGCAAAGAGGGAGTGACCAAGGCAACAACAGAAAAACCCGATCTTATTATATGTGATATAATGATGCCCGAATTAGACGGGTATGGTGTACTGCACATGCTGAATAAAAATCCGCAAACCAATCATATCCCCTTCATATTTCTAACTGCAAAAACAGAACGCAGCGATATGCGCAAAGGCATGGAAATGGGTGCAGATGACTACCTTACCAAACCCTTTGACGATTTAGAATTGTTGAATGCAGTAGAAAGCAGATTAAAAAAAACAGAGGCGCTTGCCACATTTAGCGCCTCCGCTAGCACCGAAGCATTTGATACACTAAGCAAAATAAAAAGCCTTGAGGAGATTACAAATACAGCGCAGCGCAAGGTGTCAAAACATTTTAGAAAGCGCGATTTAATTTTTAGCGAGGGCGACTCGCCTTTAGGACTTTATCTACTTAATAGTGGCAAAGCAAAAATTTACAAGAGCCATGAAGTGGGTAAAGATCTTATCACAAGATTATTACAACCCGGTGATTTCTTTGGCTACCTGCCTCTATTGGAGGGCAAAGAACATAGCTCTTCAGCCGAAGCACTGGAAGATTGCGAAGTAACCATATTCCAAACAGAAGATTTTCTAAAGCTTATAGAACACTCGCCTATGGTAGCGCAGCAATTTATAAAAATGTTGGCCGGCAACTTATTAAACGAACAAGAGCACTTGTTGGCACTGGCATACAGCAGCGTTAGAAAGCGCACGGCTGAAGCGCTAATAACACTAAAAAACAGATACAGCGCATCCAATACCGAACCCTTTAGCATGGCTATTGGCCGCGAGGATCTTGCCAAAATTGTAGGCACCGCCACAGAGTCGTTAATACGCACATTGAGCGATTTTAAAGAGGAAAAGCTAATTCAAATTAATGGTTCTACCATTACACTTCTCAATGCAGATAAACTTGAAAAACTTAGGAGTTAGAAATGGTCTTGGTTATTTATGACAACAATTAACTGAGTGGCCATTCATAGCAGCAGCCGGACTTATAAATGGTATACCAAGACCTGCACCACGCAGTATGACTAAAAGTGATACCGTTGCCAATACAACTTGCACGGTTTTATAAGAACGAAAGCGTGTCCTTTTCATCATCCAATTAATAGCCTCGGTAGCCACAAATAATATGGGGCTGGTGGCTAGGCCGAACAACAACATAAACCCTACGCTCTTATATAAGCTACCGGTGGCCAGCGCTGCGGCCATAGCGGTGTATACTAACCCGCAAGGCAACAATCCATTTATAGCGCCCAATAAAAAAAATGACAATCCATTTTTCCGCTGAATGAGATAACCAAATCTGGCCTTAATAAATGAAATAATACGTAATGGACTATTTTTTACAAAGCCAACCCCTGACGGAAAAATAATAAAAAATAACATAAGGACACCTGCAGTGATTGAAAGCAATTGTTGCCATCCGAAAAAAGAAAAAGTACTACCTACAATACCAACAGTGAAGCCGAGGCTTGCATAAACAGATATGCGCGCTAAATGATAAATTATTTTTGATTTAACTGCGGTTCCCTTTGGCTGTGCATTGTGCAAGGCTATAACCAGCGGGCCACACATACCAAGGCAATGCAAACTTCCTGCTAAACCTAACAACAATGCGACCCAAATAAAATTCATTAGTTAATATATACTGCTTGTTCTTTATAGTATTCTTTACCATTCATAGACCATTGCACCTTTAAAATATTTATGCCCTTTTTTACATCACTTACATTGAGCTCTTGAGAGGATAATGAATCTAAGTTTAAATCAAATGTTTTGTCAAATTTCATATCAGCCGGGCAATAAAGTTTCATGCTTCCTTTTGCATTTTGCTCCATACACTCTGTCGGCATAGTGACTTTTAGAATGTCATTCATTTGAATAGTTTGCACCATGGCACTAAGTTCTTGCGCATTGCGCGTGGCCTCCAATCGTTTTTCATATTGCAACTCCTGATTGTAATAATCAGGCACTACCAATTCTACCTTTTCGCTTCGTGCTTTAATTACCATAAACATGATACCTAGCACAAATGCACTATACAGCAGTGCTAATTTCCATCCCCAATTCATTTTCATGTCATTATTGTTTTTTATGTGCCGGTCCTAAAAAGGTTGTTTGTTCCTCGGTTATTTTTTCACC
>JANOXJ010000215.1:0-4345 GCA_031418455.1 Flavobacteriales bacterium | reverse complement strand
TCTGTTTCGGCTTTGGCATTGTTCAGCTTTGCTTCTAATATTTCATAAGCACTCTCGCGGTCTATTACCTCATTGTACTTTATGGCAAGCATGCTACCACTTATCACCCTGTCTATCTCCTCGGTAGTAAGTGTGCCCATGCGGCTGGCAGGTGCACGCAGGTGTGTGGCTGCAAGTGGTGTGGGTATACCTTTTTCATTAAGCGCGGTTACAAGCGCCTGGCCTATACCAATGCTTGTAAGCAACTCTTCGGTTTTATAAAACTCAGAGTTTGGATAGTTCTCTGCAGTTTTGTTTATGGCCTTACGATCCTTTTCGGTAAAAGCGCGTAGTGCATGCTGCACCTTTAAACCTAGTTGTGCCAACACATCCTCTGGTATATCATATGGGTTTTGTGTGCAGAAGTAAATGCCCACACCCTTAGAGCGAATTAATTTAATAATAGCTTCTATCTGATCTAAAAGTGCTTTGCTGGCCTCGTTAAAAATTAAATGTGCCTCATCTATAAACACACACAACTTTGGTTTTTCTAAATCGCCTGCTTCAGGAAATGAGTTGTAAATCTCTGCCAACATTTGAAGCATGAAGGTAGAAAATAGTTTTGGCTTGTCTTGTATATCCGTAAGGCGCACAATGTTTATAATACCACGGCCCTGTTGGTCTATGCGCACCAGGTCGCTCACTTCAAAAGATTTTTCGCCAAAGAAAACTTCAGCACCCTGCGTTTCTAATTCTATCACCTTGCGCAATATGGTACCTACTGATGATTCTGATATTTTACCATAAATTTTTTCTATACTCTCTTTGCCTTCGTTGGTGCTGTATTGCAGCAATCGTTTAAAATCTTTTAAGTCTAACAATGGCAGATTATGATCATCCGCATATTTAAATATGATGGCTATGATGCCACCTTGCACATCATTCAATTCTAAAATTTTAGAAAAAAGCACAGGGCCAAACTCACTAACAGTAGCGCGAAGGCGCACACCATTTTGTTTGGATAACGATAACAACTCTATAGTGCTGCCTGCCGCCTGGTAAGGTATACCAATGGCCAAATGGCGCTCTTCTATTTTAGCGTTAGATGCACCTGCAGCAGCTACACCACTAAGGTCACCTTTTAGGTCCATCATCAACACAGGTATGCCTTTGGCGGCCATGTTCTCTGCTATTATTTGCAGCGTTACTGTTTTACCTGTACCTGTTGCACCAGCTATTAATCCGTGTCGGTTAAGTGTTTTGAGTGGAATGTTTACCTGACAGTTAGGCTGCGGCACTCCATCTAATATAGCCCCGCCAAGGGTAATAAAATCGCCCTTGAATGTATGGCCTTCTTGAATGTGTTGTCTGAATTTGTCTATTCGTTCCATCTAATATGTAGTTGATAAAGTTTCGTGCGAAAATATTGTTAATATCCAATTTGAAAATGAATCGTTTATAACTTCGCACAATTCAGTTTTTTATAATCAATAATTAATTAATACATCATTACAAAATGTTAGATCAAATCCTCAACTTCGTAAAAGACCAAATGGGCGACAAAGTGCGCGATGAGCATGGCCTTAACGATGACCAACAAAAAGAAGTATTCAATGTGGCGCAAAGTTCTGTTACGGATGCTCTAAAAAACCAAGCCATGAGCGGCAACCTTAGCGGTCTTTTGGACATGTTTAATGGCAAAGGAGATACCAACCCAAGCTCCAATCCTGTAGCTGGCGACATGATGCAGAATGTAATAAGCGGCCTTATGGACAAGCTTGGTATAGATGAGAGCAAAGCAGGTGGCATAGCTAACAGCATAGTTCCTTCTATCATTGAGCGTTTTAGCAGCCCTGAAACAGGTACAGCAACTGATGCTAACGACCTAGTAAAGAAAATAGGAATGGATGGCGACAATGGAATAATGGATGTAGTAAAAGGATTTACAAGTGGCGGTGCCGGTGGCATCATGGATACTATCAAAGGTTTCTTTGGTAAGTAATTCCTTCAAATATTTTATAATTAAAAAAGGGCCTTACGGCCCTTTTTTAATTATCTACTCATTTTTTACTCGGCTAAAATAAAACCGCATATTGTCAGAAAAACTATCGAGCGGATAGCGCCCAACAGTAACGTTTAGTGAGTCAGGTGTAAGCAATTCGTAGCGAATCACTTGCGGATAGTCGTGCAGCTGGTTGGTAAATTCTATTCTAGTTGCACTTTCAAATGTGCATGTAAAAGGAATACCCTTGCCATCGTTTTGGCCTACCACAGTGGGTGTGTACACTTTAGTTCCTCTTAGGTTTTCAAGCAGCAGAGTTTCTGTCACCTTCATTTCATTGGCTGAAACTTCAAACGAAGTACCAATCATTTTGTCGCCTTCCAAAGTCCATCGTTCTAGCACATAAGGATTTTTATACAATGTTTTCCAGTCGCCCACAAGGGCTGTTACATCAAACTTTTTTGGGTTGGCAGAGTGCTGACAGGCGAAAGCAAAAATGACTACCAAAAAAAATGTCAATCTTTTCATTTTACTTTCTCTTTTGATAGATAAAATTCTTGCGCACCAACTGCCCTTCTTGCATGCCCTCTATATAATTGACTATGGTAGTATCATTCGTTAAATTGTACACTATGCGCTGCGGAAATGGATAGTCTTTATTAAAAAACTCCAAACTATTTTTGGTTTGTTTCACTAAGGTATAAGGCACTCGCTCAGAATTTTTTTCGCCACCTACCGAGACGTAATAAGTGAGGTTATTGCCTTCTTTTTTTATATTTAAAAACTCTATGTAAACAGTGTCGGTGTTGTATAGCAAATAACCTTTGCCTTTAAGATTGCCATAGTCATCGGGTAGCCACTCTGTAATTTCGTGCGTGCCTTCATGATGAAACTCCCATGCGCCTTGCAGCTTGCTCAGATTAAACATACCCGCAGGCGCAGCATTATTGGACCTGCAGGCCACCATGAGAGCTGCTAATACGGTGTATATAAAAACTAAACGCATGGGCCAAAGATAGGCTGCAAATATGCCTGCTTAATGGCCCAGTTGAAGTATTAAGAATCCCCCGCAGGTTAAAAACTTACCACTCTTTAATATGCAACCTCTATTAGCTTTGTAGTGTCATAGTTACCTGAAACCCTACGGCACGGATTTTTTTATTTAATAATTCGCTTTTAAGCAAAAGAAACAACCTGATTTAGATGAGGAAAACCCTTATATTACTCTCTCTTATAGCACTTGCACCCAGTACAATAGCTCAAGTAGTGGTAAATGAATTTTGCACAGCCAACTACAACGACTGGGCAAATACAGATGCAGGCAACACCGAGTATGAAGACTGGGTGGAACTGTACAACCCTACAGCGGCTGCCGTAAACATAAGTGGCTACTGGCTTAGCGATGATGCCACCAATCCTCAAAAATGGGCTTTTCCTGCGGGTACCAACATACCTGCCGGTGGCTATAAAGTGGTACTTCTGTCTGGCACAGGCGACTACAACCCTGGCTACTGCGGCCAAACCAATACCAACTTTAGAGTAACACAAACCAATGGCGATGACATAGTGTTTTCCAATGCCGGTGGTACCATATTAGAAAGTTATGACATAGGCACTATAGGCGCTTTTCATGCTAACCACTCTTATGCCAGAGATACTAATGGCGGTGCTGTGTGGAGCATACACACCAACCCCTCGCCCAATGCGGCTAATGGCGGCCCTACTGCCACTGCCTATGCCACCAAACCTGTAATAAACATAGAAGCCGGCTGGAAACCAGGCCCTATAAGTGTTACAGCCACTGCCCAAGCAGGTGCTACCATGTATTACACCCTGGATGGCTCTACTCCTACTAATGCCAGCACCTTGTATACTGGTGCGGTAAACATTACTGCCACCACCACATTTCGCATAATAGCCTATCCTGCCGGTGCTACTGAACTGCCAAGTTTTGCAGAAACCAATACTTACTTTTTTGGCACCGACCAACACAATGTGCGCATGGTAGCCATTAGCGGTGGCACCCTTGGCGATGGTGCATGGGGTGGTAATGAAAACACACACATTGAATTTTTTACCCCACAAGGCGTTTTTGTAACCGAGGCACAAGGCGACAGCAATGAGCATGGCAACGACTCTAACGCATACAACCAGCGCGGTTTTGACTATATAACCCGCGATGCTATGGGCGAAGATAACGAAATAGAATATCCGGTATTTGTGTCGAGCGACAGACCCGGCTACGAGCGCCTAATTTTTAAAGCAGCGGCTAACGACAACTACCCCTTCTCTAACGGTGGTGCGCACATACGCGATTCTTATGTACACGAACTGTCGCGCATTGGTGGCTTGCACCTAGACGAG
>JANOXJ010000214.1:0-4228 GCA_031418455.1 Flavobacteriales bacterium | reverse complement strand
CGCTATATGTGAGGAATTATTTTTTAGAGGCACACTGCAGCCATTGCTAGCCAAGGTGACAAAGAATGTACACGTTGCTATTTGGACCACCGCCATTTTGTTTAGCGCATTTCACTTTCAGTTTTATGGCTTTTTGCCACGTCTGTTATTAGGCGGCTTGCTTGGCTATTTAACTATATGGACAGGCAGTTTGTACACTCCCATCCTTGCCCATTTGATCAACAATGCTTTGGCTCTAATAGTGTTTACAAAATATGGCTCGCTAGACGGCCCCACTGAAGGACAAGCTACCGACTGGACTACCTATGCGGTTTCGTTTTTTCTTTTTGGAATTACTACCTGGTATATAAACCAGCGCAGTGTGTGGCCTGCCTTGCAAGCAGAATATTTGGGCAATGATGAGGCAACACACGAGGAAGTAGAGAAGCACGAAGTACTCAATTAGTCCATCAACATAGCCTCTGCCATTCTTAAATCAACAGGGTCGGTTATTTTTATATTTTCTCTGTTGCCCTCCAGCAAATGAATGTGCTCTCCAAATGCCTCTACTACCGAAGCATCGTCTGTAAAAGAATCATTGAAAGGCTGCTCGTAAGCCTGGCGCAATATGTTTATTTGAAAGCACTGCGGTGTTTGCACCATACGATATTTACTTCTGTCCACAGGTGCACTTCCCTCATTAGATGTAACGCGCAAGCTATCGGTCAAATGCAAAACAGGCACAGCAGCGCCTTTTTCGCACGCCATCAAAAAACAATTTTCAATTGTTTTTAAACTAACCAAAGGGCGCACCGCATCATGTATAGCCACTATGGCATCTTCCTCTGTAATGGCATCTAAACCATTTTTTACGGAGTGAAAACGCTCTTTGCCTCCACACACTATTTCATGTTTTATTTGAATATTTAATGTGTGGCAGAGCTCTTGCCAAAACGCTACATACTCGGCATTAAGCACCAGCACAATGCCAATATTGGGATTGTGTTTTAAAAATTTTTCCATGGTATGCAGCAGTATAGGCTTGCCTGCCAACTGCAAAAACTGCTTAGGAATGGCCGCGCCCATGCGCTTACCGCTTCCTGCAGCTACTATTATTACATACTCTTTCATGTGCTACAAATGTAATGTGTGCTATGGTGTATACACTCATAACTTTTGTTAGACAACAGTGGCAATTAAGCGCATTACCACATGGTAGCAACTACTCTATTATCACCTGTCTTATGCTTGGTGCGTTGAGCAGGAACATGCCATAACCGCCCTGCACATTGCTTACATAATTTATGGGCTCTTGTATAAGCTGGTTGTATATGCTGCCACCTCTTTCGCGCTGGCCTAAATAATTATAATACTGCTCGCTTATGTTGTTAAGTGAAATATAGAGCGTATCACTATCTAAAAACTCCAGTGTTTTTTGTACAACAACATTTCCTGAGTTTAATTCCAAATCGCTGAGCAATGCAGTTTCTACTATGTTAGATGCCGCAAGTGGATCTTCTACCACAAGTGGATTAGCATAGTTAGAATAGAAATGAATTGCATACCAGTTAGGCCCTGGCGGATCCTGAAACAGCACCTGAAAGTCAACAGTAGCTGTGTCCACCGCGGTATACAAAACTGTATCGAGCGGAACTGCTCCATACATTTTTGTTTCTGCATTTAAGCTCTTGCCTGTAGTAAAATCTTGTGCAAACAAATGATAGGTGTCGCCCGCAATAAGCTCTGTGCTAAGGCTACCCCACACACCATCGGCTACATTAAATAGTGTGTCGGCCACGCTGTTGTGTGTAAGAACAACCAATGCGTCAGTAGCAAGAAATTGTTGAAGCAGTTGTTGCAAATCATCATTGCCTGTGGTGTCATTACTGTTGCCATTTTCCTGATATTCCAATGCAGAAAAAGAACGGGCCAAATAAATAATAGTGGTGTTGTTGGGTATGGCTTGCGACCACGTTACCGGCTGACTTTCTATTTCGTCCAGGTAAATAGGAATTGGCTCAGGTGTGCATGCATTAAGCAACAGAACACACAGTGCTATTGCTAATATTTTATTTACTATTTGCAGAGAAATTATTTTCATGTAATACTAGAATGAAAAATTATATGCTACTGATGGAATAAAACCAAACAAGCCAGGCTGCTCGTAATGATAGCCTATGCTACCATCGGTATTGGCCACTACATTTATTCTATATGGGCTAGCACGATTGTAAAAATTATAACAACCAAATTGCCACTCGCTTTTAAATTTTTTCTCTTTACCTGGTCGTGGTTTCAATACAAAATTTAAATCGAGCCTGTGCGAAGGTGACATGGAAATAGCGTTGCGATCGCTATACACAGGTATTACATCTACACCAGTAAAAGTGGCGTTGGGCACAAGGTATTGGCCTAGCTGTGCAGTAAAGCGCGAGCCAGAGCTGTATACCCACACTGCGCTAAAGTCCCAGCGTTTGCTTAGGGTGTAGTTGAGCACTACCGATATGTTGTGCCTACGGTCGTATTTAGCCCAAAATATTTTGCCCATGTTTAACTCATCAAACTGGCGCGTAGCCCAGCTAAGGGTGTAGCTTACCCAACCGTTGAACCGGCCCTCAGGGCGTTGCACTAAAAATTCCAAACCATAGGAATCGCCCTTGCCTTGGAGTAGTTCATTTTCAAAATTGTCATTCAGAATGAGGTTAGCGCCCTCGCGATATTCTATTAGGTTTTGCATCCACTTGTAATAAGCCTCTGCCTCTATATTCAAATTTAATTTTTCGAAAAATCTATTGTATGCCAGCACCAACTGATCGCTGCGCTGTGGTTTGATACCAGCAGTAACCGGATACCACAAATCTGTTGGCAATGCAACAGACGAGCTGCTTACAAGGTGCATGTATTGTTTCATGCGGCTGTAACCAAATTTTAAAGAAGAAAACTCATTGAGCATATAGCGCACAGCAGCGCGTGGTTCTAACCCAGCATACAGTTTATTTTTTACAAAACTGCCACTGGTGCGCAGGCCGGCAAATACTTTCCAAAGGCCATCTTTAAAGTCTAGTTCATTAGCTGCATATAGCGCCCACTCTGTGCTAAGCAATTGTGCCCCTTCTCTGCTGCCCAGAAACTCACTTATTTCGCCTGCGGTGCTTACTACATTGGGTTTAAAAATGTGCTGTGTTACCTGACCGCCAAATTTTATATGATGGTCGTCTGATTTAAAATAATCTACATCGCCCTTTAATCCTATGTCGCGCACATCGCTTTTAATAAGGATGTTGTTTTGGTCAAATTTTCCGAAAATGTCGTAGTTAAATTTTGTGTGAATGAGCGATAGATTGGAAAAAACTTTGTCGCTATAAAGGTGATTCCAGCGCAGAGTGTTTGTGAGATTGCCCAGTTTAAATCCAAAACCAAAAGGACTTGTTTCTGTTGAATCGTTTTCAGCATCGCTCACATCGTTATCATCAAAACGAAGCACATCATTGCCAAAATAGGAAGAGAAAAACAAGCGGTCTTTAGGCCCCATCCAGCGATTGGCTTTTAAATTTAAATCGTAGAAGTAATAGGGCAGAAAACCACCCACAGCTTTAAAAAGCTTGTCTATGTATGTGCGCCTTGCAGCTATAACAAATGACGAGGTGTCTTTTTCTATTGGTCCTTCTATGGTTATTCTGGAAGAGAGCAGGCCAATACCGCCTGTGGCGTGCAGTTCTTTGGCATTGCCCTCCTTCATTCTTATGTCTAATATAGAGGAGAGCCTTCCGCCATACTGTGCCGGAAAGGAGCCCTTTATCATGGTCATATCATGCAGGGCATCGCTATTAAAAACACTGAAGAAACCAAACAGATGACCAATATTGTATACAGTAGCTTCATCCAGCAAAACAAGGTTTTGGTCGGCCGTACCACCACGCACAAACATGCCGGTTTGGCCCTCGCCACCGCGCTGCACTCCTGGCATTAACTGTACTATTTTTATTATGTCTGTTTCGCCACCAAGGCTGGGTATGCGCTTTATATCCTTCATAGGTATGCGCATAGTGCTCATTTGTGCGCTTGTTACCTTTTCTAAACCACTGCGGTTGCCCACTATTTCTACCACGGCTGTTTCCTCCGTTTGTTCCTTCATTTCCAGGTTCAGCTTATACTCTGCCACCAGGGGTATTTTTTGTGTTATGGTGGGGTAGCCGAGTAAGTTGGTTTCCAGCAGTATTTCTGTGCCTGTTATTTTAGAATGTTCTAT
>JANOXJ010000213.1:0-3342 GCA_031418455.1 Flavobacteriales bacterium | reverse complement strand
TCGCCATATTCCCACTGCTTGTTGCTATCAAATAATTGAGGTGGAATGGTAAGTGTAGCCAGTTTTACAAACTGCGAATCCCAAGGCACGGTGGGGTCTTCTATAGGCATGGTATCAGCATTGGTCTGAAATTGTACGAAGAACTCATACTTCACCTCATAGTTGTTCAACGTTTGCGCAAGGTTGTAACGCAGGTAGTCAAAATCGCATGTGTTAGAAGTAACTACATGATTAGTGGCTACAGGTTTTACAAAATATTTTACCGCTCGGTTAGCCGTGCCAAATTGATATGGCTGTGTGCTCCAATAAGGAATAGCAGCAGGATTTTGACATTTAATATTTGTTTTGGCCACCTTGCCAATAAGCTTCCAGTGCAAAGGATTTAAAACGTAAAGTAATATTTTCAATTTACTTCCGGAGGTAAATGCCTTCATGGTTTTGCCAAACTCTTTTAGGTTTTTGCTAAAAAAAGTTTCGCTGCTCATGAGCAAAAAATCTTGTGTTTGGTAGTGCGCCTCATCATTTATGATTTTATCGCCCTCTACTCCCATCACCTTTATGGCTATGCCACGCACATCCTTCTTTTTGTCGTGCTTGGGCACTGTGCTGCTATTAGAAAAACGCACCCAGCATGCATACGTTAGTGCATTTTTAAATACACCTATTCTTAAATCTTCAGGCAAATTATCTTCTATTTGAAATGTACCTTTTACACAACCATGCATTTTGGTGTGTATTTGACGAAGCATTTTTTTGTCGGCATACATGCGCTCCATCTGCGCCTCCATCTCATCCACCATTCCTTTTATAATGGTATCCTCATCAGCAGTTATGTATTCAGCGCCTAACTTTTTGGTAGGGGTGTTGTTGGTCATAGTGTTAGCAGGGAGTTGGTGGGCAGTATTAGGCCGGCTGCAATTGCGGAAATTTTATTTTCTCAAGCAATTGCTTAAATCTTTCGTTGTCGCGCAGGGAGTCGAACTCGCGGCTGTACTTTAAAGAAAAGGCCCACACATCTCTTATTTCAAGTCCCCTTTCTATACAATCTAAAGCTGTATCTATATCACCCAAATGCAAGTGTATGAGCGCAATGCCCACATACGAAATACTCAAAGGCCCTTTATTGGTTTCATACTCTTTCAGCAAGGCTCTTGCCTCATCTGCTCTGCCTTTTCTAGCTAATGATATAATGTAGAAGTTTTGTGTCCATCCTATGCCCTGGCCCATTTCGGCTGCCTTTTGCGAAAGCTCCAGTGCCTTGTCCAATTCACCCTCGAAGGAATAACTCATAGCTACCATACGCATAGCCTCGCTGTAGTATGGTGCAAGCGACAATATCTTCTCAAACACTGCTCTACCCTCTTGAGTATGGCCTCCATACACATAAAAATATCCTAAGTGCAAGTAGGCATAAAGCGATAAAGGATCGTTTTCTATAATCTTCAATGATGAATGAATGGCACCTTCAAAATCGCCAAGCACCATAGAAGTGTACCATGGGTCGTAAACTATGCCTGTAAAATAAGAAGGTATTTTGCAACGCGCTGCTATTTCAAATTCTTCTTTGGCTTTTTCAAAATCCCACAGGTGCCATAGGTTTACCTGTCCCAACAAATAATGCGCTGCTGCCAATTCCTTATTCAGGCTTAATGCTTTTTCAGCATGGTATTGTGCCTTTGTAAATCCTTCGGTAGGTGCATAGAACAATGATGCTGTAAGCATAAAGTATAGCTTGCCAAGTTCGCAATGCGCATCAGCATAATAGGGGTCTATTTCTATGGCGCGGGTAAAGCACACGTTAGCCTTTTCAAAACCTTCTAAGAAGCGTTCCATGTAGTAGCGCCCTTTGAGCACCAGCTCGTAAGCCTCCATGTTTAATGGCATGGCACGGCCTGAATCATTTACAAATGTTAGCCTTAAGTTTTCTGCTATGTTGGCCGATATGTCATCTTGAATTTCGAGTATATCGGTCAGCTCCCTGTCATATTTTTCCGCCCATATTTGTGTGTCATCTTCCACATTATTCAGTTCAGCGTTCACACGAATCATGTTGCCATGTTTGCGAATGCTTCCGTCCAATATTCTATTTACGTTCAGCACTTTTGCTATTTCAGCCAGTGGTGTTTCGCCACCTTTGAATTGGAATGACGACCTGCGGCCCACCACGCGCAAATGCTTTATGTTAGAAAGAGTAATGATAATATCCTCTGCTATGCCTTCACATAAGAATTCATTTTCATCGTCTTTGCTCGCATTGCGAAATGGCAACACAGCTATGCTAAATGAGGGCGATTCTACATTCAGTTGTTCTTTGGTGATTATGGGAAAATCTACACCGTAATACTCTTCATTGGTTTCAAGCACGAATAGTTGTACAGGAGTTTTTACATGCTTTAAAGACTCCTCGCCCAAAAACCTGGTAGTTATTCCCTTTTTGTTTGTTAGGTTTTTATTTACTGTTTCCGAAATTAATATGCCTCCTATATCAGCCCTTGTTTGTATGCGAGCTGCAATGTTTACACCATCGCCAAATACATCGCCATTCTCAAAAACCACCTCGCTCAGGTGAAGACCTATACGAAGTTTGAAACTGTTCTCTTGCTTTACCAAGTGCTGTATGGCCACTGCAGCATGCACTGCGTTAGTGGCACTGCTAAAGGTGGCCAGCACACCATCGCCCATTTCCTTTATCCATCGGCCACCATAATTTTCTATGGCTGGGCGTTGGATATCACGATTTTTTTGCAGAATTTCAAAGGCTTTTTCTTCGTCTTCGCCCATCATGGCTGTATAGCCTGCTATATCGGTAAACATGATGCAGGCCAACTGACGATCTCCTGTAATTGCATTCTTCATAACTGAGTGTGCGGTTTCGTAAAGGTTAATTATTTTCGAAAATAGACTAAAATTTCACAAACCAAACCTTTGTATAGGAAATTTTAACGTTTGGTCCAATACACTTATATTTCCTTTCTTTTGTTGCACCTTATTGCATTTATAATCTATGGCTCAAAAAGAATTTACCTTTTTTGAAGATGTGTATGCGGTGGTGTGCCTTATACCTGCGGGCCGTGTTACCAACTATGGCGCTATAGCCAAATACCTGGGCACAGGCCTAAGCAGCCGCATGGTAGGCTGGGCCATGAATGCCGCACACTCCAAACAAGATGTGCCGGCACACAGAGTGGTAAATAGAAATGGTTTGCTCACTGGCAAAGCCCACTTTGCCACTCCTACACGTATGCAAGAACTGCTGGAGCAGGAAGGAGTGAAAATTGTAAACGACAAGGTGGTAGAATTTAGAGAAAAATATTGGGACCCCATGCATGAATTGCAACTGCC
>JANOXJ010000212.1:0-2499 GCA_031418455.1 Flavobacteriales bacterium | reverse complement strand
GCTTGGTCCCAGCCGCCACACTAAAATTAAAGACGACACCTTTGAGTGCGGTATAGAGGTAGTGGGCGATGCACGCACTCCATTCTCCATTAAGTATTTTCTGGTGGCTATTCTTTTTGTGCTGTTTGATGTGGAAGTAATATTTATGTACCCATGGGCAGTAAACTTTAAGGAATTAGGCGTGTTTGGTTTGTTAGAAATGTTTACCTTTATGGGGCTTATGGTAGTAGGACTTGTCTACATCATTCGCAGAGGAGCTTTAGATTGGGAATAATTTTTTTTTCTTCGATTTACAACTGATAGATTGAATTACAAAACACCACCCCTATCGATTTTTTTTTTTGAAATAAGAATATAATTATCTGTCCATTTTTTTTTAACCACGCAAGTCACTTGCAAGAAATAAAAAAAACACAGATTGCTTAAAAATAAATAATGAGCACAGCAGTAGATATAAAACCAGAACACCAGCCACCTGGAATCGAAGGTGCAGGTTTTTTTGCCACCAAGCTTGATGGTGTAGTAGGATTGGCAAGAGCCAATTCACTTTGGCCATTGCCCTTTGCCACCTCATGCTGCGGCATAGAGTTTATGGCCACCATGGCATCGCACTACGACCTTTCTCGCTTTGGCATGGAGCGCTTAAGCTTCTCGCCACGCCAGGCCGATTTGCTTATGGTAATGGGCACTATTAGTAAAAAAATGGCACCCATACTTCGTCAGGTTTACGAGCAAATGGCAGAGCCAAAGTGGGTTCTAAGCATGGGCGCATGTGCCAGCAGCGGAGGCATTTTCGATACATACTCTGTGCTGCAGGGTATAGATAGAATAATACCTGTGGATGTGTACATACCCGGCTGTCCGCCACGCCCAGAGCAGGTGCTAGATGGCGTAATGAAAATACAGGAGTTGGCCAAAAAAGAGGGAACCAACCGCAGACAAACACCAGAATACCAAGCCTTGCTTGCTAAATACGGACTAGAATAAAAAATGCATTTACAACAACAAATAAGCGCTTCGCAACCCATCATTGATTTGCATGATATGGTTCTAAAAGCATTGTCCGAAAAATTTGGCGATGCAATACAGCGCTCTGAAATAGATTATGATTATCCGGTATTTTTTGTAAACAAAAGTGCCATACATGAAGTGCTGGAGTTTTTGAAAAAAGATGCAGGCATGAGTTTCACCTACCTCACTACCATGTGCGGTGCACACTTTCCGGAGAGCGAGGGTCAAGAGTTTATGCTCATGTACCAATTGCACAATTTGCAAAAGAATTTACGCATACGCATAAAAACATTTATGGCCACCAAAGATTTGGAAGTGCCTACTGCCACCGACATGTGGGCAGCTGCCAACTGGATGGAGCGCGAAGCATTTGACTTTTACGGTTTCAAATTCAAAGGACATCCAGACTTGCGCAGAATATTGAATATGGATGAGATGAACTATCATCCTATGCGCAAAGAATACGCATTGGAAGATGCCAGCAGAGACGACAAGGAAGATAAATATTTTGGAAGATAAACTAACATGAGCAAAACTCCCCAACATATAGGACAGGCATTGGCCACTGCAGAAGAAGTAGTGGAACAAAAGGACTACTCTATTCTTAACCTTGGTCCTACGCACCCTGCTACGCATGGCATATTCCAAAACGTATTGAAAATGGATGGCGAAATAATTCGCCATGCAGAACCTACCATTGGATACATACATAGAGCATTTGAAAAATTAGCTGAGCGCAGACCATACAATCAGATAACACCTATTACAGACAGGCTTAACTACTGCTCATCGCCCATAAACAATATGGGATGGCACATGACGGTGGAAAAACTAATAGGCTGCGAAGTACCAAAACGCGCTCAGTACATGCGTGTTATTATCATGGAACTTTCGCGCATAGCTGACCATATAGTGTGCGACACAGTAATAGCTGTGGACACAGGTGCTATGACAGGTTTCCTTTATCTGTTTCAATGGCGCGAAAAAATATATGAAATATTTGAAGAAATATGCGGAGCACGCCTTACTACCAACATAGGCCGCATTGGTGGAATGGAGCGCGATTTCAATGACAAGGCATGGTCAAAGCTGCAGGCCTTTATGAAAGAATTTCCTAAAGGACTAAAAGAATTTGATGCACTGGTTACGCGCAACAGAATATTTATGGAGCGCACTATGAAAGCCGGTGCCATAAGTGCAGAGCGCGCTTTGGATTATAGCTTTAGTGGCCCCAACCTACGCGCAGCTGGTGTAGATTATGATGTGCGTGTAATGAATCCTTATTCATCTTATCAGGATTTTGAATTTGACATACCTGTTGGTATCAATGGAGATACCTTTGACCGCTATATGGTGCGCATGGAAGAAATGTGGCAAAGCATGCGCATAATAGAACAGGCAATTAAGAATATGCCTGACGGTAAATTTCATGCTGATGTTCCTGAATTCTATTTACCTCCTAAAGAAGATGTGTATAGCAAAATGGAA
>JANOXJ010000211.1:0-2996 GCA_031418455.1 Flavobacteriales bacterium | reverse complement strand
TGATGCTGTGGCTGCCCTTGTGGCATATGTATAATGCCGGAGCTAATAGGGGCAATGTTCGTGGCTGCTTGCGAAGAACCATTTTGGTTCATAAATACTTTTTGCATCAATTCCATGTTTTCTTCTGTTTGTGGAACCTGCCCTCCGGTCTGAATCATACCAAGTACCAACGATTTTAAATCCTGCAAATCGTTTTTCATTTCGAACAGTACTTTATAAAGTATTTCGCGTTCGGTAAATTGTTGTGCCTCGGAACCGCGGCTGGCGGCTACCACCAGCGACTTAGAGCCAAACCCTTCCACAGGCAGGTAATACCTTAGTGTTTCGGCAGAAATGGTGCGGTCTTGCTCCAGCACATTCATTTGCTCGGTTATATTTTTAAGCTGCCTAATGTTGCCCGGCCAGCTGTAGTTTACCAGCATTTCGCGTGCTTCAGGTGTTAGGCTTAGCACGGGCATTTTATATTTTTCAGAAAAATCTGTAGTGAATTTGGCAAACAATAGTGGTATGTCCTCCTTGCGCTCGCGCAGTGCTGGCAGCACTACGGGCACCTGATTTAAACGATAAAACAAATCTTCGCGAAACTTACCGTTGCGAATGGCCTCGCTAAAGTCTACGTTGGTGGCTGCTACCACGCGCACGTTAGTTTTTTGCACCTTAGACGAACCCACCTTGATGTACTCGCCTGTTTCTAACACACGCAGCAAACGCACTTGTGTAAGTGCAGGCAACTCCGCTACTTCATCTAAAAATATAGTGCCGCCATTGGCTTCTTCAAAGTAGCCTTTGCGCGCATCGGTAGCTCCGGTAAATGAGCCTTTTTCGTGCCCAAACAATTCGCTATCTATAGTTCCTTCTGGAATAGCGCCACAGTTTACTGCTATGTATGGCGCATGTTTGCGTGCGCTATAGGCATGTATTATTTTTGGAATATTCTCTTTACCTGTGCCGCTCTCGCCATTTATAAGCACCGACATATTAGTAGGCGCCACCTGCACGGCTATGTCCAATGCCCTTTCCAACATGGGCGTATTGCCTATTATTTCAAATCGTTGTTTTACTGTTCTTAAATCCATTGCTCGTTTAGTTTAGTACTTCAGCAGTGTTTACAATGTGTCCAATCAAAGTAACAATGGTGCTTTCGGTTGTATGCACATCCACATACTGACCTAGTTCTATTCCTTCCTTTTTTGGAAAAACCACTACAGCATTCTGTGTGTTGCGACCTTGAAAAAAGTCTTGCGACCTTTTAGAAATACCCTCAATAAGCACACGCTGCGTATAGCCCACATATTGTTTGGTGCGGCTTTCTACGTTTTTCAAGTGCGTATCTATTATCTCCTGAAGTCTGCTTGTTTTTTCCTCTTCAGGCACGTCATCTTCATACTTTCTTTCGGCCAGTGTTTTGGGCCTTTCAGAATATTTGAACATAAAACACATGTCGTACTTTACCTCGTTCATGAGTGACACTGTGTCTTGGTGTTCTTCTTCGGTTTCGCCACAAAAGCCTGTTATAATATCGGTAGATATAGCGCACTCAGGCATTATAGTGCGTATAGCCTTTATTCTTTCTAAATACCACTCGCGCGTGTAGCCGCGGTTCATGCGCTTAAGCACATTGCTATTGCCACTTTGCACTGGCAGGTGTATGTATTTGCAAATGTTGTCGTACCGGGCCATGGTGTGCAGCACCTCGTCCGTCATATCCTTGGGGTGCGAGGTGGAAAAACGCACACGCAAATCAGGATTTACTAGCGCCACCATTTCCATAAGCTGTGCAAAATTCACTGTAGGTTTGGCAGGGTCTACTATTTCCCCTTTAGCGGTAATGTTCCATTTGTAGCTGTCTACATTTTGGCCCAGCAGCGTTACCTCGCGATAGCCAAGATCGAATAGTTCATGCGCTTCCTTTACAATGCTCTCAGGGTCTCGGCTGCGCTCGCGGCCGCGTGTAAAGGGCACTACACAAAACGAGCACATATTGTCGCACCCGCGCATAATACTTATGAAGGCGGTAATGCCATTGCTATTAAGCCTTACAGGAGTAATTTCCGCATAGGTTTCCTCGCGGCTTAGCAGCACGTTTACGGCCTTTTGGCCACTGTCCACTTTATCTATCAGGTTGGGCAAATCGCGGTAAGCATCGGGCCCTACCACAAGGTCTACCAGTTTTTCTTGCTCTAGCAAAGTTTCGCGCAAGCGCTCTGCCATGCAACCCAGCACACCTATGGTCATGTCGGGTTTGCGTTTTTTAATGCTGCGCAAATAGCCCAGCCTGCCGCGTATGCGCTGCTCTGCATTGTCGCGTATGGCGCACGTGTTAAGCAATACCACATCGGCCTCCTCTGGGTCGCGGGTGGTAGTAAAGCCTTCTTTGGCCAGTATGCTCGCCACTATTTCGCTGTCAGAAAAATTCATCTGGCAGCCGTAGCTTTCTAGCAAGAGTTTGCGTGTAGGTTGGTTGGAAACAGCTGCAGCAGTTTCAGCATCTGGCAGCATAAGGTATTCGCCCTGACGGGTTTCATCTATTGTTTTTTCTTCCACAGTAATGGCTGTTTTGAAATTAATTTAATAAGGAGGGCGAAGGTACGCAATGTTAATGGATTAAAAACAAGGGTATTGTTTTAGTCCCCCGTGTTGTTTGAAGTATTAGCAAAAAATATTTTTCAACTTTTTATGGAATTCAAAACTTTTGTGCATCTTAGCAACAGGGTCGAAGAGCGTTTTTCACTCTGCGCCAACTTTGTGTCCTATGCGCCCCTTGCGAATAGTGACCACTACGTGGCGGTTGAAATAGAAAAGGTTTTTTATCCATATCAAACTTGGAATTTATCAATGTTAAGCGATGGCGTGTATGTAATGAGTGTGAAGTTGGAGAGTGGGCAGGTTATTAGCGAGAGGATTGTGAAGAGGTAGAAATAATTTTGAATTAAAATGATAGTAGCAGGAGAAATGAAATGCGGGCTGCAAGCCATCAAAAGTGAAAGGCACGGGCT
>JANOXJ010000210.1:0-3038 GCA_031418455.1 Flavobacteriales bacterium | reverse complement strand
GAAATATCTCAAATCTGCATCAGGCAAGCGATTTTTGTCCAAAATGATACAACCAGATTTTCATTCTGGTAACAGGGGTTCCCTGCCCGACTGAGTCGTTCAGGCGGGCCTGCCCGACTGAGTCGTTCAGGCGGGCCTGCCCGACTAAGTTATTCAGGCGGGGATTCCCCTACGGGCTACTAAAAAACAAAACCCTCCGCATGTTGGAGGGTTTTTTATTTATATGCATGGTTACAATTTATGTCATTCAGAGTGAAGTGAACTTTAAGCTGTATGTTGGCATGACCCAAGATTTGCAAAGAAGATTGAAGGAACATAACTCAGGCAAGTCAAAATTTACTAGTGCGTTTGTACCATGGAAAATTATTTACAGTGAAGAACAACCCGATTTTACCTCAGCCAGAGTTAGAGAGAAATATCTCAAATCTGCATCAGGCAAGCGATTTTTGTCCAAAATGATACAACCAGATTTTCATTCTGGTAACAGGGGTTCCCTGCCCGACTGAGTCGTTCAGGCGGGCCTGCCCGACTAAGTCATTCAGGCGGGCCTGCCCGACTAAGTCACTCAGGCGGGCCTGCCCGACTAAGTCATTCAGGCGGGGATTCCCCTACGGGCTACTAAAAAACAAAACCCTCCGCATGTTGGAGGGTTTTTTATTTTTACCACTTTTCTTACTATCTCCGTTTTAAAACCACACTTTTCATTTCAAATAACTCCATTGCAAGAAATACTTTTCATAATTATTGGGATTATCTTGTTCGGGGTTTTAGGCTTCTTATCCCTCAGAGATTTTCTGAAAGCCGATTATGATGACCTAAACGAAAAGGGTGTGAGGTGGATGATGGCATGGATACTTGCCTTAGTTGTTGTCATTAATTTAGTTGCAGAGCTTTTTAAAATAATGTTCTGAAAAAAAATTAATCAATTAGAAATTTCATTCATTTTTTACCTCATCATCACCACATGCCCTTTGAATTTATGCGGAATTGCACGCGTGTCTTTTATAACTACTTGATAAATGTACGCTCCGTCTTGTGCATAGTATTCGCCATTATTTACATTGCCTGTCCATGGTTGGTGCTGGTCGGTAGTTTCAAAAATTAAATCGCCCCAGCGGTTAAATATTTGTAACTGATATTCCGAAACGCCTGCCATTATGGGGGTCCACACATCGTTAGTGCCATCGCCATCGGGCGTAAAGGCATTAGGTGCATAAAACAAAAATCCGTTTACTTCTATACTTTGCACCTCGGTAGCTGAGCAGCCATATTCATTTATCACCATTTGTTGTATGGCTATTATACCATTTTGTTCAAAAGGATGCACTGCATCAAATGTGTTATATAAGCCACCATCGCTCAGGAAATAATTGCATTGTGTAGCGCCTTGTGCGGTAGAAGTCATGGTTACTTCTTCGCCTAATATGTTTACTTCTTGCAACGAAAGAATAAAACCTGCTACGGGTTGAGGATAAATTTCTATTACATTTTCAAATAAGAAAGAAGCACTGTCAATACATCCGCTAGTAGTATGCATATCCACATTAACATCATAAAGCCCAACAGTGGTATATGTGTGCGATGGACTAGCTAAATTAGATGTGAAGCCATCGCCAAAATCCCATTGATATACAATACCCGCAGCGTTTTGCGCAAAGGCCTGAAACACGGCTGTTGTGTCGTTGCAAGTTTGCAGCGTATCGCATACCGCACTAAACGCAGGATTTGGGAGCACTTCTAGTAGCGCAGCGTATGTTTCTGTGCATCCATTTTCTGATATAGTCAACGAAATTGTGTAATTACCCGCCTGTGAATATTGAATACCACTTGGGTTTATACTGGTAGAAGTGGCTGGAGTGGAGTTGTTGTCAAAATTCCATAGAAACAATGCCGCGCTGCTGCTTGCACCTGTTCCTTCAAAGGAGAATGTATTGCCTTCAAAACATACGGGAGTTTGAACATCAAAGTAGGGTTCTATTACACCATATACTTCCACTTGTGCATTTGTAGTATCAGGACACAAATTTTCAGCACCGGCTATAAGCTGAACAGTATAGGTGCCTTGCGTGACATACGTATATGTGGGATTGGTTTGCACGGATGTGTCATTAATTACTGAGTCGCCAAAGTCCCAAGAATAACTAGTAGCATTTTGCGATTGATTGGCAAACACTATGGTGGTGCCATTGCAAAACACAGTTTGTGGCGCTATGCCTGCCACAACAGCCTCAGGCACGTTAACGGTAACCGTGGCAGAGTCAGCGCATCCATCTTGTGTTATTACAAACAGCACTATGGATTGCAAGCCGGGAGCGTTCAGTACAATGTTGTGTGCCACTGCGGTATTGGCATTACCGGGAGTAGCTGCATTGCCAAAATTCCACTCATAAGTAGCATTGGCATTGGTGTTGCCCACACCTTCAAAATTGTATAGCAGTTGTCCATTGCTGCAATAATGCGCCACATCTATTATTTGCGGGTCCAATGAAGCACTTGCTACAAATATTTGGTAAGTAGTATCGGGGCAAAGGTCAGCAGCACTTGCAATTAATTGCACGTTGTAAGTTCCTGAATTTATAAAATCAAATGTCGGATTGGTGGCTATAGAATTATCGCCCGCTGCAGCTTGTCCAAAATCCCACGCATAGCTTGTTGCATTTTGCGATTGGTTTTGAAAAGTAAAACTTGTACCTGAGCAAAAACTTGTTTGTGGTGCAAATTGGGCTACAATGTCGTCCGGCACATTTACCGTAACTGTGGCAGAGTCAGCACAACCATCTTGTGTAATAACAAATAGCACTATAGTTTGTAGGCCGGGTTCGGTTAAAAACACATTGTGTGCCACTGCGGTGTTGGCATTGCCAGGCGTAGCTGCATCTCCAAAATTCCACTCATAAGTAGCATTGGCATTGGTGTTGCCCACACCTTCAAAATCATATACCAGTTGATTATTATAGCAATAGTGCGCCACATCTATTATTTGTGGGTCTAATGAAGCACTCGCTATAAATGTTTGGTAGGTTGTATCGGGACAAAGG
>JANOXJ010000209.1:0-8670 GCA_031418455.1 Flavobacteriales bacterium | reverse complement strand
GTAAATGTTTTTTCGCAGTAGTTTCCTTTTTGATAATCGTATCCATCGCATGCATCTTCGTACACCGTGCTGCGGGTTTTATCTTTACTGTAATAAGCCCAAAGGGTAAGCTGCTCCAATTTTTTCTCGCCCACATATTGCATAATTGGGTAATGCGGAATTACAGAACCAGCCCTCATAAACAAAGGCATGGTTTCCAATGGTGCATCCACATGCACTTCCTTGCCGCCATCTAAAAGCTGATTAGTGAAGTAGTTGTACCAACGCCCTTGCGGCAAATAAATGTAGCGTTGTTGTGTGCCCGGATCTGTAACAGGACAAACAAGGATATGATCGCCACACAAAAATTCGTTGGTGCGATGAATCAGATTAGGATCGTTGCCATCTAAAAATGCAAGCGGCCTTAACATAGGAGTGCCTAAACTAGCATATTGCCAAAATGTGGTGTAGAGATATGGCAACAATTTATAGCGCAACTCAATGAATGCTTTTACAATCTCGGTAGCTTCATCGCTAAACGACCAAGGCTCCTGTTTGCCATGCTGGCCGCTGCTGTGCGTGCGCATAAGCGGATGAAACGTGGCCAGCTGAATCCATCTTACATACAACTCGCTTGTAGGATGCTCTGTAAAGCCACCTATGTCGCTACCTACAAATGAATAACCACTTATGGCCATTCGTTGCATTTGCATATTGGCTACCCACAAGTGCTCCCATGTGGCCAGGTTGTCGCCTGTCCAGGTGCTGCTATAGCGCTGTGTGCCGCTGTAGAGCGAGCGTGTTATAATAAATGGTCTGTTGGGTTTTGCAAATCTTTTTACACCATGAAAAGTGGCGCGCGCCATTTGTGCACCGTATACATTGTGTGCTTTTCTATGGCTGCATGGATGTCCATCAAAATCATGACGCACATCTGGCGGAAAAGTTTTTGACTCTACTTCCATTACTGCAGGTTCATTCATATCATTCCAAACTCCGCGCACACCATCCTCTGCTATTAGGCCTTTGAAAAGTGTAGCCCACCACTCGCGCACTTCTGCCTTTGTGAAATCGGGGAAATAACATTCGCCCGGCCACACCTTGCCTTTCATATAATCACCATCAGCACGTTTGCAGAAATATCCCTTGTCGTAAGCCTCTTTAAACACATTGTAATTCCAGTCTATTTTAATTCCCGGATCTATGATGACAACCGTTTTAAAACCATCAGCAGCCAAATCTTTTATCATAACGTGCGGCTCCGGAAATTTGTGCTTATCCCAAGTGAAGCATCTAAAACCATCCATATAATCTATATCGAGATAAAGTGCATCGCAGGGTATTTGGCGTTTTCTAAACTCTGCTGCTAAGTCGCGCACTGCACTTTCAGGGTAGTAGCTCCACTTGCACTGGTGGTAGCCCATGGCCCAAAGTGGCGGCAGCTCAGGCTTTCCAGTTAGGTTAGTATATCGCTCCACTATCTCAAGCGGATTTTTTCCATAAATGAAATAGTAATTCATTTCGCCACCATGCGCCCAAAAGCTTGTAGCCGAATTGCGTTCGCTGGCAAAATCAAAAAAGCTCTTAAATGTATTGTCCATGAACATACCATATGAAAGGCCATCATGTATACCCACATAAAATGGAATGGTCTTATACAAAGGGTCTTTGTCTTTGGTATATCCATACTCATCGGTAGCCCAATTTTGAACGCGTCTTCCGCGCAAGTTTAGCTGCATGGGTTTGTCGCCAAGACCAAAGTAGTGCTCGCCATGCTGCACTGTTTTGCTCATAATAACTATGTTGCCGCCATAGAGCGGATGTGGCTCCCAGTGAAATCCTTTTTCATCTCGATTTATTTCGCGGCCTGTTTCTGCATCAGTAAATATGGCTTTAAGATTTTTTTTCTTAATGCAACATTTCAATGCGTTGGTTCTTATTTGCCAGCAGCCTTCCTCTTCATGCAATTCAAATTTGGAATAACCACCTTCAAAATCTTTGTCTATGGCATATGAAAAATCTTCTTGAAAATATCCATCGGTAGCATACCTAAAACGAAGAATATAATCTGTAATGACTTGCACACGCAGCATTACATTGCCTTTGCAAGTGAAGAGTACCGTATCGCGATCCTTATTTACGCTTATTATTTCATCAGGAAATTTTTCCAATGGTCTGGTAGCGTTTCCTTGGTGAAGTATATTTTCAAAATTGGTTAATGTATTTTCCATATGTAATCAAAAAATTCTATCTGCTGTTTTATATTTTTATTTTATTGTTATTGTTTAAACGGCCGGCTCAAGCACTATGGCTGCCAGTGGTGGCAGAGTTAAATGAATGCTCATAGGGCGGCCTTGCCATCCCACATTTTCATTTATTACTACTCCGCTATTGCTTATGTTACTACCCCAATAGGCTTTATTGTCACTATTAAATATTTCCTTCCAACCCTTGGCGCCTGCCACCTGCGGCACACCTATTCTATATTGCGTAATAGTTTGTGGTGTAAAGTTGCACACCACTATTAAGCTCTTGCCAAGGCTATCTTTACGTATAAAGGCTATAACACAACTCTCTGAATCATTAAAATCTATCCATTCAAATCCATTGGGCGTATAGGCCATCTCATGCAATTCCTTTCTTGTTTTATAAATACTGTTGAGAGCAGCTACACACCGCTGCACACCTTTGTGTGAGTCGTGTTCCAGCAAGTGCCAATCTAGACTTTGATTAAATTTCCATTCATCATTTTGTCCGAACTCGCCACCTTGAAAAAGCAATTTGCTGCCAGGGTGCATGTACATGTACGCATAAAGCAAACGAAGGTTCGCAAATCTTTGCCAATTATCGCCAGGCATTTTGCCTAATAAACTTTGCTTGCCGTGCACCACCTCGTCATGACTAAGGGGCAACATAAAATTTTCTGTAAAAACGTAAGCAAGACTAAATGTAATCTCGTTCTGATGAAATTTTCGGTAAATAGGATCCTTGCTGAAATAGCCTAATGTATCGTTCATCCAACCCATCATCCATTTCATACCAAAGCCCAAACCGCCATAATCAGTAGGTTTTGTAACCTGCGCAAATGCAGTGCTTTCTTCAGCTATAGTTTGCACATCGGGGTAGTACAGATATACTGCCTTATTCATTTCTTTCATAAAATGAATTGCCTCTAAGTTTTCTCTACCACCATAAATGTTAGGTTCCCATTCGCCATGCTCGCGCGAATAGTCTAAGTACAACATACTTGCCACCGCATCTACACGCAGTCCATCTGCATGAAATTGGTCTAGCCAAAAGAGTGCATTGCTTATAAGAAATGAAACCACCTCCGGGCGTCCATAATTAAATATTAAGCTTTTCCAATCAGGATGGTATCCTCTGCGCGGATCCGGATGTTCGTACACACACGTGCCATCGAACATACCCAGGCCATGTGCATCGCTAGGAAAGTGCGATGGAACCCAATCCAACAACACTCCTATGTCTTGCTTGTGCAATGCATCTACCAATGCCTTAAACTCTTCAGGATTTCCAAAGCGCGATGTGGGCGCGAAATAACCCACCAACTGATAACCCCATGATGGATCATATGGGTATTCCATAATGGGCATAAACTCCACATGTGTAAAGTTCATTTCTTTTACATATGCCGGCAATTGTTCGGCCAGTTCGTGCCATGTAAGACATTGGCCCGTGGCACCATTATATCTCCAACTACCTGGATGCACTTCGTACACCGTTAGTGGAGCCGTATGTTTTTGCAACTCTCCACGCTTGGCCATCCATGATTTATCTTGCCATGTATAATCTTGTTTCCAAATTATACTTGCAGTGTTTGGTGGCTTTTCCCAATATCGCGCAAAAGGGTCTCCCTTTTCCAAAATTTGACCACCAACCGATGAATAAATTTTGTACTTATAGCGCATTCCGTTTTTTGCCTCGGGTATAAAACCTTCCCAAATACCACAGCCATCCCAATGCACTAACAGCTCGTGCTCCGCGCCATTCCATCCATTAAAATCTCCTATCACTTCCACGCGCGTAGCGGCAGGTGCATACACGGAGAAGTGCGTTCCGTCTGCGCCATTGAGCTGCATTGGGTGAGCTCCCATTTTTTCATAGAGTCTATAGTGTTTGCCTGAGCGAAACAGCTCTATGTCGAAAGAAGTAAATATTTGATTAGCTACGGTGCGTGTCATTTTTGTTTGGTTTGAAGTATTGTATAAATGCCACGCAATGGTATTACTGCCCAATCGGGACGTGCGTTTAATTCATAACCCAATTCGTATATGGCCTTTTCTAATAAGTGATACTTAAGCAAATAATTTATTTCGCTTTCATATCCTATATTGAGTGTGCTATTGTATGCCTTGCTTAAATAATGGTGTAGGAAAATGGCTACCATCCAGCTATATATGCGCTCGCCCACCTCAAACAACTCGGCCTGTTGCTTCACACCTATTTTTTTGTTATTAAAAATAGTAGCATATATGGCATAGTGAAAAGAGCGAAACATACTGCTTACATCTTTCAGCGGACTTTGTTTCACCTTTCTGTCGTGTATGGTGCTCTCAGGTTCGCCTTCAAAATCGAGAATTATAAAATCACTATCGGCCACTAACAATTGGCCCAAATGATAGTCGCCATGAATGCGTATCCGCTGGCCCGTTAAATCCAATTCGTCAAAAGAATAAATTCTGTTCTTAATTTCTGTCTTATTATTATAAAAGTACTTTGCATATTCTCTTGATAAGCCTTTGAGTTTTTTCATGCTTTTGTCAAGCAATGCATAGCGCGCTTCAAACTGATAGCTCATTCTATTCTTGAGCCAAACACTATAGTCGCCATTATAACTGCTGCGAGTAAACAATCTGTTGTATGGCTCTTTGGACAAGGCTATGTGCATTTCAGCTGTGCGTGTGGCAATCATTTTCACCCCATGCAACAACTCTGCACCTATCAGTTCTTTTAGCGCTGCAGGTGTGCCTTCATAGCTTTTTGTTTTAAAAAGCTTTAGCTGTGGTATAGCTTCCTTTGTCAGCTTTTGTTTTAATACTCTATCTATGGTTTGCGCCAATTTTGCATTGGCCCATGTCCACGCATCGCCTTCATTGCTTACTTTTAATTGAAGCATTGCAATGCTTACATCATATATCCCTTGTCGTTTCCAGGTTATGCTACCTGCAAAAGCGGGCACATGCTCAAACTCGCACTTTTCGCTCAGTTGCTGTATCATTTCTATATCCGGATTGGGGTCGCGGAATAGCCTGCGGTAGAATTTACAGAAGTACTTGTTGTTGTATACAATAGTAGTATTGCTTTGCTCTGCACTCAATAGGGTGGAGTGAATAGCTTCATTGTTGGAGGCAAATGTTTTTCCTTTTTCAAAAAACAATTTTCCATTCTGCACTTCCAACTGCTCGCCTTGATTTACATAATAGAAAATGGCTTCGCGGAAGTGCGCCACATAGGTAGCATCCACCAAAACATTTTGTGACTTTGCCAGAGGAGTAATTATAGCCTTTGAATTTTCTACATCATCAACATTTACGGCAGCTAAAGGTAGCAAATAATTATGTACAAATCCTTCTTCGTAGGTAATTTCTAATAGCAATAAATAATATCGCTTGCCCTCATAATCAATAGGCAACAAATGGTCTGCTAGGAATTGTTTGTCGCGACTGGCCTTGCCTCCGTACCAGCGGCACTGCTTCACATAATCGCGCACTGCACCTTCCATCCAGCCTTTTATGGTAGTGTCCGATCTGTGTAGTGCGTTCCAATTCATTTTTTTAATACCACTCTTTATGTTGCTAATAGTTAAAATTTTTCTGACAGTTTTTTTTTTAAAAATGAAGTCAATTATAAAATCTCCAGATAGTAATATCTTAAATTATTTAATCCACCTTTTCTTTAATCACAAAAAGATGATATGGCTGCTGTGGTGTAAGCTTTATAAAATGTGTATGACCATGCCATTCAAACTCGCTACTTGTAAGCACATCTTTTAACGTGTATGTAGCATGCTCGTTCATACCTAACATCCAAGGAGCTAAGTGCAGCATTCCACTTTGCGAGTGCACTGCATCTAACGAACATACGCATAACACTTTGCTTCCTTGCTCATCTTGTTTTAAATAAGCTACTAGCTGATCATTTTCTATATGGCAGAAGCGAATATTATTGGTGCGTTGCAAAGCAGCGTGTTCCTTTCTTGCTTTATTTAGCTTAGTATACAATTCGGTAACCGGTGTTGCTTTTTTCCAGTCCCAATGCCTCACTTCATATTTTTCGCTATCCAAATACTCCTCTTTGCCAGGCATAGCTCGGTGTTCTAAAAACTCATACACAGGGCCATACACACCTACATTGCTGCTAAGTGTGGCTGCCAAAAAATATCTTGTGAGATAGTTGTGCTCATCGGCATTTTGCAAACTCCATGGCAGTATATCTGGAGTGTTAGGCCAAAAATTTGGTCGGAATGTTTCGCTTAATATTCCTTGAGTGAGTTGATTCATATACTCCAACAGCTCCGCTTTAGTATTGCGCCAGGTGTAGTAGGAGTACGATTGGGTGAAGCCGGCCATGGCCAGTTCCTGCATCAAGTTAGGAGTTGTAAATGCTTCTGACAAAAAGATAACGTCATTGTTTTTCTTTTTCACTTCAGCTATCATCCATTCCCAAAATGCGATAGGCTTAGTGTGCGGATTGTCCACACGAAAAACTCTGATGCCTTGTTCTAACCAATACAATGCTATGTCAAGCAGCGCTTTCCATAGGTTCTTCCAATCGCTTGTTTCAAAATAAACGGGATAAATATCCTGGTATTTTTTTGGCGGATTTTCAGCATACTGAATGGTGCCATCAGGGCGTTGTTTTAACCACTGCGGATTCTCCTTTACCCATGGGTGATCTGGTGCAAACTGCAGGGCAAAGTCCATGGCTATTTCTATTCCCAGTTTGCTTGCAGCATCTACTAATTGTTTAAAATCCTGGATTGTGCCTAGCTGCGGATGTATGGCAGTATGGCCTCCATCTTTGCTACCTATGGCCCAGCAAGATCCTACATCGCCTTCAGATGCAGTGGTTGCATTGTTTTTTCCCTTGCGGTGTATTTCGCCTATAGGATGTATGGGTGGAAAATAAAGTGTATCGAAACCCATAGAAGCCACGCGTGGCAATAGCTTAATACAATCTTGTAAAGTGCCGTGTTGTCCGGCTTTAGCAGCTGCGCTGCGAGGAAAAAATTCGTACCATGTGCTAAATGCTGCCTTCTCTCTGTCCACATAAACCCTCAAGGGAGTTATGTTGGTGTTTAAATAAGTCATATCAGGATGACTTATAAAAAGATTGTGCAAGTGTTCGCTTTTGGCAAGCATTTTACCCTCTTCGTATTCAGCTGCGCTGGCAAATGCTGTTGCGCATTTTGCTTGCAGTTTTTTTTCTTCTTTCGAAATAGTTTTAGGTAATTTCTCAATAAAAGGAAGCCCCTCTAACAGCTCCACTTTTACATCCAGGCCAGCATCTATTTTTTTAGTAATGCCGTGTTGCCACGTAAGAGCATAGTCTACCCAACCCAAGGCCTCATAGGTATATGTGCCTTGTTTTTCTACTTTAAAAATGGCTTGCCACCTGTCGTTTCCGATGGAAGTAGCAGAAGCATGCGACCACTTGCGCTCCGACTCATGCCTATAGCGCAAACCACCGCGCACCACATCATGCCCATCTGAAAGCACATTGAACCAAACGCTTACAGACTCGCCTACTACACGTTTAATTGCATATTTTCCGTTTTCTACAGTTGGCCACACATCGCGCACCACTGCTCTATTTTGTCCTGGTATTTTCATATTAGTGTCTTTTGTACACTTAGTTGTTTGTACAAAGGAAAGAAAAAAGCTAGCTCAGAGTACTATGCTTTATCAAAAGTTATTGGCTTTGCTTCTTTATAATGAAATTGAATAGTTTAAGCACCCTATTGTGACGGGGCTTCATGTTCAATAAAAAAAAGGGAGGCCGCGGCCTCCCTTTCTCTAATAAAAATTTCTATTCTTTTTAGCTAAAGCGACAATATCAATTTGTCAAGCTTTTACGAATCAAATTCAGTGCGCCACCGGCTTTAAACCACTCTATTTGTTGCGCATTGTAAGTATGGTTTACAGCTATCACATCTTTGCTTCCATCCTTGTGAGCAAATTCTATATGCAAAGGCAAGTCAGGTGAGAAGGTAGTAAGGTCAGTAAAGTTTACTACATCATCTTCCTGAATTTTATCATAGTCAGCCTCGTTAGCAAATGTGAGCGCAAGCATGCCTTGTTTCTTCAAATTTGTTTCGTGTATACGAGCAAATGATTTTACCAAAATGGCTTTTACACCCAAGTGGCGTGGCTGCATGGCAGCGTGCTCGCGCGAGCTTCCTTCACCATAGTTTTGGTCGCCAACTACTATTGTAGGCACACCAGCTGCTTTGTATGCGCGCTGCACTTTTGGCACCTCATCATAAGCACCTGTAAGTGCATTTTTCACTTTGTTTATTTCACCATTAAATGCATTAGTAGCACCTATAAGCGTGTTGTTGGCTATGTTGTCCAAATGACCACGGTAGCGCAACCATGGGCCTGCCATAGATATATGGTCGGTAGTGCATTTACCTTTTGCTTTTATAAGCACTCTTCCGCCAGTTATGTT
>JANOXJ010000208.1:0-19447 GCA_031418455.1 Flavobacteriales bacterium | reverse complement strand
AATGCAAATGATTTGGAAATAACCGATGAAAACATTGGTACTGCCACGTTCTCATTCGTAGCCATTTTTGATGAGGAAATGGATGTGAATTCCGTGCCTGCAATAACCTTCCCTGTTGAAAATCCGCTATCAGTTTTGTCCTACAATACAGATTCATCAGGTTGGTTAAACAATACTACTTTCTTAGCAAAATACAATGTAGCGGATGTAAACTTTACTCTTATGAATGTGGACGTTACCTGCGCAGGGCTTCAAGACTTGGCTGGCAATCCACAAGTAGTACTTGCAAACCCTAACTACATAGACATAGAAGTGGGAGTGGGCGTAGCAGAATTGGGCGATAATGTGGTTACTGTATATCCAAATCCTGCTGTGGCTGGCCAAAATATAATAGTAGCTATGAGCCAGATACCAGCTGACTTAAGTATACAGATGTATGATTTAAGTGGAAAATTGATAGAGGCTTACACTCAGAAAAGTTTGGCAGGCAATCAAGTTCAGATTCAAACGAGCAATTTGGCTTCTGGCATGTACTTTATAAAACTGATTTCTGCCGAAGGCAATGCTACTATGAAAGTGCAGGTGAGTAAATAAAACACCTCATCATCTTTAAATATGAAATTAAAAACCCAGGCTTTTGGCCTGGGTTTTTTTGTGGAAATACCTTGCTTTGTCAATTTTTTTGCCTGTGAGTTTAGCCGTGCCAGAAATAATTCTTGACCTAGGTTATTCTTCTCCCATCTCAAAATAGCGAACTATTGCTTTTCTAATCAGCATTTCTTGTTCCTCAGGAGTAAGAGGTGGCAGCGTGTCAACTCGCTCAAAATGAGGCCAATCCTCATCATCGCGGCCTTTATAGACGTAATAGCCGTAGGGCAGCAGCACACTGCATATTCCTATGTGCATTAGCTCCAGTTTTTGGTCTTTTTTAAAAGTTTGAAAGTCTTTGCCAAGCTCCTGCAGCCCAATAAGCATAAGGATAGCAGCGTAATCCAACTTCTCTCCAAAGGATTCAGAAATTTTTGCCACTGTCTCATTCCATGTCTTTTCAAAAACGTAATCCATCGGGTAAAATTTATTATTTGGCAAATGTTCATAAAAGAGAAACAACCAACACTATCTATTCCGTCTTAAATTTGCATTATCTTTGTTTTACTAAAAATCCCGAACGAACAATTAATTTACATGAAGAGAAAGTTACATATCTGCTCAATAGCAATTCTTTCTTTGATTTCATTGGGCCTCAATGCTCAAAAAAGATCAGAGTTTTTAGATGCTCAAATGAGAGTGGTTGCAACTGCCCAAGCTGCTAAGTATTCTAGAGATGTTACCTTGGTTTTGCCTGATAGTTCCTACAATGTTGTAGTAAAATTCATTACCGGTGAGTTAATGATGGAAGGCACCTATTCTGATAAGGCCTTGGATATAGAACATGGTGATTTTAAATACTTCTATGCTAACGGAAACCCTGAATCTCAAGGCAGGTTTAAAGAAGGCTACAAAGTAGGTTTGTGGAAACGCTGGAATTTTGACGGTGTTCCAAAGCCAGACCGTGTATACCCTGACGAAAAATTCGACAAAGGTCATCGCACATCGCGCCCTGCAAGATTCCCTGGTGGTATGGATTCTTTGCAAACGCTAGTAAACGACAGCCTTTCTTATCCTAAAGAAGCTAAAGAGCGTGGTTTGGAAGGTACAGTTTATATCACTTTTACTATAGATGAAACTGGCGAGGTAAAACAGCCACAAGTATCTGATGGTGTTCACTACATTTTGGATGAAGAGGCTTTACGCTTTGTTTCCTCTTTGCCTACTTGGACACCAGCGGCTAAAAATGGTATCCCTATTGAATCTAATTTTGTAATGCCTATAACCTTTGACCTGGGTGGTTCGGATGCGAATGGCACGCAGGGCAAAGGAAGTTCTTCGAAAAATTAATCTTAACTGTATATTATATTTCATTACACTACAGAGGCCGCTTGCGGCCTCTTTTTTTTGTAAGTTGTATATTCCTTAGATTACATCACCTCTTTCTGTAAATTCCAAGTTGCAGCAATAAAAAAGTTTACATATTTAAATAATAGCAAATGCTAAATACCCTGCACAAAAAACTGAAGCTAAAGCCTAATCAGACCATTGCGGTAATAAACAAACCAAAAGATTTTGAGCAAACTGTGATGCCATTGCCTGAAGGTAGTAAAGTGCTGCGAACCTATAGCTCTAAATGCGATGTTGTTTTCTGGTTTGTAAAAAGCGCTGCCGAAGTAGAATCAGGGCAGCAGGAGGTGCTAAGCGCACTGAGCAATAGCAATGTAATATGGATAGCATACCCTAAGGCAAGCAGTGGCTTGCAAACTGACCTCAACAGAGACAAGGGTTGGGAACCATTAATGGCCAGGCGAGATATTTCCTTTATTGCCTATATAGCTTTTAATGAGGTGTGGTCCACATTCTGCATAAGAAAAAAGACAGATGCCGACAAAAAGCGTGAAGCAAAACCTGTGGTAAGAGAGATATTTAACTATGCGGATTCTAAGACTAAGACGATAATATTACCAGATGATTTGAAATTAATATTAGAAAAGAATAAAAAGGCCAAGGCCATATTTGACGCATTATCATTTAGCAATAGACGCGAGTATTTGGAATGGGTAATTACTGCCAAACGCGAGGAGACAAGACAAAATAGATTAACCAAAACAATAGAATTATTATTGCAAGGAAATAAAAACCCCGCAGGAAGATGACCAACAAATTTGCATTAGCTATACACGGTGGTGCCGGCACCATAACGCGCGCACTTATGACACCAGAGCGCGAAGCCGCGTATACTAAAGCCTTGCACGAAGCACTTATGGAAGGTCATAAAGTCTTGAGCAACGATGGCTCTTCGTTAGATGCTGTTACAGCGGCTGTGGCTTCGTTAGAAAACAATCCACTTTTTAATGCAGGCCGTGGCAGCGTGTTTACACACGATGGTACACACGAAATGGACGCATGTATAATGCGTGGCGACACCTTGGAAGCAGGCGCAGTTGCTGGAATTCAAGGAGTTCAGAACCCAATAGTATTGGCCAGGGCAGTAATGGAAAAAAGCGACCATGTAATGCTTGTTCGCGATGGTGCAGAGGCTTTTGCTCGTTCCATTGGCAGTGCTTTTCAGCCTGACGAATACTTTTTTGATGACTTTAGGCATCAGCAATTGCTAGATGCAAGGGCAGAGGGCAAAATGCAACTGGACCACAGCGAGGGCAAAAAATTTGGCACTGTGGGTGCTGTGGCCAGGGATGTACACGGCAACCTTGCCGCTGCTACATCTACAGGCGGTATGACAAACAAGCGCTGGGGAAGAGTGGGCGACTCGCCAATAGTAGGGGCAGGTAACTATGCTAACAATGCTACTTGCGCCATCTCTTGCACGGGGCATGGCGAGTTTTTTATACGCGCTGTGGTGGCTTATGATATAAGCTGCCTAATGGAGTATAAAGGACTTACGCTTGAGCAGGCTTGCAGCGTAGTGGTAAACGATAAACTTGTTAAGTTTGGAGGTGAGGGCGGCCTTATAGCGGTAGATGGATTGGGAAATGTATGCTTACCATTTAACTCAGAAGGTATGTACCGTGGTTGGCAAACTGCCACTCAGGCGGCTACTGTAAAAATTTATAAGGACTAACGCTGTTAAGGAAGCAATAGGCTGCTATCGCCATAGCTCAAAAATCTAAAATCGTTCTTTAAGGCGTAATCATATATTTTTTTCCAGTAAAGTTGCCCTTGCTTGTCATAGCCTGTTAGTGCTGCCACCAGCAGCAGCAGAGTGCTCTTAGGCTGATGAAAATTGGTGATTAACCCATTGCACATTTTAAAGTCATAACCAGGAGCTATCATTACTGAGGTGCTAGCCAAGAGCTTTGTCAATTTGTGATTCTCTGCATATTCAATTAATGCATCCAATGCTTCTTGCTTTGTATAGTGGCTGGCGCTATCATAGGGTAGCCATTGCGATACTTTTAGTTCATCAGGCTGTAAATTTTTGTTTTCAGCCACAAGAGTGCCAAGCCAATACAAGCTTTCTAAAGTGCGCATAGTAGTGGTACCTACCGGAATTATTTTTTTGTTTTGATTCCTTAATTTTTGAATGAGCGAACATTCGATACTAAAAGTTTCTGAATGCATATCATGTCCACCCATAGTAGCTGAGCTCACAGGCCTGAATGTGCCCGCCCCAACGTGGAGAGTTATTTCTTCCATGTCAATTTCTTTGGCCTTTAAACGAGCTATAACAGCTGGTGTAAAGTGCAGGCCAGCGGTGGGCGCGGCTACCGAACCTTTGAATTGGGCAAAAATGGTTTGGTATCGTTCGTAGTCGCTTTGCTCTGCTTCTCTGTTGAAGTATGGAGGCAATGGCAGTTGGCCTGCATTTTCTAAAATTTCTGAGAAAGTGAATTGTTCAGGCCATTGAAATTCGATATAAAATTTTTCGTTGTCTTGCTTTATTTTTTCTGCAGTTACTAAAACTAAACCTTCTGATGTTTCAAATTCCAGGCGCAAAACCTCATCGCCCTTCCATTTTTTAGCACCACCCACCATGCACATCCACCTGCTGGTTTTTCGGGCGCTCATTACGTCCTGATGAGAGGCATTCAATGGCTCAAGGCAAAAAATTTCAACCGCACCGCCCGTTTCTTTCTTAAAGAATAAACGCGCGGGAATTACCTTGGTGTTGTTGGATATAATAACGGTATTGCTATCTAGCAGCTGGTCTATTTCCTTAAATGTGTGTGATGCCAGGTCACCATTTTTAAATAAGAGCAATTTGGACTCATCGCGCACAGGCATGGGGTATTTGGCTATGCGCTCATCTGGCAGTTGGTAGTCAAATTCTGTTATCGCTATCTCTTTTGGATGAATCATACTATTTTCATATTGGGACAAAGAAAATTTTGGCTATGGTACAAAAAAAATTGTGGCCAGACGTTTCTGGCCACAATTCTAAACCTTAACTAAAACTAACTATACATTCTGATGTGTCTTAAGAATAGACACTTCAATTGTGTGTTACTTATTTTTTATGTGAAAGCTCAATGGCTCTCCTCAAAATTTTTCCTTGGGTACTATAGAGAACTATAAGCGATAGGATATGTTGCACGGGTTAAAAAATTTAACACCTTTTTTACACATGCCAATTATTTAGCTTCTTCAACCATCACAATGCCATCATTTTCAATTTTATAACTCAACTTCATAGGCGTGAACACCAGTTCAAGAGCTTCATTTAAATTTTTGTTGTTGAAATAACCGCTATAAATACGTCCTGATAAATCAGGTGTTTTTATGGTTATTCCAAATTGTCTTTGAAGTTCAAGTACCACGTTTTCAAGCGGTTCGGCCGAGTAGTTAAATTCTCCCATCATCCAGTTGCCAGCGCTGCTATTAAAAGTGCCTGCCAAAAGAACATCGTTCGTTAATTCTACAGTATTGCCGGGGGTTATTTCCACACTGCTTTTGCCTGCAGTTACCGCTACTTTGCCGGTGGTGCATGTAACACGGAATTTTTCGTTGCGCGCAAACACGTCAAAACTGGTGCCTAGCACAGTTACAATACCTTTTTCGGTCACTACCTTAAAAGTACTTCCTTTTTCCACATCAAAAAAAGCTTCGCCATTTAGCTGCAAAGTACGCTCATGGCTCCAGTCAGCAGCATATTCAATGCTGGAATTGGCATTAAGGGTAACCACAGAATTGTCTGGCAATACTACTTGCTTAGTTTCCATAGCTGTAGTTTGCTGTTCTAATAGTGTATAGCCTGGCCATGCAAAAACAATGGCTATAATAACGGCTGCCGCTGCGGCTGCAGTGGCTACCAGTGGTTTCCAATTTAATGAAACTACCTTGGCAGGTCGTTTGGCGGTTTGGGCCAATTTTGGCTCCAACTCCGACCAGGCTTGCTCTGTACTTTTACCTTCCGGCAGTTCCCAGTTTTTTAATATTTTCTGATATTCGTTCATTTCCTTCTCTTTTCCTTCTTTCTTGGGTGACTTACATAATGGCTATTTAATACCCTACTTGTTTTGTGTAAATTTTTTGTTTTTTATTACTTCGCACATCTTATTTCGCTTTTTAGAGCCTTTTCACTGCACTAATAGCTGCAGGCTAAAGGTGCTAACTCCGGTTACAAATCCTTTAGCCCCGACTATATTATCAGGGCCATTTTTTAAAAGTCCGCTCTTGTCAGCCGGGTTATAAAAGTAAATATCTTCAAATTCTTTTTCTATGGCATACACGGTTAACTTGTGAAGACCGTAGTATTTAAAATCCGTTTCAAAAAGAGTAAGTCCTGGTATTTCGGTTGGGCCATTGTATTTAGACTGAAACAAACCTGCCTCTTGCGAAAAGGGTATGGCTACGGGATTGTTTTCTAATACTTCTAATACAAGCACATAGGAGTACTTGGCTGGGTCTAATGCAGTCCATTGCAATATGTAAGAAGGAAGCCCAATGGGTGGATTAGGATTTATGGTAATGGTATCATTTTCTATGCTTTGCAGGTTGCTTATAGGAGGTGGTATGTTGCAAGTGGCCTCTATGTTTTGGCCTTTGTACTTTCCTTTTATTTCGTAGGTGCTGCTATTTTGAATTATAAAATCCGAAGGACTTTGATACTGGCCATTGCTATAGGTCAAATTAGTAGAGGGTTCGTTTTGCTTGGCTATATTAAGCTCATTGGTTACTATGTCCTTAGGTGCATTTTGTTGGTCATTGAATAATAGAAATTGAATATCGCTAATAGGTTGGTTGCCCTTTAGCACAGCTATGAGCACAGGCGTTTCCTCAGGCGAATAATCTTCGTTGGTCTTGGTGCAAGAGCAGATTATTATTAGCAGTATGTAAAATAATTTCTTCATCTTAAAAACTTAAATGTAGAATGAGCGATGGTAAAAAACCCAACATATAAATGTCGCGTTCTGCTACTAAATAGTCGTTTGGCTCGTTGCCATTTCTCACTATTAGGTACTGTCTATTACGAATGTTTTTTCGGTTATATATGTTGAAACAGGAGAACTGTATGTTGCCTTTTATATTCTGTAAAGTGAAGTTGTAAGAAACTCCTAAATCTAACCTGTGATAAGCAGGTAGTCTTGCACTATTAATGTTGCCATAGACAGGCACGGTGCGAAAATCGCCATTGAGCAAGGGATAGTTATAAGTGCCTTGAAATGGTGTGTATGGCTTGCCACTGCCAAAAACCCATAGTAGACTATACTCCCATCTTTTACCGGCAAATTCATAGTAGGTTTTTATTTCGTGGTGCTGTTCAAATGATTCGTGCACCAAAGGCACATCTAAGCCATTGTATTTAGTTTGTGCATTTAGCAAGGAGTAGCTTAGCCATGCATGGTGTTTGCCTGCATCATACTGCACCATTAAATCAAGGCCTTCTGCATGGCCGTTGCCGGAAATAAGACCGTTACCTGTAAGTGAGTCTATGGGGTAAGATTCAGAGTATCCGCTATAGACTCCTAAAAACGTAGTGTTGCCTTGGGTTAGTTTTAAATATGCCTCAGCATCTATAGTCCAATTCTTTTTTCGATAAGTAGCGCCTATTGTGGCTTGGTCTGATATTATTACAGGAAGAATTTTTTTATCGGATAATTTCCAATAGTCCGGTGTGTTCAGATATAGACTTTTCGACCGAATACGCTGAATAAACTGATGATTGCGGCCAACAGAAAATTTCATTTGCCATACTTTGTTGGAGCTAATGCGCGTGGCGGCAAGTCGGTGCTCAGGATAAAAGGTGCCGAACAAATTGAAATAGTTTAATCTCGCACCAGGCATGAGTTGCCAGTGTTTTCCCAAGTTCCAGTTGTCTTGCACAAATATGGCACTTATGTTTCCCTGTTGTTTGTAGTAACCACTCACCACGGTGTTTTGTCCCAAACCATGGCTGGTAGATATTACGTTGGTATGTATGCCGGTAGTAAATGTGTGAGCTTTATATTTTTTTTGTACCGAGGCTTTAAGGTTTAGGTCATAGAGTGAGGTGCGTTCTGTTTTAAACTCACTACGCTCAAACGAATTGGCAATGGGATTAAAAGTGCTGTCGCGCGTAAAAAAATCTGTTTTATAACTGCTCCATCCAACAAGTAAATTGGATGAAGTAGAAGGACTCCATTTTTGGCCCCAACGCAGCCCAAGCCCTGCATTTTTCCATGTGCTTTCGTCATTGTACTTTTTATCTTCAAGGTTTATTACTTCGCTATTGGAAGTGTCGGCATAGGCTATATACAAATGGTCTTTACCAGCATAAGCAGATAGGCTAAGAACAGATTTTTGCGATGGCCTGTAGGTAATTTTGAAATTGGCATCTTGAAAATAATAATCAGGCGATTCTGTTTTTCTGAATGTTTGCACCGTTTGGCCTGGTGCAAGGGTAATGGCACTATTGTAAATGTTGTTGAACAAGCCTTTGTAAGTGGGGCTGTAAAAGGCATCTGTATAAGCTCTTCTGCCTGTAATGATTAAACCAGCTTTACCATTCTTGTCAAGCGGAGTTTCAATAACTCCACCTACTGAAAGCCCACCAATATCCAGTTTTGCAGAGGTTCTTTTTAAATTCCCTTCCTTTCCTATTACCTCTAAAATACCTGCGGTGCGGCCTCCGTAAGATGCATCCATGGTACCTTTTATAAGTTGCATACTTTTTACTGCATTAGTATTAATGGCTGCAAAGGCACCAAAAAAATGATCTAAGTGATAGAGTGTGAAACCATCCATGGTCACCTGAGTTTGGTCGCTGGAGCTGCCCCTTACAAAAAGGCCATTGCTGGATTCTTGTGTGGCACTCACGCCCGCCATAAGCTGGGCAGCGCGCATTATGTCAGCCTCACCGGTGCCTTGAGACAAGGCCAAATCATTTGGATTAATAAGTATGGTGGAAGCCATCGGGCCTAACCGTAATAATCGTATACGCTCTGTTTCTATAAGCACCGATGGCAAATAGTTTTTTAGTTCTTGCAAATAATAGGTTTTGTAGTTGTCAGAATTTATTTTGGACACAGCCATTCTGAATGGCTCGTGACCTATATAACTTATTTCTATAGTATCTGCGGTTTGCGGCAGCCATCTTAAACTGAATTTACCATCCAAATCGGCCACAGTGCCTATAGTGCCGTTCAATAATTGAATGTTGGAAAATGGAAGCAATTCCTTGCTTTCATCAGAACGAACTTCGCCTTTTATGGTTCTGTAAAGGTCTTGGTCATTTGTTTTCCAAATCGTATCAGTCTCTACTACATCATTCGTATTACCCGGAAAAATGGCCACTGTTTCGCTTATGATTTTAAATTGTAAGTTATTACCTTTTAAAATGATAGATAACGCTTCGGTGAGTTCAAGCTTGGCTATCTTCTGCGTTATTTTTATTTTACTTATAGCTTTAGTGTCATAGGCAAATTTTACGTTGCATTGCCTTTCTAATTTGGCCAACACTTCTGGCAAAGGAGTATTCTCATAGCTGTCGTTAATAAAGCACGCTGGCTTTTGCCCAAAAAGATTGAGGCAGAATAGAACTGAAATAAATACAATGCTCCATTTCAACTTGTGCATGGGATAAATCTAATAGGATTTTACCAAGTGTTAGACTAAAATTCTATTGTCATTGTTGCCAGAGTAATTCATTTAAGGAGAATAATGGAATTCAGAGATATGCTTTGTGAGGAGGCTTTCTTAATAAATATCAAGATTAAAATCTGGTTGATAGTTGTTAAGGTCATACTAGGCCTTGTGAATGAAGATTAGCACCCTTAAAAAAAACAAACAATAAAAAATAAATGATGAAATGGAATTTAGACTTATCGCATAGCGAACTTCAATTTAAAGTGCGCCACCTTATGATTACTAACGTTACCGGAAAATTGGAAAAATTTACTGCAGATGTGGAGAGTGAAGATGAGCAGTTTAATGGTATTAAAGTTAGTTTTGCTGCTGACTTAAATAGTCTCAATACCAGCGATGTACAGCGCGATGGTCACTTAAAATCGCCCGATTTTTTTGACACTGAAAAATACCCCAGCATGACATTTGTGTCAAACAAAATGGACGGTGGCAAACTGTATGGCGATTTGACTATAAAAGGTGAAACACATCCGGTAGAATTGGAAGTAGAATTTGGCGGAGTAGGCAAGGACCCGTGGGGCAACACCAAAGCAGGTTTTTCATTAAGCGGCAAAATAAATCGCAGCAAGTGGAACCTCAATTGGAATGCGGCACTGGAGGCAGGTGGTGTATTGGTGAGCGATGAGGTGAAAATTTTGGGAGAAATACAATTGGTAAAGGCATAAACCGTTTTTTTTATAGTAATTAGAGAAAAAAAACTGATCAGATAAATGGTCAGTTTTTTTTTTTGCTCAAAGCAAAAATTTGCTGCGCTCTTCTGGTGTTGGTATGCGGCACTCAGATTTTTTGCCAAACCACTTATACCTGTGTTTTGCAACATAACTGTAGACAGTATCTCTTAGTCCTTTTGGAAATAAAAAAAGAAATTTAGCCAGCACAGACCATCCCTTTCCAAGTTCTTGCAAGGCATTTAAAGCAGCATCAGACTGTATGAGAATAGTGCCGTTTTTTAGATAGATAAAGCTATTCAATTCTTGGGTGAATTCCTTTGGTAGGGCCTGTTGAGCAGTTTCGCCCTGCAATGTGGCAAATTTGAAAATGCCTTTTTTATCTCGTTTCATAAGCCAATTCACCGATGAATTGCAAAGCCCGCATACACCATCAAAAAAGATGATATGCTGAGAAGTATAATTCAAGGATGAATTGCCCATAGTCTAATATGCCACAAGAATAGTGTTTTTTTTTTCGCAGGTTCAACAAAATGTAAGATCGCTTTGTTCTGATCAGTGCTCATTATGAGTGGGTTTGGAACCTTATAACACCGGTTTGAAAACTTGTCCGGTTTGCATGACTAAATTATGACAAAACAAAGCCCTTAAGAATTCATGTTTGTAACGTTAAAAGCAACTATTAGTGAATAACCTACGCTCCATAGCACTAACCCACAAAAACTTCCCGCTGGATGTAATAGGGCAGTTTCATATACAGCCTGAAAGCAGAACGGAGCAGCTGCAAGCACTTAAAAATAATTTGGGTTTAGAGGAGCTAATGTATGTTTCTACGTGCAATCGTGTTGAGTTCATTTTTACACTTCCTCACTATGTATGTCCTGGTTTTACTGCTAAGTTTTTAGCAAGCCTTAAGCCTGAATGGAGCGAGGAACAGTGCAGGGAAGTAGCAGGCAGATGCGAGCGTTACAACGAGGCAGAAGCCATAGACCATTTGTTGCGCGTGGCATGCAGTTTAGACTCAGTTATTCTTGGCGAACGCGAAATAATTACTCAATTAAGAAAGAGTTTTGAAGAGTGTGCAGAAGCCAATTTGTGTTCTGAAAATATGCGTTTGGTTATAAAACAATGCATTAAATCTTCCAAAGAAGTATTTACCAATACCGATTTATCTAAAAAGCCGGTAAGCGCAGTATCACTCGCCTGGCAGGAGTTTTTGAAATTTGGTTTTAAGCCGGATGCCCGCGTGCTCATGATTGGTGCCGGTCAGGTTATTCGCAATTTTGGTAAATTCCTTTTCGAAAATAATTACTCCAATATTACCATAGCTAACCGCACTTTGGCCAAGGCAGAGGAGTTAGCAGATGCCTATAACTGCACTGCTATATCATTAGCAGAATTGGCTCATTACCAGGGTGGTTTTGATGCCATCATTACTTGCACAGCTTCTGAAACTTGGGTAATAGATACTGCACTTTATATGCAATTATTGAAAGGTGAAAAGCAGCGCAAGTTGATTATAGACCTAGCCCTGCCGGCTGATATAGAAGGTCAGGTGCTTCATCAATTTGATGTGCACTATGTGGGAATGAATCAAATTCAGGCATTGGCATCGGAAAACATTGCCTATCGCCAATTAGCGCTGGAAGAGTGCGAGACCATAATAGAAAATGGCAAAAGGGAATTTGAAAAATCAATGCAGCAGCGCCAAATAGAAATAGCCATGAAGGCCATACCGGCCGCTGTAAAAGACATACGCAATACGGCACTGGGCAGTGTGTTCGCAAAAGATTTAGAGCAGTTAGATGAACAATCGCGCGAAGTGATTGAAAAAATAATGTCTTACATGGAAAAGAAATACATTTCTATTCCCATGAAAATGGCTCGCGAAGTGCTTATGAATGAAGTGGTGAAAAATTAAAAAAGAGTCATTCTTACAGCCGCGATAAAGCAAGTGCATATTTGCCCTCGTTAATAATAAAATGAAGTGAGTCCCTCACTTTTCAAACCACCAAAGTGAATCAGAAAAAAATCATCATAGGAACACGCGGCAGTGATTTGGCCTTGTGGCAAGCCAACTTTGTAAAATCAGAGTTGGAAAAAATGAATTTAGAATGTAGCCTTCACATAATTAAAACGCAAGGCGACAACATTCAACATCTTAGTTTGGACAAGCTGGAAGGCAAAGGTTTTTTTACCAAGGAAATAGAAGAAGCGCTACTGAACAATGAGATAGATGTAGCTGTACACTCGCACAAAGACTTAGAAACACAGCAGCCGGAAGCGCTTGTAATAGCAGCTGTAAGCAGCCGTGCCGATGCCTCAGAATACCTGCTTATAAGAAAGGAAAGTATAGATGAAACACAAAAGTTTTCACTCAAAAAAAATGCAGTGGTAGGCACCTCATCGGCCAGAAGGAAGGCGCAAATATTGCATTATAGAAATGATGTAACTATAGCCGATATAAGAGGCAATGTGCCAACACGCGTGCAAAAGCTTCGCGATAAAAATTATGATGCTATACTGCTTGCCAAGGCAGGTGTTGATAGATTGGGTCTTGACTTGTCAGACCTGAATGCGCAAATTTTGTCGGTATATGAATTTGTGCCCGCACCCGCACAAGGTGTATTGGCTATACAATGCCGCAAGGATGATGCGGCCATACGTCATCATCTATCTCAATTGAATAATGAATATGTAGAACAAACAATTTTTGTAGAACGCACTGTGCTCAATCGCTTGCAGGGTGGTTGTCATTTACCCCTTGGTGTGTTTGTGGAGAATAAGGAAGGTATTTTTAAAGCCCATGTTTCCATTGCCAAAGAGTGGAATGCTCCTGTGCGCATGTTTCAAAAGCAACACACAAGTTCTTTGGAGCTGGTAGAAATGATATTGAGCGAAATAAACAAGTGAGCAAATCTCTTTTCATATCGCGACAGTTAGATGCAAATTCTGAAATGCGCGCTTTATTGACTCAAGAAGGATTTAGCATTACAGATGTATCTATGATAGGGGTACAGCCCATTTCATTTTCACCCATCATACCGCACACCGACTGGATTTTTTTCAGCTCAAAAAATGCTGTCCAATTTTTTTTTAGTCAACATCCACAATTAAAAAATCAGAAATTTGCTGCTATTGGCAACGGCACCGCTGCAGAATTACCTGCATCCTATGTTGCAACATGGGTAGGAGCTACCAACGATATAGAGCATGTGGCGCAAGAATTTGCACAATTCATTCATGGCCAATCTGTTCTTTTTCCGCAGTCGGAGGTGAGCTTGCAAACAGTGCAAAAGGCACTGGACGCGGAGCAAATAGTCAATCTTACTTGTTATAAAACTATTGCAAATCCAATAAAGGTTAACCTTGCTAAGGTGCTTGTTTTCACAAGTCCATCCAATGTAAAGTCATATTTGGAACTCAATTCTATTCTGCCGCACCAACAAGTGATAGCTTATGGAAAAAGCACAGCCAAATGCTTAGCCGATTTAGGTTATTCGAAGGTAGATATTTTGCCATCTTTGACTGCAAAAGATTTATTGAACACAATATCTCACTAAAGGGTTAGTTAACCCGCAGGTCCATTTATTTTAGCCCCTCATGAAGTTGTCCCTCTCTTTTATTAAAATTAGCATGCTTAGCATTGCTACCGCGCTATGCTCAATGCTGGCTCAGGCACAAGCGCTTCCAGTGCCTGTGGAAGATGATGTTACCCCAAAATATGTAAACGAGTTTTTAAATATAGGAGTGGGTGCGCGCGCATTAGGCATGTCGTTAGCTCAAGTGGCAAGTGTAAAAGATGTAACTAGTGGCTATTGGAATCCGGCCGGCCTTACGGGTATTGGCAGCGATTTGCAGGTGGCCGCCATGCACTCAGAGTATTTTGCCGGAATAGCCAAGTATGATTATGCTGCAATTGGCAAAACCATAGACAGTAGCAGCGCGGCTAGCATTTCTTTTATTCGCTTTGGGGTAGATGATATACCCAATACTACTGAGTTGATAGATGCAGGAGGCAATATCAACTACGACCGCATAACCACTTTTAGTGCTGCAGATTACGCATTTATATTGTCATATGGGCGCAAGGGTCTGCCTCGCAACAGGCAACTTGGTGCTTCATCTATAGATGTGGTGGACCCAAACAGTTTAGTCAACAAGTTTCGTTGGGGAGTAAATGCAAAAATTATTCACCGACAGGTGGGAAGTTTTGCTGCCAGTTGGGGCTTTGGCTTAGACCTAGGTGCTCAATTGGATTTGGGGCATTGGCATTTAGGGGCGGTAGGAAAAGATATTACTTCCACCTTCAATGCATGGAGTTTCACTTTGGACGATGCTACCAAGCAAAAATTTATTGAAACCGGAAATGAGCTACCGCAAAATGGTTTGGAAATAGCCTTGCCACAGTTGATACTTGGTGGCGGCCGAGATTTTCATTATAAAAAACTAAGTATACTGGCTGAAATGAATGCGGTGGTAACTACTGATGGCAAACGCAATACACTAGTTTCTTCCAACCCAATAAGTATTGACCCTAATGTGGGTGTGGAGTTAGATTACAGCAAAGTGGTGTTCCTGCGCATGGGCTGCGGCAATGTGCAGCAAGTAAAGAATTTTGATGGGTCTAAAGGATGGACCTTGCAGCCAAATTTTGGTATTGGAATTCACATAAAGAATTTGCAGCTTGACTATGCGCTATCTGATATAGGCAATGTAAGCGATGTGCTTTACAGCAATATTTTCTCCTTAAGATTTGATATTTCAAAAAAATAAAAGTATAGCGCGCAAGCACTCACACATTATTGTTTTTGTGCAGACACTGTAGCGGGCAATTCTTCATTATACGCATCAGTTGCCAACCAAAGCTCATCGCTCTTTGGAGCTTCAAAGAAATAACTGCTGCCACCTAGTACTATACCAAATGCCATAAATGGACTTAGTTTAATAGCAGAACCTGAGCTGCGTAGAACTTCATATGCTACTACTCCTGTTCCAAGGCTTAACACTGTCCACTGAAGTAGACGGTAGTTTCTATACTTTTTTAGGTGGCTCATGCTTGTTTCGTTATCACTTAAGTCCACTTTCATATTAGCATATGTGGCCTCTCTTACAGGCTCGTCACCTTTATTGTAATACCCGAAAGATTCGCCTGTGGCAAGCATAGGATCTTGCATTTTGGCACCGGCTGCTTCATCCACCGTTAGCGATTCATTGCAATAGATTCCAATTTCAATTTCTTCATAAAGGTTCACTTTGCCCTTCTTAATTCTTAAGGCATAGCGCTCAGCACACTCGCCATGCAGTTTGGCCAGGTTTGAGAAATAGCCATGAGAGTTTTGAAAATAACTTACCTCAGCGGAAGCATATTCTTTGTTGTCAAGCAAAAAAGCCGCTGGTTTTAGCAATGGCGACTGGTAGCTTAACTCCTTGCCTTCTATAACCTCACCGCTGAAGAGTTTAATGCTGTAAACAGGCTTAGTATCAAGCTGAGCAAGGGAATGAAAGGATATACCAGAAACAAAAAGGGCGAGTAAAATTCTCATAAGTTTTAAGAATAATAAATTGTAATTGCCACATTGTACGGTAATCGCTGCCAAGCGTTACGGTTGGAGCAATAATTTATTTAAACCCGATATTCAGTCAATTTTCACTTTTTTTATTAAATTGGCAATCGTGCATTGATGTTTTTTTGAAAAAGATGTATAGATTTACTTTAATTAAATGAGTGTGTGTTTTATCTAATATCCTTAACCATGAAATTACTTTCTTTTGCTCTGTTTTGTATAGCACTATTTGTAAGCTCTGCTGTCAATGCATCTAGTTTCTACTGTTCTGACAGCACTTTTATAGCAGATAGCACACAACTGGATTCCTATAAAATTACGAATGCAAGCTCCACTCCGGCCATTTATTTTATAGACAATGACAACGATGGATTTATAGAAGTAACCAATGGTTTGATTCTGCTGGCAGGCGCAAGCGCTTCTATGAAAAGGCCATTTATTGAAGAGGAAAAGGCAATGGGCGTAGATTGTGATGACGAAGACAAAACAACCACCTATTGCAAAAACGTGCTGGTGCGATACGAAATTAAGGATTAGTAAATTCACAAAACTATCACTCGAGGCTGCGCCTCGGTTTCAGTTTCTCCTAAAAATGAAAAATCCCAACTTTCGTTGGGATTTGAAAGAAGCTTATTAATTGCAAAAGGGATTATTTCATGATCCCGTTTTGGGGGTGGCTTCAGATTATAATAATCATGCAGACTTCGCTTCGCTGCGTCTTTTCATTTTCAGAAGAATCTTCACTCGAGGCTGCACCTCGGTTTCAGTTTCTCCTGAAAATGAAAAATCCCAACTTTCGTTGGGATTTGCACGATTATTTTAATCTGGCGGAGAGTTAGGGATTCGAACCCCAGGAACCTTTCAGTTCAACAGTTTTTCCCGATGGGACCGCAATCTCCCTTTAGATACTTAGGTGATTTTATTATCCTTTAGCCAATTATATCCATCAATTGATTTAAAGAAATTTTCACGTTTTATCGCCTCGGATTTGGTTTTGTATTTTTCCAAATAGTGAATTATCCAAGGCCTGTACGCTTTAGTGCTTTTTACAAGTCCTTCGTTATGTCTAAGGAGTCTTTGGTCAATATCCGAAGTGTAGCCATAATAGTATCTATTATGAGTTTCACTTTTCAATATGTAAACGTAATATGACATAAAAAAAGAGCCACATAAATGTGGCTCAGTCTGTATTGGCGGAGAGTTAGGGATTCGAACCCCAGGAACCTTTCAGTTCAACAGTTTTCAAGACTGCCGCAATCGACCACTCTGCCAACTCTCCGCTGCAAATCTATTTCAATTTTCTATATGTCAAAAATCGTATTTCATTTTTATTGGATAAATCTTCGGAATGCATTGAAAGCAATACCTTTACACAGTAAAAAAAAATTACAATGCGTCACATTTTTATTGTTTTAACCTTGTTTTTGGCCTCTCAATCGGCTTTTGCACTGCGTGCTTTTTTCGATTATAAGGTTTTTCATGACCCCGCCACCGGTCCCTATGTGGAGTGCCTTGTATCCTTTGATGGGGCTACTTTTCAGCTCGCAAAGGCTGATTCTGGCCTGTACCAGTCACGCGCAGAGCTTACTATCATTTTTAGCAAACTGGACAAAGTAATAGAGTTCAGAAAAGTGAGTGTGGATGGGCCTTTGGTGAAAATGAATGAAAATAACGAGTTCATGTCGCTGGAGCGTTTTAGCATACCCAACGGTACTTACAATCTGGAACTTGTTATAAAAGACCTTAACAATCCTGCGGATAAGGAGGAAACTATGCAACAAATAGTTTCTATTAATAACCCTTCTGAAGGTATTTTTATTTCAGACATTCAGTTTGTGGGAGCTTACCGCAAGTCTGAGCAGCCCAATGCCTTTACCAAATCGGGTATGGACATGCTGCCCTACAACTCCAATTATTTTCCCAGCGACCTTAATTCCCTCATGTTTTATGCTGAAATTTATAATACCGACAAGGCGTTTGGCGAGGGTAAAGCATTTGTAACATCGGTATGTGTGATGGACAAAGAGCAAAATCTGATGGAAGAGTGCATGCGCATGAAGCGCGAGAAGGTGGCGCTTGTAGTGCCTGTGCTGCAGTCTTTAGACATAAGTAAACTACCCAGTGGCGAGTACAAATTGCGCATTGAGGTGCGCGATGCTGCAAATAAAACGGTGTTTACCAAAGAGCGCCTCTTTACGCGCTCGCTTATAAAAACCAGTGAATTGGTGGCAGCGGATGTGCCTGAGGAGGTTATTGCCAGCTCATTTGCTGCAAAATTTAATAACCGCGATTCGCTGTTTGCTATTATTCAAAGCCATTTGCCTGTGGCTAACAATATTGAAAGAGTAACTATAGATAACCAGCTTGTGACTGCTGAATTGCCCATGCTACAGAGTTATCTGTACACCTTTTGGTACAATCGCAATATGCTAAATCCCGAAAGTGATTTTGTTGCATACATGGCAAAGGTGGATAAAGTGAATGAAATATTTGGTACGCGTGTAAAGCCTGGTTGGAGAACCGACAGAGGCCGAGTGTATCTTCAATATGGAGCGCCAAACACACGAGTTATGCGCTATAGCGACTCAGATTATTGGCCTTTTGAGATATGGCATTACTACGAAACCAATAATAAACTGCACGACAGAAGATTCTTGTTTTACGATTCTACTTTGGGTGGCGACTTTGAATTGTTGCACTCCGATGTGCCGGCAGAACCCAAAAATTTTGACTGGAAAAACATGGTGCGCACAAGAGGTTCAGTAGTAAATGCAGGTACAGCATCTGACCGAAATGCCAACCAAAACAAAGATCCTTATAGTGGCGATGAGTTGGAAGATTTATGGTACAACCCTCACTAAAAGGCGCGCAGAAAGCGAAACATGCAATATAAAATGTTCGTTTAGGCGTGGCTGTCTATTTTAGCCACTTTATTATTTACCAGTAATTTGTGAAACGCGTAGCTGTAGCAATACTCAATTGGAATGGTGAAAAATTCCTAAAGCAATTTCTTCCTTTGGTGGTGCAACACAGCCGCCATTTGGCCGATGTTGTAGTAATTGATAATGCAAGCAACGACAATTCCATAGAATTTATTCAATCTAATTTTCCTGAAGTAATTGTAGTTAAGCTGAATGAAAATTTTGGCTTTGCCGGTGGCTATAACAAAGGCCTAATAGCCTTGAAGCATGAAATGTTTGTGCTGCTAAATTCTGATGTAGAGGTAACCGAAAATTGGATAGAGCCGGTATTGAACTACATGGACCAACATCCTCTTATGGTAGCATGTCAACCTAAAGTGTTGGATTACCATCGCAAGGAGTGGTTTGAATATGCAGGTGCAGCGGGCGGATATATAGATAAGGATGCATACGCATTTTGTGCCGGCCGCATTTTTTATGAGTTTGAGAAAGACCTCCATCAGTTTGCGAAAAATGAAGAAGTGTTTTGGGCTTCAGGTGCGGCTTTGTTTATAGAGCGCAAAGCATGGGAAGAAGTAGCTGGTTTAGACGAAGATTTTTTTGCCCACATGGAAGA
>JANOXJ010000207.1:0-6220 GCA_031418455.1 Flavobacteriales bacterium | reverse complement strand
TTGCGCAAGCACAGCGATGGTGGCCTTTTTGAGTTTGGCCCTCCCGTGCCGGAAGAGGAAGAACCTGCTGGTACCCGCCCGTTGCGCATGTTTATGACCAGCGAGGAGAAAAATGCACTTGTGGCATTTCTCCAAACACTTACTGACTATGAAGTTATTTCAGACCCCAAGTTTTCCGATCCGTTTGCGTATTAAACTAGGTGTTGTTTGTCTTTTCACGCTGCTTTCCATTTAGATTTTAATAGAAGTGCAGGCTAATAGTTTGCACATCTTTGCATCATAGAATAAAAATTACCTATGGCATATTTACGAATGGCGCGTTATGCAGTCATTGCATCTTTGATGTGGTTCAGTAGTGTTTTCTGCGCAGCTCAGTTTACCTTTTACATACCTCCGGTGGTGGCCATAAATCTGGACACTACAGTGTGGCAACTGCCATACACCACGCCCTATTACTATAGTGCAAATAGTTTTGTACCGGAGAAAAAGGTGACGCTAATCAATAGGAAAAACGGACTCAAAATTTCAGTGTATGTAGAATACTATGGGCATGCAGGACTGGAGAGTACAGATGAATGGGGCTCTTACATGTTCTGTAAAGATAACACTCCGCTAAATGGTATGCTACCAAAACAAACACACCTACTGAATAGAAATAATGCTTTGGTTATGAGTTATGTGGATACTACAATGTCCAATGTGGTTGTTTATTTTGATACCAATTGCCCTTCATACGATACTGCCATGCTGAAGGAAGTAAAAGATTTTATAATGAAAGTAAAACGAGTGGCTCCTGAGGTAATAGACAAGGCTGCAGGATATCCGCTTAACCAAACTGTTCTTACCGACTCCATATACGCCACCAGGCCTTACATGCCTTTAAACTCCACAATGCCTGAACCAACTTCATGGAGGCTATATCATTTTTTGGATTATAAATTTAATTTTACCTATGCTGCCTATCATAAGGCCATGGTGAAAGAAGTTATGGATGTGTATACAGCGTATGATTGGGATTGCATGACTTTTGGTGTTTACAATGGCAACGAAGGACAACTGCTTGTAGACTCTTTTCTATTTGTTAACCCTAATGATATAGTCAACGAAAGATGGAGTCAATATCAGAGAAGAAACTATTTGTTTGATAAAACATACAGAATGATAATGCCTTTGAGCACCACAAAACAAGGGGCGTGGAATATTTTGTATGGCGATTCTGCCTTTGCTCTCTGCTATGCTAGAAGAGGTGAAGAGGGCAACTTGTTGCAGCAAAATTACCCGTTATCTATAATGCGCTGGTTCAAAGAAAATTTAATTTACAAGCACAAGCACGAAGAGTTATCGGCCCGTTATAGCCGGGGAATGAATTACCACTTTATAAATTGGCTAGACAACAACAAATCCATAGGTGCTATAACAGTACATACCAATAAAGCAGATGAACGTGGTGTTTTAGAAGCAGCACCTGTCTATTATTTATTCCGTGCCGATTTAGACTCCATGCACATACAAAAGTTTTCTCATGAGTATGAGAGCAAGTTTGATTTTATAGTAATGGCAGATGCTCGTGTTAGTAGTTCCAATTATTTTAATAGTGAACCTATAAAATGGTTTTGGAAACAAGGGGCTGAGCCGTATAGAATTTTTTCCAGATCGGATGATAAAGCTACTGAAGGTGTTGAAATTTCAGTAGATGCTGCCGAAAGAGTTGAGTATACAAATGCTTTGGTAATGCGCGCAGCTGCCGCATTGCCACAAACTGTATTGTTTTGTTTGCCTCCATTTATTTACGATTTGGACAATGATAGCCGCAATGAAGTTGTGAGTGCCTTAGTTAGCAACGGACAAATAGTAGATTATAAAATTTGCACTATTACCAAAGACGGTTTTCTAAATCAAAACAAAAGTGAAGAATGGCAAAAATTATTGAATGCCAATGAGAATGTGGCCAAGTGGTTGGCAAATTCTAAAGAAGGTCTCTCGCCATTTATGCAAAAGGCTTTGGAGGTTGCAAATATGCGCGAACAAGCTAAAAATGGAACGTTAGATTTGGAATCGGAAGAGTTGTACAACAAGCTAAAAAAGTATTATAAAAACAATGAAGAAGAGCCATTGCAGCAAATGCGAATAGTTCAGTTGGCATTGCTCAATACATGGGAAACGTATGGGGAATTGATGTTTTCGCTAAAAATGGATTCTCCCAACGAGTGGCTAAAGCAGAACCTAAAATACCCTGCAAAAGAAAAGGCCGCAAAGCACGGATGTGCTGTGGCTATAGATTTTGAGGCCACACCCGATGGCAGTATTGTAAATATAATGACACCACAAACCAATGCGAAAAATGGAGCGTTTGTGACAGAAGCCATGCGCTTGCTAAAGTTAGTAGGCAAGTTGAATCCACCTTCCAAAAAGCAGTTGTCTGAAAACACTGCCATGCAGTTTATAGTACATTTTATACCATGAAAACTATGAAAAAAGTTGTTCTCATATTTCTATTAATGTGTAGCAGTATGGTGGCATTTCACCAAAACAATAAGGCTACTTTTTATGCCCTACCGGTGGCTCGTATGCTGCTGGACACTACCGTTTGGCGTTTTAATAGTCATGCACCAAATTTTATGCAATTGTCAGGTTATTTTTTAAATCAAAAACAACTGTTGGAGCATAAACAACTTGGATTAAAATTTAGTGTGGAAGCTGTGCCTTGGGATAGCACGCAGCATTTTGCAAAAAGCAGTAATGATTTTCAAAGCAAATTGCTGTGCAACGACAAAGTGCTTCACATAGGCGGGTACTCTATAAATATGTTTTTGTTTGATACAGGTAAGCAATACTCCGTAATAGTACGCTCAGAAAATGCCAACATCAATGCTGACTGGGAAGCTTTAATGAGCGAATTAGTGGCAGCATTGGAAATACTATTGCCAGAGCAAATGGATGCCATAGCAGGCTATCCGCTAGCTAAAAATACTGACAGAGCAGCGCTTTCATTGGCCCGCAAAAAGGAATTGAAAGAAGTACTTGGAACTACTGACAATATGATGCTGGATAATGTGCTGTTGAACGACCTTGATTATGATTTTACCTTTAAACGCTACACTGAATTATGGAATAAAGACCAACGCATGGATTACACTAATTGTGAAATAGTGGCACAGCAGCGCTTGAATGCAGGGTCGGTGGATCTAAAATGGGTTAGCAATTTCATTGACATGAAAGAAATGAGTTGGAAAATTGTTGACCCTGACCTCATAATGGATAAGCGCCAAATGGAAGAGAAGGACAGGCGCATAAGAGTAAAACTATATAATGACAAGGATAATGATGGCGCATTGTTTACATTGTTGATGGAGCCAATAATGGAAGTGCATGGTTTTAATATAGACCAACAAGGCAATTGCCACGAGAGTATATTGAAACTGGATGTGCAGGCATACGGCTATAAGTACAACAAATCAATAAAGCTACAGGCCGTGCGCGATGGTTGGATCAATGATGAAGCTTTGAATATTAAAGCGTATGAAAAGGAAGGTAAAACAGTTGTTATTTCTGAAACAAAAAACGCATTGGTAGACGGAGTAATTATCAATGATTTTGCTAATATTCATTTAATGTCGTACGAGGTGGTAATGGATGCACCTATAACCTTTGCTGCGCCTGCTGGTTATGCCAAAAACGATATACTGTTGCAAATGGTAAATGGTGAAGAGGATAAAAGGATATTAGAAGCTATTCAACTTATAAAAGCTAAGTTGGATTTTTCTTACCTGCGCTATTATCCGCTTAAGGCGGTCTATTTGGAATTGGACAGGCGAGCAGTTCAAAACAGGCAGCAGAATATATTACCATTAAAAAGAATGTACAGAACCTTTGTAATGGTGTCTGATTTTAATAAGAATGGTGCGGTAGAATATTTTGTGTGCTATGCACAAAATGGCCAAATTGTTTTTGCAGATATGCATGAAGCCATAGGCGATAAAATGGTGCATGTGGAAAACGTAAATCAGTATTTTGACGAAATGGCTCAGATACCAAGCATTTTCACTATGCTAGAAAACAGTGCATCTCCGCAGATTAATTGGGGTTTGTCTTATGACCGAATGACAAGAGGTGAATATATTGAAACAACTTACGAATCAAATGATGTTGTAGTGCAGGACGGTGAATATGATATTATGTATAACGATGTGGCTATGCCTGATTTTCCAATGGATGATTCTCCAAAAGTGAATTATGACGAGCAGAAAGTAGATGAGAGCAAAATAGTATACACCTCCACACAGTGCACTTATCCGGCATCATATCCTGGTGGATACAATACTATGTTGGATTTTATTGGTTCCAAACTTATATACCCAACAGGCAAACGGCTGAAGAAACCGGTAACCGTGACAGTGCATTGCATAGTAGAAAAAAATGGTAGCATAACAGTGCAAGGCGCTGAATGCAAAAGCAAACAAAGTGAAGCTTATATAAATGAAGCCAAAGCAGTAATAAGCAAAATGCCATTGTGGACACCCGCAATTTTAAAGTACAACGACAAGGTGCCCATGTCCATGTCATTGGACATAGTGTTTGATGTGCCGAAAAAAACTTCTAAGAATTAAAACACAGCCTTAGCAATAGCCTGTGTGCTTTTGGCTTTGCCCATGGTGTAGTAGTGTAGCACAGGCACACCGGCCGCCATCAATTCTTTGGATTGTTTTATGCACCAATCTATTCCTATTTGTCGCACATCGGCATCTGTCTTTGCTTTTTCCACCAGCTGCACCAACTCATCGGGCAGGTTTATATGAAAGTGATGTGGTATTACATTCAGCTGGCTTTTAGTGGCCAGTGGTTTCAAACCTGGTATAATGGGCACATTTATTCCGTGTGCTTTGCACTCATCTATAAATTTAAAATAGGCGCGGTTGTCATAAAACATTTGTGTTACCACATACTCTGCACCAGCATCTACTTTGGCTTTTAAGTGGCGCAAGTCCGCCTGTCTGTTAGGCGCTTCAAAGTGCTTTTCAGGATATCCGGCCACACCTATGCAGAAGTTGGTTTTGGTAGTGTCTTTTAAATCTGGGTCCAGATATTTACCATGGTTCATGTCTAGAGTTTGGTGCACAAGGTCTACAGCATATGCATGCCCATCTGCTTCAGGCACAAAACGGCCTTCGCTTTTTATAGGGTCGCCACGTAGCACCAGCACGTTGTCTACACCTACAAAGTTTAAGTCTATAAGTGCATCCTCTGTATCTTGTTTGCTAAAACCTCCGCATATAATGTGCGGCACGGTGTCCACTTTGTATCGGTTAGTAAGCGCGGCACAAATACCCACAGTGCCAGGGCGCTTGCGCACTACATGTTTTTCCAGCAGGCCATTGCCGGCATTACGAAATACAAACTCTTCCCTGTGGTAGGTTACATCTACAAATGCAGGCGAAAATTCCATTAGTTCATCCATTGTTTCAAAAATGGAGTTGATGTTTTGTCCCTTCAATGGAGGAAGAATTTCTATGCTAAACAAAGTGCTTTTAGCTTGCTTTATATGTTCTGTTACTTTCATATTTCTATTTGTTGATTTTTTTGATTTTTCGATTTGGAGATTTATGTCTTTCAATCAGCAAATCTCCAAGTCAACAAATCAATAGTTAAGGTTGGGTGATAACCAGCGTTCTGCTTCTTCTATATTTATGTTTTTGCGTTGGGCGTAATCTTCTATTTGGTCTTTTGTTATTTTTCCTAAGCCAAAATATTTGGCCTGTGGGTGTGCGAAATAATAGCCACTAACTGCCGCAGTGGGGTACATGGCTAGTGAGTCAGTAAGTTCTATGCCTACATTTTCATTAACGTTCAGCAAACTCCAAATAGTTTTCTTTTCCAGGTGGTCAGGGCAAGCAGGGTATCCAGGTGCAGGTCGTATGCCCTGGTATTTTTCGTCTATTAAGTCAGTATTGTTCAGCGCTTCGTTTTTGGCGTAGCCCCATATTTCTGTACGTACTTTTTTGTGCATGTATTCAGCCAATGCTTCAGCAAGTCTGTCTGCTAATGCCTTGGCTAGAATAGAGGAGTAGTCGTCATGATTTTTTTCGTAGTCGGCTACTATTTCCTCCAAACCAAATCCGGTGCATACAGCAAAACAACCTATGTAATCTTTTATGCCTGAATCGGCAGGAGCTATAAAATCGGATAAAGCAATGTTAGGCTGACCAGCGGTTTTTTTAGTTTG
>JANOXJ010000206.1:0-53143 GCA_031418455.1 Flavobacteriales bacterium | reverse complement strand
TTGGTTTGGTCAAAATGATGTTTGCAATGCTGCAAGTAATCTAACAATACATACTTTTTGTGCTCAAAGTCCAGCGGGCTTTCTGTCATCCAATTGTTGTCCAATGTTTTCATATGCACTTCATTTTATTGTCTTATTTATTAAACGAAAATTCGTGCCTTAAGTTGTCTTAAATGGCAATTTAGTTATAATAAAAATGTGCTTAGAATGTTATTTGCATTCTTTCAGGTTAATATTTCAGTTGCAAGTTCAACCACTGATGAGTCCAAATTTATTCTAATTCATAGCTTATTTTATATAGGGAAATAGTGTTGGGTCATTCTATTTTAGCGCCCAGTAATTATATGAAGTTATTCCGAAAATTTAAACAAGCCATAGGTGGCCGTATCCTTAAAAAGGAAATGGAACCGGTGCGACTGCGCGGTGGTTCTAACTTTCGCTCGGCTGAGCGTATAGGACTGCTGTACAAAGACCTGGACAAGGAAACCTATGATAGCATATTAAACTACTGCGATTTTCTTAAGCGTAAGTTTGATGTTAAAATTGTTCACTCTATTGCATATGTGGATAGCAAGGAGAAAAAAATACCGGAATATCAGCGCCAAACTATTGATGCGCAGTTTTTCACCAGACAAGACCTAAATTGGCATATGCGTCCTGTGCAAAACGTCACCAGTTTTCTTGAGCAAGATTTTGACATCCTCATAGATTTTAGTGGTGGCAATGTGGTGCCACTTAATTTTTTGATGAAAGAAAGTAATGCGCGCATGAAGGTGGGCATTAAAGGCTCTAAAGCAGAGCGCTACTGCGACTTTATGATAGACATGGGCGACCAGTTTGGAATGGATAAATACATAGAACAACTCAACTTATACTTAAGCAACCCACGAATAAAATGAATCAACTGAAGGGACTGGGAGTAGCCATGATTACTCCATTTAAAAAGGACTTGACGGTAGATGTGCCTGCACTTAAAAAATTGACCGATTTCTTAGTGGAGGGTGGTGCAGACTACTTGGTGGTAATGGGCACCACAGGCGAAACATCTACTCTTGATAAGGAAGATAAAAAACTGGTTTTAGAAACTGTGTTGGCAACCAATGGTGGTCGCAAACCTGTTGTACTAGGCTTGGGTGGCAATAACACGTATGAGCTTACGCTGCAGCTGGAACGTATGGAAACTACCGGGCTTGCTGCTATACTTTCAGTAGCTCCTTACTACACCAAGCCCACACAAAATGGCTTGTTTGAACATTACAAAGCCCTTAGCGAACATTCCAAATTACCAATTTTGCTTTATAACGTTCCAGGTCGCACAGCATGCAATTTATTGCCCGATACTGTGCTTCGTATAGCATTCGATTGCCGCAATGTGATAGGTATAAAAGAAGCCAGCGGCAATATGGAACAGATTATGACCATAATAAAAGATAAGCCGAAAGACTTTATGGTGATAAGTGGCGATGATGCTATAACACTGCCTCTTATGGCTGCAGGTGCAGATGGCGTTATAAGCGTTGTAGGCAATGCGTTTCCTAAAGAGTTTTCGCAAATGGTAAAGCTGGCTGCCAACAATGAAATGGTGGAAGCAAGAGCCTTGCACTATAAACTTTTGGAGTTGATTCAACTTCTTTTTCTGGAAGGCAATCCTGCTGGAATTAAAGAAGTTTTGTCGCACCTTGACATATGCGACAATTACTTGCGTCTGCCCCTTCTGCCTGTGTCGCAGCAGGTAAGCGAGCGTATGCGCAGACTTATGATTGACGAAGATTTTATAAAATAATTGCTTCACTTATTATGATAGTGAAACAAAGGATAAAGGCATACTTAAGTATGCCTTTTCTTTTTTTACAGAACAAGAATAGTTAACTATGAAAGAAGCTACACTTACCTATGATGGAGTGCTAATCGCCAGTGGCGAACAGAGCCTTACCAAAGATGCATTGATTGTGGAGGAAGCCTTATGTATTTTCATAAATGAAAAGCCACTTACGGTAACCATGCAAACCCCTGGCCACGAGATGGAGCTTACACGCGGACTGCTTTATACTGAGGGAATTTATAAACGGTCAAATGAGCAATGGCAGGCTGTAGTGGTAGGAAAAAATAAGCAGCAGCATATTACCGCAGTGAATGTAGCTCTTAATGAAAATGAAGTGAGCACTATAAGCAAGCGCTCCTTGCTTTCCGTTGCGGCATGCGGCATTTGTGGCAAAACAGAGTTGGATTTTGTTAAAGGACATTTACCACAAGCTGCTTCCTTTCATCCTCAAAAAATAGAAGAAATGTTTGCACTTATGCGTGCTGAGCAATTGGCTTTCGACTCTTCAGGTGGGTGCCATGCAGCCGCTGCATTTGATGCTGAATGTAATTTGCTAAGTGTAATGGAAGATGTAGGCAGGCATAATGCAGTGGACAAAGTAGTAGGCGATCTTCTTTTCAAAAATCAATTAAAGCAAGCAAAATATTTACTTGTTAGTGGCAGAGTATCTTATGAAATAGTGGCTAAAACTTTTGCCGCGGGCATACCATTGCTGGCTGCCGTATCTGCACCTTCTTCGCTTGCTGTGGATTTTGCAAAGGAACTAGGAATTACACTTTTGGGCTTTTGTAGGGGCAATAGAATGACCCGCTATAGCTAGCACTGCGCGAGTTGCAGTATCAAAAAAAATTTGACACAAAAAAAGCCTACACTTTCGTGCAGGCTCTCTTTGTTCTTAGTTTTTCAGTTTAAGCTTAAAATTTAGATCTTAATTTTTTTTAGTTAAGCCGCCATCCATGGTGGTAGCATATTCTTTTTTTTCGCTACAAGCAACAATTGATTGTATGTGTGCTGCAGGTGTTGGTAGTAATTGGGAAATGTGGTGCGAACTTTTGACATTTTCATCTGAATGGCTGTTAGCGCATTCATCATATCAGACAGTTGCGCATGATTGGCTACTTGAGCTTGATTTGGTTGCATTGTTTTTGTTGTTAGGTTAGGTAATACAAGTTGGTTTGTACCTCATTAGCCAATTCAAGGTTTCAAAATATCGGAATTTTTTTTAATTTCGTTGGCAGGCAGGTCTTCTAGCCAACCATGGCCTTATTACATTCGCGTTCTGTTTTTTAAAAAATTATTTAATTAGAGTAATATGGAAATAGCAGTTGTGGGAACCGGATATGTAGGCCTTGTTACGGGCACTTGTTTTGCCGAAACGGGCAATAACGTTACCTGTGTGGATATAGATGCAGCCAAAGTGGAGCGCATGAAACAGGGAGAAATGCCCATTTATGAGCCGCATTTGGATGTGCTTTTTGAGCGAAATATTCGTGAGAACAGGCTGCAGTTTACCGTAGATCTAAAGCAGGCTATAGAGAAGGCCCAAATCATATTTTTAGCATTGCCCACGCCACCTGGCGAGGATGGCAGTGCAGACCTAAGCTATGTGTTGAATGTAGCGCGCGAGCTAGGTAAAATAATAAAGAACTATAAAGTAATAGTAGATAAAAGCACGGTGCCTGTGGGCACTGCCGAAAAGGTGAAAAATGCAGTGGCAGAAAATGCTACAGTGCCTTTTGACATAGTGAGTAATCCTGAGTTTTTGCGCGAGGGTTATGCGGTAGATGATTTTATGAAACCTGACCGTGTGGTAATAGGCACCGAAAGTCAACGAGCACGCAAAGTGATGGAAGAATTGTACAAGCCGTTCACCCGCCAAGGCAATCCAATTATTTTTATGGATGAGCGCAGTGCGGAGTTGACTAAGTATGCAGCCAATGCATTTTTGGCTACTAAAATTTCTTTTATGAACGAAATAGCCAACTTCTGCGAGCAAGTAGGAGCGGATGTGGACATGGTGCGCATAGGTATTGGCACAGATACACGCATAGGCAAACGCTTCCTTTTCCCAGGTATTGGCTATGGCGGTAGTTGCTTTCCTAAAGATGTGCAAGCTCTTTATCACAGCGGTATGCAAAACAGCTACGAATTTAAAATTCTGAAGAGTGTAATGAAGGTAAACGAACGTCAGAAAACCGTTCTGCTAGGCCCCATTCTCGATTATTTTAATGGCTCCCTTACCAATGTGAAAGTAGCACTTTGGGGATTGGCATTTAAACCGGATACTGATGATATACGCGAGGCTCCGGCACTTTATATGATAGAACATTTGCTGGAGGCAGGCGCTACTATAGTGGCATACGACCCAGAGGCTGCGGAGAATGTGCAAAAGCAAAAAGGCTACAAAATTGGCTATGCTAAAGACCAGTATGAAGCGCTCAAAGACGCTGATGCATTGCTTATTTGCACAGAGTGGAGCACTTTCAGAAATCCTGATTTTGATAGAATGAGCTCTTTGCTAAAAGGAAAAGTAGTTTTTGATGGTCGCAATTTGTATGAGTTGGACAAGATGAAACAACTTGGCTATTACTACAAAAGCATTGGCCGCGAAACAATAGGGGTAAATGAAATAGTTAAAGCATAGCTCAAGGCTTTTTTAGACCTTTCAGCTGCGGTAGGCCTTGCATAATTTTGCGAATTGAATAAAATAAAAAACCCGCATTTTTCAATGCGGGTTTTTTTATGTTCTTATGTTGAGTGTTTTTTTCTTACACCACACCTTGGTCTAACATAGAGTCGGCTACTTTAACAAAACCCGCTATGTTGGCTCCTTTTACATAGTTGATGCTTCCATCTGCTTCTGCACCATACTTTACGCAAGAGGCGTGTATGTTTTTCATAATGTTGTGCAAGCGCTCGTCCACTTCTTCTCTAGACCAAGAAAGGCGTAACGAGTTTTGCGACATTTCAAGACCAGAGGTTGCAACACCACCTGCATTAGAAGCTTTGCCAGGAGCAAATAGCACCTTAGCATCTAAAAATACGTTGGTAGCCTCAAGTGTGCTTGGCATGTTAGCACCTTCTGCAACAGCCATAGTGCCATTTGCTACCAGTGTCTTTGCATCATCACCATTAAGCTCATTTTGCGTAGCGCAAGGCAAGGCTATGTCGCATTTTACTCCCCATGGAGTTTTACCTGCCACATATTCGCATTGGTATTTATCTGCATACTCCTTTATACGGCCACGCTTCACGTTTTTAAGCTCCATAAGGAATGCAAGCTTCTCTTCGTTTATACCGGCTTTGTCATATATATATCCATCGCTATCAGACGCTGTTACTACAGTAGCACCAAGTTGGGTAGCTTTTTCTATAGCGTACTGAGCCACGTTGCCGCTGCCAGATACTACTACGGTTTTACCTTTAAATTCTTGTCCCTTGGTCTTTAGCATTTCAGCAGCAAAATAAACTGTGCCATAGCCTGTAGCTTCTGGGCGTATAAGAGAACCACCCCAGTTGCGGCCCTTGCCTGTAAGCACACCTGTAAACTCATTGCGCAGCCTTTTGTATTGGCCAAACATGAATCCAATTTCACGACCACCAACGCCTATGTCACCAGCAGGTACGTCTGTATCTGCACCAATGTGGCGAGCAAGCTCCGACATAAAGCTTTGGCAGAATGCCATTACCTCGCGGTCGCTTTTGCCCTTTGGGTCAAAATCGCTACCACCCTTACCACCGCCCATAGGCAATGTAGTAAGTGAGTTTTTGAAAATTTGCTCAAAACCTAAAAATTTCAATACAGACAAATTCACCGTTGGGTGAAAACGCAATCCGCCTTTGTAAGGGCCTATTGCGCTGTTAAACTCTACACGGTAACCGCGGTTTATTTGCACTTCGCCTTTGTCATCTACCCATGGCACACGGAAAATGATTGTGCGCTCAGGTTCTGCAATGCGTTGCAAAATTTTTGCGGTTTTGTACTTTGGATTTTCTTCGATATACGGAATTACTGTTTCAGCTACTTCCGTTACCGCTTGCAAAAACTCAGATTCATTAGGGTTTTTGCTTTTGATGTCAGCCACAAAGGCATCTATCGCTGCTTGGTATTTACTTGCCATTATGCAATTAATATTTTTTAAATTGTTTTTTATTAAAACGGGTGCGAAAGTAATCGACCCATACATTTCTGCAAGTACTAAAAAACATCATTGCATGTATTGCTTGGCTTCTGCCCTTATTTTTGCACTCAATTCTATACTTTAAACTGATTTTTAATATGTTAGTTAAGAAACCGTACTTATACTTCCTTTTTACTGCTGCAGTTGTTACAATCTTATTGTCGTGCAAAAAGGATAATGACAATAATGATGATAATGGGGGTATTGTGCCTGTACAAACGGTTACAGCCATTATTAATTCTAATCCATTTACCGCTTCCACAATAGTGCATTCTACGGAAGATACTATGCACGTTTATGTGTGCACAGCTACTAATGGCGATAAGCTTACTATAAAAATATCTGACCTTGCCATAGGGCAACACTTAATTACACCTGACGATCCTACCATTACTTTTCTTACAGGAGGTGTGCTTTACGACCAAAACCCTGCACCATCGGGCCATATAACCATAACCGAGAAAACAACTTACAGAATTAGCGGATCTTTTGAAACCGCTGTAAATAATATATCAGAAACCGGCCAAACTTACCAGATTACATCTGGCTCATTTTCCCAATGGGAATATTAGGAACAGGTATGGTCAGTGCCATACCACGAAGGCATAAAATAAACGAGGCCCCATTGCTGAGACCTCGTTTATTTGTTTAGGAAATCATGAAATCTTGATTATAATCTGAAAACCCGGAGAGGCAGACAGGGCTACAACCAATTTTGTAAATGTCTTTGTGAACCTTCGTTCTGTGATGTTAGACTAAGGTTGTTTTAATTGGTTGCTTCTGAATTTTTTTTTAACTAATCATAAGGCTGCACCCTCTTATGTCCGAATGGTCCATTCTCCCCAATATTTCAAACATACCGCTGTTATGCACCACTCCCAGGTCTTGTGTGGCTATAAAGCAGGCTGAGTCTATGTTGGCCAGGTCTATAATATTTATTGCGCCTCGGCCGGTGCTGCTAGCACTCAGCGGGTCAGAGGGGTCGCGCACTAGTACCTTCATCCATGGCGGGCTTTGGTACTGGCCATTGCCTGCAGAGTAGGCCTGGCTCATTAGTTCGGTCATGCCATATTCGCTATGTATGGCTGTTAGTTCAAAAGCTTTTTGTAGCGCGGAGTGTACTTCTTCTCGTGTTATCTCTTCCCTTCGGCCTTTCATGCCACCGGTTTCCATTATTATGGTGTGTTGCAGAGGCAACTGGTATTTGTCAGCAAAATCGAGCAGGGCATAGGTAACACCAAGCAAAATAGTTTGTTGCCCTTTATTTTCATTTTCCAATAATTTGCTGTACAACTCGGCATGGTTATTCAAATAGAACCCGCTGCCATTGGCCATTGTGCTGTTTATCATTTTTTCTGCCATATATACCAAAGAGGAGCCCTGCCGCTCCAGGTAAGATGGCAATAAGGCCAAAATGCAATATTTGTCTAATGAGCCATAAGCAAGTTCAAATCCTGCTAAAAAAGTATGCTCATACACCCTTAGTGATTTTACAAAATGACTGGAGGTAGCCATGCCTGTAGTGCCACTGCTGGTAAAAACCATTTCTGGTGTGTACGGTGTTGTGACTACTTTATGTGTTTTAAAAAATTCAATGGGTAGAAATGGAATTTGTGTGAATTTTTTTATGTCCTCAGGTGCAATCTTTATTGCCTTTAAGTAGTTATTGTAAATGAAATTATGTTCGCTTTGATATTGAAATGCACGCACGGCAAGCGATTCAAATGCTGCTTCGCTTGATATTGCCAGTATTTCTTCTATTATTTCTGAACTTTTCATTTAAACTAAATGGAGCAACAAATAAAATGCGATAACTTTGAACCAATGAAAAGAATATTGCTCATAGCTGTATTTACCATATTGGTGTTGGCAGGTTGCTTAAAACGAGAAACTTACCCCAACGAGCCGGTTATTGCATTAAAATCTTTTGTTGTTTACCCTGATTCGGCCAACCTCACCATCACTTTCACAGATGGGGATGGCAATTTTGGTTTGGAAGATGGCCAGTTTGAAGGCGATGTTTTTGATTGTCAGAAGTACTACAATGTTTATTGCAAATACTACGAAATGGACCAAGGCGTGTGGTATTTGGTAGATCTGGACCCGTGTATTAATCCTAACGCTACTCCGTTTTATTACAGAGTGCCACTTGTGTTGCCTTCAGGACAGTTTAAAGCGCAAAATGGCGAGGTAATTATTAAGATGAAACCACATTATACCAACGATTTTCCCAGGGATACCTGTCGCTTTGAGATTAGGGTAGTGGATTTTGACCAAAATTCAAGCAATACCATTGTTACTCCTTCTTTTGTTAAGTCTGGATAGTGCTTATGTAAAACAAAATGGCGGAAATGTGAATTATTTCAAATTTTCACCCTAGACTGGTTAATAAATGCCGTGATTTTCAGAAAGATAAACTGGCAACCATGGTAAATTGTGGCGTCATAAATCAGGATTGCTATTTTACTTATTGTACTAAACCAAAATAAAAACGGAGGTTTCTATGGACAAAAACGTTTTCAACTATTTGCTCGATGAGTATCCAGGATACTTAATGCTCGGGCTTTTCATTATTGTAATTGGCGCTGTAGGTGGAGCCAAGCTTTTCTCAAAAGCAGACAGAAGATGGTATGCTGCATTTGTTCCAATTTGGAATGTAATTGAAGTATTGAAAATTGTGGGACGCCCTATATCTCACATTGCCTATTTCTTGGTGCCTGTATACAATATTTATTTCTTCTTTAAACTTTGTATTGAAATTGCCCAGTCTTTTGGCAAATACACAACATTAGATTATTTGCTTGTGTGTTTTTTCAATGTATTCTATATTCTCAACCTAGCTTTAGCATACAATGAAGATTACGTAGGTCCGGTATTCGGAAAAGATATAAAGGCATTGCAGGAAACCAACCCTGCTATGGTGTAAAAAATATTTTTTAATTTTTAAAAAAAGTATTGAACCTGTTACTCCTAGGAGTAACAGGTTTTTTTTATTCTCAAAAAAAAGAATTCAGCATGTAATATTAAAATAAAAATAAAGGTGCTACATATGGCTCTGGAAGCGCCTTTGTGGTGCTATATGGACGTGAAAAAGCGCTTTTGATAAGAAAATAGCCATTGTTTTCAGCTATTTTTATTGATTGCTAAAATGTTAAGTGTTCAATATTGAACATTTGTGTAACCCAAATGTCTTATACCTTTAACGTTTCAACATGAATAATCAAAGTATAGCAGTAATTGGTAGTGGTTTTGCAGGTTTGGCGGCAGCATGCACTGCTGCGTCAGAGGGTTATGACGTTACTGTATTCGAAAAAAATAGCCGCACAGGTGGCAGAGCGCGCACATTTGAGTCTAACGGTTTTCTTTTTGACATGGGCCCTTCTTGGTATTGGATGCCAGATGTTTTTGAGAAGTTTTTTGCCCGATTTGGTAAAAAGGTAAGTGACTATTATCAGCTAGAAAGACTCGACCCGTCTTATCAGGTTCTCTTTGATGATGATACCAGTTTGAATATTCCCGCAAATTTGGATGATTTAAAACAGGAATTAGAAAAATTGGAGGTAGGAAGCGCGGCCAAACTCGATAAGTTTTTGGCAGAAGCCAAAGTAAAATACGAAACAGGGATGAACCAATTTGTTTGGAAGCCATCTCTAAGCGTTATGGAATTTGCCGATTTTAAATTGGTTAGAGAAAGTTTTCGCCTGCAGTTATTTTCTAATATGCGGGTGCACTTACGCTCCTACTTCAGTCATCCTAAAATATTGCAGTTATTAGAGTTTCCAGTTTTATTTTTAGGCGCCAAGCCTGCTAAAACACCAGCACTGTATAGCATGATGAACTATGCAGATATTGCCCTTGGCACATGGTATCCGAAAGGTGGAATGGGAAAAATAGCTGAAGGCATGACTAGCCTTGCCAAAGAACTGGGAGTAAAATTTGTAATGAATGCAGCTGTGCAGCAAATTACTGTTTCAGAGGGTAGAGCTAGTGGAGTGGAGGTGAATGGCGAAAAATTAGCATTTGATGCTGTAATAGGCGCTGCAGATTATCACCATGTGGAAACCAAATTGCTAAAACCGCATTACAGAGATTACACTGACGAATATTGGGATAAGCGTGTTATGTCTCCTTCATCGTTACTTTTTTATGTGGGCATTAATAAAAAGGTAGAAGGTCTTTTGCATCATAATTTATTTTTTGATGCTGACTTCGACTTTCATGCAGAAGAGATTTATGACAATCCAAAGTGGCCAAAGAATCCACTTTTTTATGTATGCTGTCCTTCTAAAACTGATGCCTCCGTGGCTCCCGCTGATAGTGAAAACATTTTTATTTTAATACCTGTTGCGCCCAATATGCATAGCTCAGAAGAGGCAAGGAATGTTTATTTTGAAATGTGTATTGATCGTATTGAAAAAAGAACTGGCGCCTCACTGCGCAACCATATAGTGTACAAGAAATCTTATGCTCATGAAGAGTTTATAACAGACTACAACTCCTACAAGGGCAACGCCTATGGACTGGCCAATACACTTATGCAAACAGCATTCTTAAAACCAAGAATGAGAAGCAAGAAAATAAAAAACTTGTTTTATGCCGGACAGTTGACGGTTCCAGGTCCTGGTGTGCCTCCCAGTTTAATAAGCGGACAAGTGGCCGCAGCGGAAGTTTTAAAATATTTGAAATCATTTAACCAAGTAGCCATATAAGTTTTATCTCCTATGAATAATCAAAAACAAATTTTTGATAAAGTATCCATTGCTGCCAGCCGCTTTACTACTCATAAGTATAGCACTAGTTTTACAATGGGTATAAAGAGCTTAGGTCGCAATTTTCAAGACCCTATTTATGCCATATATGGCTTCGTTCGATTTGCTGATGAAATAGTAGACACATTTCATGATTTTGATAAAGCGCAATTATTAGCCGACTTTAGAACAGATACAGTAAAGGCAATAGAACAAAAAATATCGCTCAATCCCATTCTTAATAGTTTTCAGCATGCCTATCACCATTTTAATTTTGAATGGGAGCTGGTAGACCAGTTTTTGAAAAGTATGGAAATGGATTTGAATAAAAATGATTACGACAGATCGGGGTTTGAAAACTATATTTTAGGTTCAGCGGAAGTAGTTGGACTTATGTGTTTGAAGGTGTTTACCAATGGTAATAACGAGCAATACTTAAGCTTAAAACCTTATGCCATGAGCCTTGGCGCTGCTTTTCAGAAAATTAATTTTTTGCGCGACATAAAAGCTGATTATGAGGGGCTTGGTAGAACTTATTTTCCAGGATTCGATTTTGAAAATTTCACGGAAGCGCAAAAGAATGAAATAGAGTCGGAAATAGCGCGCGATTTTGCTCATGCTTACGAAGGTATTAAGAAATTGCCTCGCGAGGCGCGCTTTGGTGTTTATGTGGCATATGTATACTACTTGCGATTATTCAAAAAAATAAAAGACATGCCATACCATCGCATTATGCATGAGCGTGTGCGCATACCCAACCAAAAAAAGTTTGCGCTCGTGCTTAGAAGTTATGTACTGCATAATCTTAATTTATTATGATGAGATATTTACTCACTACTTTTTTTGCACTCGGAGTTTTGTGTTGTAATGCTGATGTGGCAAAAATGAGAACTTTATTTTTTGCAGCTTCTACTCCCGATGGTATAAAAGAATTTTATAAACAGGCGCAGCTGGTAAACGAAGCCGACAATGTGCTGAAAGCATATAAGGGCGTAGCCACTGCAATGTATGCAGGTGTAGCCTCATCAGTATCTGAAAAGCTGGACTATTTTAGCAAAGGCAAGGCACTTTTGGAAGCAGCAGTAACTTCTGATTGGTACAGCGCAGAGATTCGGTTTTTGAGGTTTAGTGTGCAAAGCGAAGTTCCTTTTTTTGTGGGGTATAGCGATAAGTTAAAAGACGACTCATTGATAGTTCTCAATGCACTTAAGGCAAAAAATGTTGATAGCACTTTAGAGTTTTGGAAAAAGGCCATACAGTTTATGATAAACAGTGAAGAACTAAGTTCTGACGTGGAAAACGAACTAATAAAATTTAAGGTATGAGTGAGGTGATGGTGGTGCTGGTGGATGAGAATGATACACCAATAGGTGCAATGGAAAAAATGGAGGCACATCAAAAGGGTCTCTTGCATAGAGCTTTTTCTATTTTTATTTTTAATGAGAACGAGGAAATGTTGCTGCACCAACGTGCATTGGAAAAGTACCATAGCCCTGGATTGTGGACCAACACGTGCTGCTCGCACCCAATACCTGACCAAAGCACACACACAGCGGCAGTGCACCGCCTGCAGGAAGAAATGGGAATGCAATGCGAAATAGAAAAATCATTTCATTTTATTTACCGTGCTGAATTGGATAATGAAATGATTGAGCATGAATTAGACCATGTATTTATTGGATACACTAACAACAACCCAACTCCCAATCCAAGTGAGGTAATGGATTGGAAATGGATGGCAATAGACGACATTATTTTAGAGGTAAATGATAACCCACATGTTTTTACTGAGTGGTTTAAAATTGCCCTACCGCACGTGCTTATGGCACTAGATTCTAATAAAGTAAATACTACTTTTGACAAATGATTTTATTATTAATTACACTGGCTACATTTATTATCATGGAAGGGGTAACATGGTGCACACATAAGTTTTTGATGCATGGCACCATGTGGTATTTTCACGAAGATCATCATAATCCTCATAAGGGTTTCTTCGAAAAGAACGATGCTTTTTTCTTAATTTTTGCTGTGCCTAGTTTTTTGCTCATGCTGTTTGGAGCAATGGCCCAATTCGATTTTAGATTTTTCATAGGTCTTGGAATTATGATGTATGGCTTTGCTTATTTCATGATTCACGATGTGCTTATACACCAGCGCTTCGACTGGTTCAAGCATACTGACAATGTCTATTTCAGGGCTATTCGCAAGGCGCACAAAGTGCACCATAAGCATTTGGGCAAAGAGGAAGGTGAGTGTTTTGGAATGTTGTACGTTCCATTCAAGTATTTTAGAGAAGCAGCTGCCTATAAAGCTATGAAAAGGGCTTAATTCTATTCAATATTATGAATCCTCATTACTACTACATGCTGGTCAATCTCAGTTGTGTGGGAGTCCCTTTTTTATTTAGTTTTCATCCACGGCTTAAGTTTTATTTGAAGTGGAAGTATTTTGCCGTGGGCGCTCTTTTTATGGGAGCTCTGTTTATTCCATGGGACATATTTTTTACACACAAGGGCATTTGGGGATTTAATGACAAATACACCATCGGATTTAAAATTATTAATTTGCCCATAGAAGAATGGCTTTTTTTTATATGTATTCCTTATGCATGTTGTTTCACTTATCACTGTCTGCCGTTACTTATTAAAAAACCACCGTCTAATAAATTGGGTAAAGCGTTGGCCTTGACAACGGCCATATTGGCTTTGGCTATAGCATTTACACACGTTGGTCAGTGGTACACATTTGCTGCTCATTTTCTTTGTGCAGCTTTTTTGCTATTGCATTTATTTGTTTTCAAAAGCAATTATCTGCACTGGTTTTTTCTCATGTACATTATCATTCTTGTTCCATTCTTAACCTCCAACGGAGTGCTCACAGGTGTTGAATTTTGGAACTATGCCTTTTTCAATTTTGATGTGGATGCCATTACAGAAAAAATAGTGTGGTACAACAATGATCATAATCTGCGTTTTAGATTATTCAGCATGCCTGCTGATGACCTGGCTTATGGTATGCTTATGTTGTTGCTCACCATTACAGGTTACGAATGGCAATTGAAAAGGAATGGAATTGTTGAAAAGGAGCTGCAATAACATAAACACACTTTGAGGACAAAGGAGATTAATCCTTGGTCTTCTTTTCAAGAGTAGCTGTTACTGCATAATGGTCGCAAAGATCTTCGTCAAGCGTTTCGTATTTTATAGCATGGTAGCCTGCAGAGTGCATTATGTAATCTATTCTAAAAGATGGAAAAACTCCGTTATACGTATTTCCAATTCCGTTGCCTGCTTCTATAAATGAGTCCTCCAATAAATCTGATAACGTTTCGTAAGTGTAAGAAACTGGTGTGTCATTAAAATCACCGCACAGTATTATTTCATACGGGCAATCCTCAATGCTTTTAGCCACACGCTTTACTTGCTCTTCTCTTTTTACAAATGCTATTTTTAATCTGCGTGCTATGCGCTTGCTGCCATCATCTATGTCTTCTTTGTTCTTGTTGCCGTCCACCAGAGCATAGTCCTCTGGTTTAAATCGGATGCTCTGAAAGTGCGTGTTGTAAACCCTTACAGTGTCTTTGCCAATAAGTAAATCTGCATAAATACAAAAGTTGTTGGGGTCGCTTTCGAATGGCACATGACCCTTTTTAATTATTGGGTACTTGGAAAATAGTGCTACCCCAAAATATTGCTGGCCTGTAAGTGCATGTGTATATCGCTCATGATAATATTTCGTGGGCAGAAATTTTTTCAGTGTATCCCTCGTTTCAAAAACACCATCGCGGTCGGTTTGGTAAAACTCTTGAAAGCAAAGAATGTCAGCCTGTTCGCGTTTAAGCACATCAAAAATTTTATTTCTTATTTTCTTATTTGTATTGGCCTGGTAGTAGCCGAACAAATTCACATTATAGGTGAGCACTTTTATTTTAGTGGTATTCGCCTTGGCAGCAGGCGGGAATGATATCTGAAAAAAATCCGTGATATGTGTTGCACCTAATACTATGGCTATGGCAGAAAATAGGGCATACCTTTTTTTCTTAAATAACCAGTATATGATGAATAGAATATTTGCCCCCAATATGAATGGGTAGGATAAACCAAACAAACTTAGATAACCATAGTAGGAGGGAGCTATATGCGAGGCGCCATAGGCTAATATTAAAGACACAATCGCCATTATGTTTAATAACATAATGAACCAATTGGTGCGGGATTTTTTATGAGCTTTGTTTTCCTCTTGCATTCCTTCTCAATTCATTGACCAACGGCTCTCAATAGCCGTTGTTTTTATTCGTGCGTGTGCGAAACAAAAGTAATAATGAGATACTATTTCGTATTCACAACTTGTTGCGAACCTATTGTGTGAAAAAAAATGCCGTGACGATTACAAAGCAAGACTTTTAATTCCATTTTGCACGCTACACAACCAACTTTCTTCCATGAGTTTCGCTAAAATAGAAGTATACTATTTCCTTGGCATTGGGGGCATAGGCATGTCGGCCCTGGCCCGTTATTTTCATACACAAGGCCATCATGTATTAGGCTACGACAAAACGCGCACTGCACTTACTACGGAACTCGAAATGGAAGGCATAGCGGTGCATTATGACGATTCAATACTGGAAATTCCGCAGCTTGTAAAACTTACTGAGAAGCAAAAGGTAATGGTGGTTTACACTCCGGCTATTCCAAAAAACAGTATAGAGCTTAATTGGTTTTCGGAAAATGAATATACCTTGCTGAAGCGCTCGCAGGTACTGGGTTTAATTACAGAACATTCAAGAACTATAGCAGTGGCGGGCACGCATGGCAAAACCACCACCAGCACACTCATAGCGCACATATTGCAACACGCTGGCTGGGGTTGCAATGCATTTCTTGGCGGCATATCGTCTAACTACAATACGAATCTTTTGCTTAGCAAAAGTGCATTGTGGACAGTAGTAGAGGCCGATGAGTACGACCGCTCATTTCTTACACTATCTCCCACCATAAGTATTATTACCAGCACCGATGCTGACCATCTGGATATTTATGGTTCGCATGAGTATATGCTGGAATCATTTCAGCTTTTTGCCCTTAAAACTCGTCACAGAGGCGCACTCATTGTTAAGAAAGAACTCAATTTGGGTATTCCTGAAACCGAGTTTCAGGTGGCGGAATATTCTTTGAATGAACATGCCGAGTTCAAAGGTGAAAATGTAAGAATTGAAAATGGCGAGTACTTTTTTGATTTAAAAATAAAACCTGAGCCTAATTCTGTCGGGTTCAGATACAAGGAGGTAAGCGTCACCATTTCTAATTTGCAGCTTGGCCTGCCTGGTAGGCACAATGTGGAGAATGCGGTTGCAGCTTGCGCTGCAGTAATTATGGCAGGTATTACCGAGCCTCAGTTAAGGGCTGCTTTGGCCGCTTTTAAAGGTGTTAGGCGCAGGTTCGAATACCGAATAAAGCGACAAGATTTGGTACTTATAGACGATTATGCCCATCATCCGGAAGAATTAAAAGCCTGCATTAACAGTGTAAAGGAACTTTACCCTAATAGCAACATTACCGGAGTATTTCAGCCTCATTTGTTTTCCAGAACCCGCGATTTTGCTGATGAATTTGCGAAAAGTCTTGACCTTTTGGACCAAATAGTGCTTTTGCCAATATACCCCGCCAGAGAGTTGCCTATAGAGGGAGTTCATTCACAAATGCTGTTGGATAAAATGTCTAACCCGGAAAAAATACTAGTAGAAAAAAGTGAGTTATTAGCTGAATTAAGCCGTAAACCGCGCCAGGTAGTGCTAATGCTAGGTGCAGGCGACATAGATGCTTTAGTGCCTATGGTGGCAGATATGTGGAGCACCCCTAAAACAAAGTGAATTCAGAAAAAAACATATTGCTCAAAGACATTCAGCGCAGAAAGCGTAAGAGAAGTCTTGTGATAAACTCGCTTGCGGTGGGTGGAGCTTTGGTGTTGTTTACGCTCCTTGGTTTTGTGCACCACAAGCAAAAAAGTACTTTGTGCTGGAAGTTAGATGTCCAAATTCAAGCTCCTGAAGGCAAAGCATATTTAGATGAAAAGTACATTTCTCAACTAGCGCATCAGGCTTCAGAAAAAATTGAGGGTGCTGAAATAGACCAGATTGATATAAAAGCAATTCATAAAAAAATAGCTGAAAACTCTACTGTAAAGGAAGCATACGTGTATACTTCGGTAGACGGAAGGTGTGTAATAAGAGTAGAACAACGCACACCTATTGCCCGCATTTTTAACGAGGATGGCAGTAGCTTTTATTTGGATAAAGATGGATTCACAATGGCCCTGTCAAATCATTATACAGCTAAGGTGCCAGTGTTTGTGGGTAGTATAAACGAAAAAATGCACATCACAAGTTTTTTGGATAGAGCCAATGACCAACAATTTTTGGGCAGTACCAAACTTGACGACATATACACCTTCACTAAGTTTATTTCTCAAAATGAATTTTGGAAAGCCCAGGTGGAACATGTGCACATTACCTCATCGGGCGATTTTGAAGTAATACCTCGTCTTGGCAATCATCGCATCAATATGGGCGATGCCAATAACCTAGAAGAAAAGTTTAAAAAGCTAATGGCTTTTTATGCAAATACCGTTCACTCTAAAGACCTGAATAATTATAGCTCCATACATTTGGAATATGATGGCCAGGTAGTGTGTGTGAAGCGTTTGAATTAAAAAAGAAGGTGATTGATTCTTAAGTTAAATTCCGAAAGGATGAAACTTTAGAATGACCGTTGAGAGTGTGGCTTTTTTTTATTAACTCGGAAATAGAATAACAAAAGAATGAATTCAGAAATTGTAGTAGGCTTGGACATTGGAACCACCAAAATTGCATGCCTGGTAGGCCGCAGAATGGAAAACAATAAAATTGAAATTCTGGGAATTGGCAGGAGCGAAAGCATTGGTGTAACCAGAGGTGTGGTAAGCAACATTGAAAAAACAGTGACCAGCATTCGCGCGGCAGTAGAAGAGGCTGAACGCGAAAGTGGCGTGGACATAAAGTTAGTAAATGTGGGCATTGCCGGCCAGCATATTAAAAGTCTACAACACCGAGGCATGCGTACACGCAGAAGCATGGATGATGAAATAACGAAGGCCGATATAGACTTGCTTATAGAAGATATGTATAAGCTTGTGGTATTGCCAGGCGAAGACATCATACATGTGTTGCCACAGGAGTTTACTGTAGATAGCGAAACCGGAATAAAAGAACCGGTGGGCATGTGCGGTGTAAGAATGGAAGCCAACTTTCATATCATAACCGGACAAGTTACTGCTATAAAAAATATTTATAAATGCATTACCAAAGCAGGCTTAACGGTGGAAGCTCTTACACTGGAGCCATTGGCCAGCGCTGCTGCTGTGCTAAGCGATGAAGAGCGCGAGGCTGGTGTGGCACTAATTGATATTGGTGGTGGCACTACAGATATTGCCATTTTTCAAGATGGTATTATTCGACATACTGCAGTTATTCCTTTTGGCGGCAACGTTATTACAGAAGATATTAAGCAGGGCTGCACCATTATGCGCAATCAGGCAGAGCAATTGAAGGTGAAATTTGGTAGCGCACTTGCTACCGAAAATAAGCACAATGAAATAGTATGCATACCAGGCCTTAAAGGTCGCGATCCTAAAGAGATTTCATTGCGCAACCTGAGCGATATTATTCAGGCGCGCATGGAGGAAATATTGGAGCATGTGCATTATGAAATTCGCAATAGCGGTTTTGAAAAACAACTTATAGCGGGCATAGTGCTTACTGGTGGCGGCTCGCAACTAAAGCATATGAAGCAACTGGTGGAGTACATTACCGGTATGGATTGCCGCATAGGATATCCTAATGAGCATGTGGCTAAGGCAGCTAACGATAATCTGCTAATACCAGCTATGAGCACAGGCGTAGGTTTGGTAATACATGGGTTAGAAACCAAATACAAAGGCAACATAGGCTCTACTGCTGAACCGGTAGCACAAGAAACTGTAGCAAGTACTATAAAAGAAAAACAGCGCGACTCAAGAGGAACCGTGGGTTTCTTGAATAGAATAAAAGAATTTTTTGATGCAGAAGAAGACTAGAATTTGAAAATACAATTTGGTCCTCACTCTATCATTAGGTTATAAAACTAAAAGCCGATTTCCATTTGGAAATCGGCTTTTGATTTATATAAGTTTTATTGTGTTATACATAGATACTAATGGTGTAAAAAAACATGAGGCCGCCCGTTGGCAGCCTCAAGTCACTAAACCTTTAACCAAAACCTACCCACTTTGAAAACCTAGATGGGAGGTTACTAATACAACAAAAAACAATCCGAGGATTGATAATGTTTATTAGATGGCACAAATTTAAATGCTATGCAAGCATATAAATTGTTATTGGAGTGTTAAGCGAGCCTTACGAAGCTGAAAGCCCTATGAAATATAGGGTTTTGAAATACGATATTGACCTATGTCAACTAGCTGAATTTCAGCAGGAACCGAAAAACTTCGACAATGTTATTTATTTAGTCGACCAACTAAAATGGAGTAAAACGTATGATTAGATATAAGCTTACAAATCGAATGAAATTTATGCAAGTGAAAGCCAATGGTGGAGAGATGTTACGAACCCGGGAGGAAAAAAATAGTCTATTAGAAAAAGAAAACCGCCTGCTTCCAACAATAATTTGTTTTTAGCAAAGCGGCCCTCCACCCTATATTTTTTGTTAGAATGTTGATTGGTGACATGAAGTAGCATGCTACTCTGTTTCAAACATTCCGATATTTTTATTTTTTAAGAAAAAAAAAGAAAACCACGTTGTCCTGGTACAATAAGAATTGCATTGCTCCAAGGCGGCCCTCCACCCTATATCTTTTGTTAGAATGTTGATTGGTGCTATGCAGCTGCATGCCCCGCTATTTCAAACATTCGAATTTTTATGTAAAAAAGAAAACCACCTTGTCCTGGCACAAAAAGATTTGCATTGCTCCAAGGCGGCTCTCCACCCTATATCTGTCGTGTGAATGTTGAATGGTGCTATGCAGCTGCATGCTCCGCTATTTCAAACATTCCGATATTTTTATTTTTTAAGAAAAAAAGAAAACCACCCTGTCCTGGTACAAAAAGAATTGCATTGCTCCAAGGCGGCTCTCCACCCTATATCTGTTGTGTGAATGTTGAATGGTGCTATGCAGCTACATGCCACGCTATTTCTACATTCCAATTTTTATGTAAAAAAGAAAACCACCTTGTTCTGGTACAAAAAAGTATTGCATTGCTCCAAGGCGGCTCTCCACCCTATACGATTATTAGTTGCGTTCTTAAAGCTCCGTCATTAGTCTGCGGACTTAAGAATGGCACCTTAATTTTTTTGTGATTGGTTTTGGATAACCAACGGAAGCCAATAACACGAGATGATGAGAAGAAAAGAAAAACCGCCTTGCTTTTTGGTCAAAGAATTGCCTAAGTACAAGGCGGCTCTCCACCCTATATCATCGTGTAGTAACGTTTTCCGTGTGTTAGTTGCACTATGCAGCTAACCCGGGTCGCTCCAGTTGTTCGCTAAGTTGTTGGTAAACGATGTTGCAGTTTTCCCTTACTCTACTCACGAGTGCAGGCAGTCCATCCAAATTGCGCAAGTGCTTACTGTCTTGCTCTATTTGTAGGATGTCTATTTCCATGTCTTTTATACCGAGCATGGATATAGAGCTCTTGGCTTTGTGTGCCAAAGGATGCAAAGAAAGCGGTTCGTTCTTTCGAACGCATTCTTCCATTTCGTCAATGTAGTTGGGTACTTGTTGAAGGAAGAGTTTGATGATGTTGTGTATCATCTCCCGATTTCCTTGAAAGACCTGATTGAGATACGACAAGTCGTACCTGGCGGTCGCAGTTTGGAGTTCCATAATTTGTTTAAGTTAGGTTGGTTAGTCAGTTTGTACCACACTCACATTTATAAAGTTTCATTTTTATGAAAAAAAATATGAAATCGCTATAGAATGCAGTGGACACAAGCTTCAGTTCATACATTCGTCCTGTTGCTTATGTTTCATTTAAATTAGATATTATAGTACATGAAAAAAATTATCGTCACCGGGGGCGCAGGATTTATTGGCTCGCACACAGCGGTAGAGCTAATAAACGCTGGCTATGAGCCTATTATTATTGACGATTTTAGCAATAGCGATGAGCGGGTGCTAAAGGGCTTACAAAAATTGTTGGGCCGCACTCCTGTTGTTTATAGAACAGATTGTACTGATAAAGATGCAGTGCTTGAAATATTCAAAACAGAAAAACCAGATGCTGTTATTCATTTTGCTGCATATAAGGCTGTAAACGAAAGTGTGGAAAATCCTCTGAAGTACTATAGAAACAATTTGCTATCGCTCGTTGTGATATTGGAAGTAATGCAGCTGGTGGGCATGACCAAGCTAGTGTTTAGCAGCAGCTGCACTGTATATGGCCAGCCTGACGAAAATCCGGTAATGGAAACTAGTCCATTAAAAGCTGCTGCTTCACCATATGGATACACAAAGCAAATTAGCGAGCAAATAATTTGGGATCAGCACAAGGCATTTCCAAAACTTACCTCGGCTATGCTTAGGTACTTTAATCCCGTGGGCGCTCATCCAAGCGGCCACATAGGCGAGTTGCCTTTTGGTGTGCCTAACAATCTTATGCCTTATATAACGCAAACAGCTATAGGTATAAGGCATCAGTTAGTAGTGTTTGGCGATGATTATAATACTTTAGATGGCACTTGTATTCGCGATTTTATACATGTGGTAGATTTAGCCAAGGCGCACGTAAGTGCTATTCTTTGGCTCGATAAAAATGAAGGTGAATGCGATGTGTTTAACATAGGACAGGGCAGGGGCGACAGTGTAATGGATGCTATAAAAACCTTTGTGCGAGTTACGGGGGAGCAACTAAATTACGTTGTAGGTGCGCGCAGACCTGGCGATGTGGAGCAAGTATGGGCAGATACTACCAAGGCTGAGAAGCTGTTAAACTGGAAAGCAGAGTTGACCTTGGAAGATGCTGTGAAAGACGCCTGGCTTTGGGAACAGAATCTGCAGAAAAAAGGCTAAATCATAAATTTAGTAGAGATAATCAGGAAATTAATAATAGTGCCCAAACAAAATCCTGCATAAACCTGACCTGGTGTATGGGCATCTAAATAAAGTCGTGAGTAGGCTGTAGCACCGGCCATAATTAATGAAAGTGTAGGAAACAAAATATCCATGTTAGGGTCTATAACATTTACACCTAACAAGGTGCCAAATACTCCGCCTTGTGCTAGCATGTGTACAGATATTTTCCAAAATAAATTTATAACCATGCTCATAATAAGCGAGAGCACCACCGATATGAAGAAACTAAATACTGTTTCAGGAAGGTGCACTCCTTTCCAGCGCAGCATCACATAAGATAGCACGTAATAAAAAATTACCAGCATGTATGGGCCAAATCTTTCTTTACGCTCGCGCAATTCTATGCTTGTAAGCATTCCATACTTTATCATTATAAGCATGCTTAATGCAGGCGCTACAATGTTTATGCCCAGCAGCAGAAATACAAAATGATCGCCTGCTGTGCTGCCTATATAATAAGGGTCTACTGTGCGCACAGTTAAGTAGATTACCAGAGGCATCCATAGCGGATGAAACAGTATTGAGAGAAATTGTGCTAGGCGATACATATTTTTTTATAACTCTTTGCGAAGTCGAGCCACAGGTATACCTAATTGCTCGCGGTATTTGGCCACTGTTCTGCGGGCTATGTTATAGCCTTTCTCATTCAGTATTTTCATTAACCGTTGGTCGGTTAGTGGCTTGCGCTTGGTTTCTTCGCCTATAGCATCGCGCAGTATTTGTTTTACCTCGCGCGATGATACTTCCTCACCCTCATCAGTACTCATACTCTCGCTAAAGAAATATTTTAGCAAGTAGGTAGTATGTGGAGTTTGCACGTATTTACTATTGGCCACGCGGCTTATAGTGCTTATGTCCATTTGCACCATATCCGCTATGTCTTTTAATATCATTGGCTTTAGCTTGGTTTCATCGCCACTCAGGAAAAACTCTTTCTGATAATCCACTATGGCTTGCATGCAAAATAGCAGAGTATCGTTCCGTTGTTTTATGGCATCTATAAACCATTTGGCAGAGTCTATTTTTTGCTTTACAAAAACCATAGCCTCTCTCTCTTTTTTGTCTTTTGTTTTTTGCGATGCATAGTGTTGCATCATATCTTTATACTCGCGACTTATCTTTAACTCAGGCGCATTGCGACTATTTAACGACAGTTTTAATTCATCATTCTCTACCGTTACTATAAAGTCTGGCACTATATGTTGCACCGCTCTAGACGACTCAGACATACTGTTGCCTGGCTTAGGATTAAGGTGCAGTATGTATTCAATAGCCGGCTTTAGTTCATCATCTGTTAGCTCTAGTCGCTTGGCTATTTTTTCGTAATGCTTTTTGGTAAATTCTTCGAAGTATTTGGTAATGATGAGTTCTGCCATTTTGGTGTCTACATCCTTATCCTCATCTCTTCTTATTTGAATAAGCAAACATTCGCGTAGGTCGCGTGCACCTATACCCGGAGGGTCCAGCTGCTGTATGGACTTTAGTATTTCTGCCAGTTCTTTTTCATCTGTACTTATGTTCATGCCAAATGCCAAATCGTTGGCTATGGCTGCAAGCTCTCTTCTTAAATAACCACTTTCATCTAAGTTGCCTATTAGGTATTCAGCCAATAGCAACTCGTTTTCTTCTAAATCGGTCATGCTTAGCTGGTCATACAGCAAGTCTTGAAAAGTGCGGCCGGCACCTATAGGGCTTTGGCGGTCATCATCATCAGAACCGCGATTGTTTACGCTTAATTTATAATCAGGAGTTTCATCATCATCGAAGTAGTCAGTAATGTCCAAATCATCGTTTTCGGTTTTTTCCTGCTCTTCGGCCTCCACCTCCTCGGGTGTCATGTCTTCTTCTTCCTTTTCCTTTTCTTCCTCATCTTGCCCTTCCTCTAAGGCGGGGTTGCTTTCCATTTCGTCTTTTATGCGCTGGTCCAATTCCATAGTAGGAATTTGTAGCATTTTCATAAGCTGAATTTGCTGTGGCGAAAGCTTGGCTTGTAATTTTTGTTGTAAATGTTGCTTTAACATAACGGCTCAAAGATATGAAGGCGAAAAGTAGCTTCACAAGGTCACTTATTCGCTTTTTGGCAGCTTTTTTATATCTTGTTTCTTAACCGGCTCATAAAGTGAATACATCATTGGGTTTCCGTCTATTACATAGTAGTCTATTAGGTGCACTTTTAAGGTTTCACCATGATTCCATACATAGGCTTCCAGCTCATACTTCTTATTTCGGTCCAATAGGTCTATGGAGTAAAGTGCCAAATAAATATCCTGTTTGGTTCGGTTAGGCAAAGTGAATTTGCCAAATTCCACAGAGAGGTAAGCAATTTCTTTTTGCCCTTGTTTTGCTACCAGCACCAGTTCGGACAATGAGTTGGGTGCGCATTCTACCTCTGCATGTGCCACTATCCAGTCGGTAGTATTTATTTTATTGTTTGGAATGTTTAGTGTGTTTTTATATCCAAATTCTTGTGCAGATAAAAAGGTATAAGCACCACTTACACTGTCCTTACTTAGTTGCGATGAAATGGACAAAGTGGTTTCATTGGCATTTATTACTCTAAACGCATTGTTGGGCGAGGGCGACTTTGAAAAATTATAAAACCATGAGTTGAAATAATTGTAATGCGTTTTTATGTATCCATATTTTTTTGCAAGCATAGCCAGCGCTTCTATAGGTGGTTTGTAATACTGCATAGTAAATGCAGCATTAAAATTAGTGGCTGTGGTAGTATCTGCTAATTGAACAAAGTCGTTCATTTGCCACGTACTATCAGGGTTGGTTACTGCCATGATCTGGCTCGATTTGCTTTTTTGTAGTTCCAGCATGTATGGCGTATAAGCTAGCAAGTTCATGGTTTTGTTATTGGGTAACTGCGCTGCAAGGCTCGCTCCCCACACACCCTCATAACCCGATGTGTAAAATATTTTGTAATACAAACGCTCATTTACCAATGTGTAGCTGCCAGCGAAAAGAATAAGCTGTATGCTTAAAATTTTCCATTTGAATGAAAATTCTTTGGAGAATGAAAAAAGAAAAAGCAGAAAAAACGGCAATGAAAAATAAAGAACCCGATGATGCATTACCGGTGCTACATATACAGAATAGCAATGGCCAAATGCATAGCTCAATATAAAAAGCGACAATGCTAAAAATGAATTTTTCTTATTGAAACCAGATTGAAGCTGCACTATACAAGCAGATAACACAACTATAAGCGCGCCTATAAAAATATAAGAATAATGAAAGATGTAATAGAAATAGTGCAATAGAAAAGAGGCCTTAGGAGCTGACACCACAGTGCCTATACCACCTTGCGCCAGCTGATGTTTTAGCACTACTAAATTGGGTAGATAGATAACTATGGCAACTGTGGCAATGGTAAAAACCATGCGCCAGTTTTTAGGCCAACTGCCTATGGCAAACAACGCAAAAATAATGGCTGCCAACAACATACTAAAATGGTGCGATAGTGCGCTTAATGCCAACAGAAGGCCAGCCAAAACCCAGTGTGTATAATTGGTTTTTTTGGGCAACAAAAAAATATATGAGAGCCACCACGAAGTAAGTAAAATGAAAAAGCAACCCAACGCATATGGCCGTGCAGTTTGCGAATGCATTACACTTTCTTGCAACACAGCAAAAAAGGCTGCAGCCAATAGTGCCGTAGTTTCAGTAAACCAACGCTTACCTATCAAGTATAATAACCACACACTTGCCAAGCCCATAAGCAGGTAAGGCGCTTTTATCCATAGCTCGTGGTTGCCACCTGTTTTGAGCAATAAATAATAAATGATTTGAGATAGTGGTGGGTGCGTGTCTGTAATAACACCCTGCTGTATCATTTCTGAAAATGATGAGTAATCTGCTCTATACAGGCTGCTATACTCGTCATGGGTGAAGGGAATGCAGTGTGCTTTCCAAAAGCGCAATAGCCCTGCTACCAGCATTATTATGCTTATGGGTAATGCATTTATAATGGCATGGTATTTAACATAGCTTTGTTGCAGCATCTTATTTGCAATGCTATGGTGTTTTATTCTGAAATCAATTAAACTATTTTAAAAAAACAAAGTCAAAACTCAAATTTAAGAAGTCATGAAAAAAATATTAAGTAGTATTTCGTTCGCAATATTGGCTACAGTATCAGTAGCGCAAGAAGACAGCACCGGGCTAGGTGGCGATAATTTTTCGCTGCAGGGTGCTTTGGAAATGTTTAGCAAAGCAAGTTCCATTGAGGATTTTGAAAAGGCCCTCAATGCGGAATCAAACCATGTAAACAATTTGGACCTTAATGATGATGGCGAGGTGGATTATGTGCGCGTGGTAGATAATATGCAAGATGATGCACATGCCATTGTATTGCAAGTGGCAGTGGACGAAAAAGAAGCGCAAGATATAGCAGTAATAGAATTGGAAAAGACAGGCGAGGCAGCTGCTCAAATACAAATAGTAGGCGATGAGGAATTGTATGGTGAAACTGAATATGTAGAACCTGCAGAAGAGAAAGCATCAGGTGGCAAGGGTGGACCAAGCCCAGCCATGGAAACACGACCAGCGGTGATGAATGTATGGTTGTGGCCAAGTGTGCAATTTGTATACGTTCGTACTTACAAGCCCTGGGTGTCGCCCTACCGCTGGAGGTCGTACCCTTTGAGATGGAAACCATGGAGACCATATGGCTGGCGCGCACATAGGGGGCATTGCAGGCATTACAACGCGCGTTACCATGTAGTAAATGTGCAAAGATGTCACAAGGCGCATGGTGTGTATGCTTCGCGAAGAGTAGTGTCGCCAAAAGTGCATACTAAATATGCAAAGGCTCATGAAGTGCATAAAGCCAATGCACATAATAAAGCCAAGGGGAACAAAGATGGCCATGGAGGCAAGGGTGATAATGTAAAAGGTGATCGTAATAAAGGCGACCACAATGACAGTGGCAAGCCACATAAAGCAGATGCTAACGTGAAAAAGCCAAACAAGCAACAGGCAAAACCTGCGGCTAATGCAAATGATAATAACAAGGGAGGCAAAGGTTCAAAAAGTTCGCCTAAGCCTGGCAAAGGTGGCGCTGTAAAAGGACCTAAAGGTGGCAAAGGCAAGAAGTAATTTATTCTGATTTGTTACCTGAAAAAAGGAAATAAAAAAACCATTCTAAATGATAGAATGGTTTTTTTTATGCATAATAAATTTATGTTCTTAAAATTCTGCGTTCTGCGGGGTACGTGGGAAAGGTATTACATCGCGAATGTTTTGCATACCTGTTACATACATTATTAATCGCTCAAAACCTAGGCCGAATCCTGCATGAGGGCATGTGCCAAACTTGCGTGTCTCTAAATACCACCAAATGTGATCTTCAGGTATGTTAAACTGTACACACTTTTTCTGCAACACCTCATAGCGCTCTTCGCGCTGCGAGCCACCTATTATTTCACCTATACCAGGCACCAATATGTCCATAGCGGCCACTGTTTCTCTGCCCTCTGCATCAGGCTCATTCATGCGCATGTAAAATGCTTTTATGGCCGCAGGGTATCCTGTTATTATTACGGGTTTTTGAAAGTGTTTTTCTACCAGGTAGCGCTCATGTTCGCTTTGTAAATCTATGCCCCACTTTACATCAAATTTGAATTTCTTCTTTTTGTAGTGATTAGATGCTAGAAGTATTTCAATAGCTTCTGTGTAGCTTATTCTTTCAAATTTGTTGTTCACCACAAATTCCAATCGCTGCATGAGTGGCATACTTTGTCTGTCTTCTACAGGCTTTAGTTTGTCTTCATTTATTTCTCGCTCTTGCAAAAATTCTAAATCATCTTTTGCCTTGGTAAGTGCGTAGAACAAACAGTATTTTAAAAAGTCTTCTGCTAAATCCTGATTGGCTATAATATCGTTAAAGGCTACCTCAGGCTCTATCATCCAAAACTCTGCTAAGTGCCTGCTGGTATTAGAGTTTTCCGCTCTAAAAGTGGGCCCAAAGGTGTACACTTTGCTTAGCGCCATAGCAGCTAATTCAGCTTCCAATTGTCCGCTTACTGTTAGGTTGCTCTCTTTGCCAAAAAAGTCTTGCGACACATCTACCTTGCCATCTACCATTGGCGTATTGGCTATGTCAAGGGTGGTTACTCTAAACATTTCGCCTGCGCCTTCAGCATCGCTGCCGGTTATTATAGGCGTGTGCAGGTAAAAGAAACCCTTGTCGTTAAAATATTTATGTATAGCAAATGCCAGGTGATGACGCATGCGAAACACTGCGCCAAATGTGTTGGTGCGAAAACGCAGGTGAGCTTTCTCGCGCAAAAAATCAAGCGAGTGGCGCTTCATTTGAATAGGAAATTCATTGGGGTCGCATTCTCCAAGAATGATAAGCTCGCTGGCTATCAGTTCTATTTCCTGCCCTTTGCCCAACGATTTTTCTAAAGTGCCTGAGGCTGATATGCACGCTCCGGTATTGAGCTTTTTAAGCTTGGCCTCGTCATGCTCTTCTTTCTTTATTACTATTTGTAATGTTTTTATAGTGGAGCCATCGCTTACGGCTATAAACTGGTCGTTGCGAAAAGTACGCACCCATGCCTTCACAGTTACCTGCGAGGATATGGGTTGTGTTGCATAAAGTGTTGCAATATCTGTGTGTGAAGACATTATGAGTTAAGAATAAATTTTAAAGGCGCGAATGTAAATAGCGCTTCGGGCTTGCCGCTAAATGATTATTGAAATACCAGATTTTTGAGCAAAACTATGTCGGTTCAGGCAGTCACATTGAGGCGTATGGGTACATTTTTCTCGTCACTTTCTACCAAACCATCGCGCAGCCGCACTATGCGGTGCGCATGGCGGGCTATGTCCTCCTCGTGTGTTACCACTATTATAGTGTTCCCTAAATCATGTATTTCCTGAAAAAGGTTCATTATTTCATAGCTGGTTTTAGTGTCAAGGTTTCCAGTAGGCTCATCGGCTAATATGATGGAGGGCTTGTTCACCAATGCTCTGGCTACAGCTACGCGCTGCCTTTGCCCGCCCGATAGCTCGTTGGGGCGGTGGGTCATACGGTCTGCAAGCTTTACCTGACTAAGCACTTCCTTGGCTCTTTCAGTTCGTTTTTCTTTGCTTACACCAGCATATACTAGTGGCAAAGCCACATTTTCCAGGGCCGTATATCTAGGCAATAGATTAAAGGTTTGGAATACAAAACCTATTTCTTTATTTCTTATTTCGGCCAGTTCATTGTCTGTAAGCTGCGCCACATCAGGGCCATTTAGAAAATAGCGGCCAGAGGTGGGCGTGTCCAAACAGCCTATTATGTTCATAATAGTGCTCTTGCCGCTGCCGCTTGGGCCCATTAGGGCTACGTATTCGTTTTTATTTATGGACAGATTTATACCGTTCAGAGCCTTCACGGTTTCTTCACCTATCTTGTAATGTCGTGTTAGGTTTTCTATCCTTATTATTTCTGCCATGGCATCAAAAGTATAGCTTATGTGGTGGTTTTTTGTACCACTCGTCATGCAATTATGTAGTTCATCCGTGTCTTTTTCCACTACCTGCTTAAATTCGTCCCGCCTCCGGTAAGCTCGGTGGTTTTAGTTCAATTAAATATTAGTGATACAATGTCTAAAATAAAGTTTGCTGTAATAGGGGCTGGCCACATTGGCAAAAGGCACGCAGAAATGGTGGTGCGTAACGAGGAGAGCGAGTTGGTGGCTATGTGCGATGTGCGCTCTAAAGAAGAGTGTGGTGTGGAATACGACATACCGTTTTTTAAAGACCCGCAGGAAATGCTAAAGGCTGTAGAGTGCGATGTGGTATGCGTGTGCACGCCCAATGGCCTGCACGCTGAGCATGGTCTGCTGGCACTGTCTCACGAAAAACATTTGGTAATAGAAAAACCGATGGCGCTGCACAAGGCCGACTGCGAAAAAATGCTTTACCAAGCCCTTAGTGCTCATAAGCAAGTATTTTGTGTAATGCAAAACAGATACAGCCCGCCCAGTGTTTGGATAAAGGATGTGTTAGATAAAAAATTAATGGGCGAAATATTTATGGTAAAGGTGGACTGTTTTTGGAACCGCGACCATCGCTACTATAAAAAGAATTACTGGAAAGGTTCTATGGACATGGATGGTGGCACTTTGTTTACACAATTCAGTCATTTTATCGATATCATGTTTTGGCTTTTTGGTGATATTAAAAATATTCAGGCACGCTTTCGCGATTTTAATCATCAAGACAATACAGCTTTTGAAGACTCAGGCATTGTGAGTTTCGATTTTGTGAATGGTGGTATTGGTAATTTCAACTTTTCCACAGCTGTGCACGATGTAAATTATGAGAGCAGCCTAACCATAATAGGTGAGAAGGGTACAGTAAAACTTGGCGGCCAGTACATGAACGAAGTGTCATACTGCCATATAAAAGATTACGAAATGCCTTTATTGGCAGAAGGAAATCCAGCTAATGATTATGGGCAATACAAAGGCTCTGCTGCTAACCACATTTACATTATTCAAAATGTGGTAGACACACTTAAAGGCCGCACTAACATAACTACTAATGCCATGGAAGGCATGAAGGTGGTAGATATAATAGAGCGTATATACCACAGCGCACCGCGCATAGAGAAGGTGCTAGGCGCAGTTTAATTTATTCAGTTTTTTTTTATTTTCTAAACGAGAGAAAAAAATAAGTCGGTATCAGCATTCTGTCCAAAATATCAGGTACCACAGGCAATCCGCTAAAGAGTGAGTTTGTAAAAAATGTGCTAACACTTATGACAGGCACTGCCCTTGGGCAGTTTATTGCTTTGTTGTTATCACCTATTCTGACAAGGCTTTTTTCGCTTAACGATTTTGCTACCTATGAGCAATACTCCTTCATATGCGGCACACTTATTTTAATAATTACAGGTCGCTATGAATTTGCTGTAATGCAACCCAAAAGTCATGAAGATGCAAGGCATGTGCTAGGCCTTTCTATTCGAGTGGCATTTTATTCAAGCCTTTTACTCTTGCTGGTTTTGTGTTTTACTTCTCAGTTTATTGCCAGTGCTAATCATAATAGTCATTTGCGATGGTTGCTATTCACCTTGCCTGCTGCAGTGTTTTGTGCAGGTGTTTTTCAAACCGTCAATTATTGGTTTAGCAGAAAAAAAGATTATCGTGTAGCATCTACAGCGCGCATGCTTTATGCGGCTAGTGGCGAGCCCATAAAGGTAGCTGCAGGTTGGTTTAGCCCAGCGGCTTGGGGGTTGGTTAGTGGTGCTGTATTTGGGCATATAGTTACCGCTTCTTATTCATGGTTTAAGTTTTTAAAAGACGAGCCAAAAGCTATTGCGCAACTATCCAAACAAAGGTTGTGGGAGCTGGCCAAAGAATATAAAGCATATCCGCTGTACAGTGTTTGGGGTGCTATACTTAATAGTGTGGCCCAGTGGGCACACGTGGCAGTTTTTACTTTTTTTTATGGCGAAAAGGCGCTTGTGCCTATAGCATTTATAGCACTCAGCCGAAGAATATTTTTTAATCCATTGGGTATGTTGGCAGGAAGTTATGGGCAAGTTTTTTATCAGCGTATTTCAGAAATGCATGACCCTGTTGAACTAAAATCTTTCTTTTTAAGAAATCTCTATCGCTTTCTTGCCTTTGCCGCAATTATGGTGCTCATAGTGCATTTGCTTCCGTACAACACTTTGGGTTTTGTTTTTGGCAGCCAGTGGCAAAGTGCAATAGAATATTTAAGGATATTGTCATTTTGGTTTGCGCTCAATTTTGCTATTTCTTCCTTGTCATTTATTTTTAATAGATTGCATTTGCAGTGGTACACATTAATTATAGATGCAATTCATTTTGTGGCGGTAGTTATTGCATTTGCATTTGCCTATCACCAGGGCATGAATGAGATAGATGCGGTAAAGGTAATGGTTTGGGCGAAGGTGATTTACCTCTCCATTAATATTTTGGCAGTGGTATATTTCCTCAATCGTAATATTAAGAAAAATGCATAGTGTGGCTATGACAGTAGAATTGCAAAACATAGGTAAACGCTTTAATCGCGATTGGATTTTTAAAGAAATTACAATGCGATTTGAGGGGCCATCTTGCGCTGCTATAGTGGGTGGCAATGGTTCTGGCAAAAGCACACTGCTACAAATTATTTCCGGTTACTTGTCGCCTAGCGCAGGAGGCATTACCTGGCAATGTAACAGTGGTTTGGTGCAGGTGGAGGAGTTGTATAAGCATATGTCGTGGGCTACACCTTATGTAAGTGTCTATGATGAATTTACGCTTAAAGAAAATGTGGAGTTTTTTCTAAAGTTTAAATCGTTTCGCAATGGAATAGGTTTAAATGATTTTGCGCAAATAGTGCAATTGGAAAATCAAATGAACAAACCATTAAAACAATATAGTAGCGGTATGCGCCAACGTGTAAAGCTTGGCCTGGCCATACTGGCAGAAACGCCTTTGTTACTTTTAGATGAACCTACTTCGCATTTAGATGCTCATTATAGTAAATGGTATCAATCCATTTTGAGCGAACATCAAACAAATAGAACCATCTTTATAGCATCTAATAACAATGCTGATGAAATATTTCTTTGTAAGCAAACTGTGGAAGTGGAACAGTGGAAGAAATAGTTTTTGCTCTTATTCGGAAAATTGCAATTTCATTTTATGCTTTTGACTACTTTCGTTAGCATAAATCTTTAAATAATACACACTATGTTTGAACAAACTAACTGGCTTGCCGTAGTGGTAGCCGCAATTTCCAGCATGGCCATAGGCTTTGTATGGTACAATCCCAAAGTATTTGGAACAGCCTGGATGAAGGGCGCTAAGCTTACCATGGACGATGCACGCAAAGGTAATATGGCTGTCATATTTGGTCTTGCCTTTGTAATGACTTTAGTGGTTGCATCCTTCCTTTCTACTTGGGTGCATCCAGATGAGCACCTGCCACAGTTTTTCCATGGTGCATTTCATGGGGTTATGTTATCATTATTTGTAGCAGTGCCTTGGACTATTATGCATGCACTGTACGAACAAAAAAGTTTGAGCTATATCCTAATCAATAGCTTTTATGTAATAGTATGCATGGCCGTGCAGGCGGGCATACTATTTATTTGGCCCGCAGCTGAAGTTGCTGCAGCGCATTAAATAAAATAAGAAGAAATTAAATAAGTAACGATCTACTGATGGCCTGGCCTTAGTAGGTCGTTTACTGTTTTTACAGGGTGAAAAGTGCTTACCGGTACTTCTATAAAAACGGTGTTCCAAAGTGCCATTGCTCCGTTCCAAAGGCCGGGCACTTCCAGAGCTTTTATTACTTGTCCGTCCTGAAATTTTTCGGAAACAAATCCTGTGCTATGGTCTACAAAATTGTTTAATTTATAAGACTTTCCTGTTCTGTCTTTTATACTGCACACTAAGTCTACCGGATTAAAATGTGTGGACTCTGATAGCAGTTTCATTTGATGCGCATCCAGCACATCCACTTGGCTCTTTTCTACTATTTGTTTGCTTATGGTGCCTTCGCTGCTCTGTATCCAAAATGGGCCTCCACCTGGTTCGCCCTCATTGCGCACCATGCCACATACGCGCATGGGTCGGTCTAATCTCAACAGTGCATACTGCTTAAGTTGTTCCTGATTGCCTCCTATAGGCAGCCCAGGCTGAAACCAATGTTGTATAAACTCTAATGCATTTTCTAATGCATGCTCCTCATTACGCTCCAAAGTATCTAACAAGCCAAATGCTTGCGAGCGCAAATCCATAAGCATACCAGCAAGCACTTTTTTGAAGAAAACGGTATCTTCACGTCCAGCATCCGATGTTACGTTATCTATATTTTTTATAAAAATAATATCGGCATCCAACTCATGCAGATTGGTTATAAGTGCTCCATGACCGCTTGGTCTGAATATGATGTGATTGTCATGGTCGCGCAGAAAGTCGTCTTCTTTTGTAAGAGCAGGCGTGTCTGATTTGGCTGACTGAACGCTGTATGAGATTTCAAAATCTTCAAACGGAAAATCTTTAGCACGTTCGTTTAAAAAATTTTGTACCAAATGGATGTGGCTGGGTGACAGTGTAAAGTGCAATCTGCACTTGCCGTCATACTGCTTGGCATATTGCAGTGCTTCATGCATGTGCTCTTCAAAAGCAGTGCGCCCTTTACCGTTGTAATTATGAAAGATTACAAGACCTTTCAATTGCGAATCGTAATGCAATCCGCGCTCAGTAAGTATGTATTTAAATATTTTTTCCCACTCGTTATTCTCCACACAGGTTTGCATATTGTCGCCACCTTTTGCCATAGCGGCTTCCAATTCTTTGGTAAAAGGAAATCTATGAAAATTGAGAATAAACTCCTCCGCCAAATCCGATGTATTGTCTGCCGAATAATTATGAAGATGCTTGAACATGCGGCTAGCAGCGCCAGATGCAGGTACAAATTTGATCATGGTGTGCGATTTTCTTTCACGCTCAAAATGCTCTAAATATTTGTGACTATTGGCAGGGCTTAGGGCAATTATTCCATCGGCTATGGTGCATGGTCGCTCTAATTTCAAAGGCTTTAATTCGTATGTAAACCGGTGAACGATTTCTGCTACTTCAGCAGGAGTAAATCCTTTTTGTTTTAAGTTTTCGGTGTCGGTGGATGTAAAGTTCATTGGTGTTTTTCTTGCATAATTATTTGGCTCATGGGATACGGTTGCATTTATAATTCTATGAGTACCTTGGGTTATCTTTTGAATGATGCTTCATAGGGTGTTCTTAAAACAATGCTTCGGCCAAGTGTTATTTCATCAGTAAATTCTAACTCGCCACCCACAGCTACTCCTCTGGCTATGGAGGTTAGTTTTACTGGATATTCGCTTAATTTTTTAAATAGATAAAAACAGGTGGTTTCGCCTTCCATGTTAGCACTTAGGGCAAGTATTATTTCTTTTATTTCGCCACCTTTTACACGTTCTATCAGGCTATCTATAAATAATTCAGATGGCCCTATACCATCCATAGGAGAAATAATTCCGCCCAGTACATGGTATTTGCCCTGGTATTGTCCGGTGCCTTCTATGGCCATCACATCCCTTATATCAGCCACCACACATATTAGCGTGGAGTCGCGGTAGGGCGATGCGCATATGCTGCATATGGCTTCGTCACTCAAGTTGTTGCAAGTTGTACAAAAGCGAATGTGTTGTCGCATTTCTGTGAGTGCATTTGCAAAGCGCTCTACTTCTTCAGGCTTCCTTTTTAGCAATTCCAATACAAGGCGCAGCGCGGTTTTGCGGCCTATGCCCGGTAGGCTGGCCACTTGGTCCACAGCTAGCTCTATGTATTTGGATGGTATATTCAAATTGCTAAAAGTTCATTTGTTTGAATTGGATTATTCACTTAAAAATAAATATCCTATAGAATATTTGTGAGTAAAGGGTTTTGCCTTTTCAGAATACTATAAAATTTATTATTTTGCTTTGGCGGTTCTCCATGTTTCAGCCATTTTGAGAGCGTTGTATAGGTTTACTACACCGCCCGTTACACTTAGTTTTTTGAACTTTACTTTCTTTTTGGCATTGCCTGGCATAGGTACTTTTAATTTACCGTATTTGGCAGCACTTGCCATCATTATTTGTTTTACTTCTTTAGCGCTTAAGGCTGGGTAGTACGACATAATAGCTGCAGCCACGCCTGCCGCAACAGGCGATGCCATGCTTGTGCCGTCATTGGCTTTGTATGTTCCGTCAGGTACGGTAGAAAAAATGTCAACTCCGGGCGAAAAAATATCTACTTTTTTCTGGCCATAATTGCTAAAGGAAGCTGCCAGTTCAGTTTTGTCTGGGCCGCTTGCACCTACTTCTATCCATGTGCTGCAAATAGTGCCATCATTATATACTGCAGTGGGAAAATTGGCAGATTTGTCGTTGTTCTGATTGTCGTTGCCTGCGGCATGCACAAGCAGTACTCCTTTGCTTTCAGCATATTTTACTGCTTCATCTACCACATCTTTTTGAGGCGAAAAACTTTTTCCGAAACTCATATTTATAATACGGGCACCATTGTCTACCGCATAACGAATTGAGTTAGCTACATCTTTGTCGCGCTCGTCACCATTGGGTACACAGCGTATTATCATCAGTTGCACATTGTCTGCTATGCCATCTACCCCTATGTTATTGTGTTCTGCACCTACTATGCCCGCTACGTGTGTGCCGTGGTCGCCATGTGGCCCATCTATATGATTGTTGCCATAGTATTTCTCACGACTATCGGCATAGTTATCGCCCACCACATTGCGTGTGTCATAATTTAAGTTGAGCTGATATTTCAAAGAGCTTTGCACTTGCTCTTTCCATTCTTTAAAATCGCCTGGCAAGTTGTTTTCCATAAAAGAGATCATGCCTTGTTGTATGGCTTTCATTTGATCATCACCAGGTGTCATAGCTTTTACTTCTTCCAGGGTATAATCGGTTTTTTTTAGTTCCTCGCTGATTATTTTGTGAAAGGTATCGTAAGTGTCTTTTACCAGATTGTAGTACTGCTCATTCTCTGTGGCCTCTTTCACTCTTTTATCATAATCTAATTTCATTTTTTGGTATCGGGCAAAATCCTTTTTGTCTTCTGCAGCTATGCTAGCCGCATCCTTAGAGCCAAATCTGGCTTTAAGTTCTTTGTAAATGCGTGTAAACTCAAGGTTGTCATTGTCTACATCGCCTTTAGCACCGCCTATAAAGCTCCAGCCGTGTATATCGTCTACATAACCATTTTTGTCATCGTCTATTCCGTTGCCAGCTATTTCACCCTTGTTAGTCCATAGTTTGTTTTTTAGGTCCGGATGAAAGGATTCTGTGCCGCTGTCTATTATGGCCACTACCACTGTGGTAGATGTTTTGCCTTGCAGTAGCTCGCTATAAGCCTTGGCTGCGCTAGTACCTATCTTGCCATCTTGGGCGGCATCGGCCTGCTGCCATTGCATGGTTATTGGCGCCTCTTGCTTTTTATAATCTGTGGCTTCTTGCGCTAAAATGGTGCATGGCATGGCCATGAATGAGAATGCTAAAATGCTAAATGTGGTTTTTTTCATTTCTTTTATTAATGGGTGCTAAAAAAGCAATAAGATGCCTTTTATCTTTACCGCTCGCGTAATTATTGCTAACTATTGATGTATGAAAACAATACAGTAGTAACTTATACGGGTGGTTAAATCGTCTAATAGTGGACAGATATTTGCAAAGTGAATTATTAAATCAAATTATTTTATATTGAAACAGTGTCTTTGCCTCCTTGTATTTGCCTTATTTGCTAGTGCATTAGCCTTTGGGCAGGCCCAATCTGACACTACGGTAAAGAAGATTTTAGTCAACGGAAAGGTCTTTGACGAGAATGGGCAGCCATTGAGCAATGCCATTATCATAAACAAAAGAAACAAATCAGGTCAATTTGGAAAGGCGGATGGTACTTTTAGCATTAGCTGCAATAAAACTGACACTCTGGCCATTACTACTTTGGGCTACAATACCCGCGAATTTAATTTTAATGATTCAGTATTTAGGACTTCTTATAGTATAGATATTTATCTGGACATAAGGCCTTATAAAACCCCAGAGGTAGTCATATTCGCGCAGCGGGATTTGGAAAAAATTCAAAGGGATATTGCCAGTTTAGGATACAATGAGAATGACTACATGCTAAGTGGAATAGATGCTGTAAGCAGCCCTATTACTTTTTTGTATCAGCAATTTAGCAAGAAGGAGCAGAGCAAACGCCTTGCAGCCCAACTTAACAATGATGATAAGAAACGCGATTTATTAAAAGAACTTTTTCACCACTACGTGGCATATGACATTATAGAACTTAACAACGAAGAGTTTGATGCATTTATCGATTATCTCAATGTTTCAGATGATTTTCTCAAAAACAGTTCGCAATATGATTTCTTAATTTATGTGCGTGATAGATTTAAAGACTACAAGATTGCCAAACGCCAATCAAAGGAGCTAAAGCAAGAAGATTATGACTACAACAAAGACTAAGTCTTTTTGCTAATCTTTCAACTTTACAATTGCTAATTTGAAAGTATTACTGATAAACCCATTCCAGCTCTAGGCTCACGCTGAGTGTTTTATCGGCCGAAGTGAGTATCACCGTTTTCCAATCTTTATATTCTAATAGATTAAGATTGAAATAGCCCAAATTGTCGTTAGAACTAACGCCATCCTCATCAAAAACTTCCAATAAAAGTATTTGGTCAAATGGCTTTAATTCAGCAGGCAAACCAGTGGTTAAAACTACAGGCGAGCCATAGGCGCATTCGTTGTGTGTTTCGCTTTTGTAAAACATAGTGTTATTCCACGCTATGCTTACATACAAGTCTGGTGCAGTAGCAAATGGCGCATAGGCATCCCAATCTTCGCCCCCTTTGTCATACTTCGGAAACGCCTCTATTCTTAAGGCTTTCATATTTACAGCCACCAATGTTTTTTTCTTTATGGCTTTCGTATTTACAGTATTGCCTGCAGAATCTTTTTGCGATTTGCACCCCACAATTATTAATAGAAAAAACAAAACTATAATCCTCATGATGATAAAAATATAATGGTGGCTAAAGTTAACATTGGCGGTGTTGACAGATGGTGTTTTATTAAGAAAAAAAGTATTCTTTGCCATTGCACTTTTGACCTCAATAGATTTTGGAAATAATTATTTACACCATTGGCCGATAGAAAACAATTTGCAAGCAGTATTAGTTGGAATACCCTTACGGTGGTGTTGCAGGTGGTCATTCAGTTGGTATACACTGGTATTTTGGCCAGATTAATAAGCGAAGATTCGTTTGCGCTTATGGGCATTGTGTTGGGTATTATGGGCTTTGCAGAGTTATTTGCCCAGGTAGGAGTGGGGCCTGCACTTATTCAGCGAAAGGAGATTCATCAGCAGCACATTAATGGCGCCTTTTACACTGCAGTAATTCTGGGTGTGTTTTTTACATTACTGTTTGTTGCTTGTGCACCGCTTATATCGCACGCCTATGGCATAGCACAGCTCAAGCCAATTATTCAGGTAGTGTGTGTGAGCTTTGTAATATCTGCTTTGGCAGTGGTGCCTCGTGCGCTTATGATGCGCGACATGAAGTTCAAAACGCTATTCAATGCAAGCATGATTTCCATAGTAGGTGGCAATTTGGTGGTGGGATTGATACTGGCTTATTTGGGTTGGAACGTATGGGCTTATGTATGGGCACTATTTGCACAAAACGCTCTTATGACAATAGCGCTGTGGTGGTTTCAGCCATTTAAAATAACCAAAAGTTGGAAATGGGAGAACACGCGAGAGCTTATGAAATACGGCTTGGGTAGTTCGCTCTTTAATGCGCTCAATTATTTTGCTACTAAAATGGATGTAATGCTGGTGCCTTTTTTTGCAAAGGGTATTATAGGTATAGAACAAGGAGAGCAGTTGCGCAGATCTGCTATGTACGAGCGAAGTAATTATATAATGACACAACCCATAACTATAATGGGAAAACTGAGCGACAGTGTTCTGTTTAGTGGCATGTCGCGCATGCAAGATGATGATGCCAGATTGCGCAGAACTATTTTATTAGCCACCAATCTTATAGCATGTGCAGTTGTTCCAGCTACTATTTTTATTTCATTTTTTGCCAAAGAAATATTAATGATTTGGTTAGGCAATAAATATGCTGATGCAGCGCCCATTCTTCAAATTATGTTCATTGCGGTTATTTTTAGATCGCTAAGCAAACTTTGTGATTCGCTGCTAAGAGCTAAAGGAGCAGTGTACCAGGGTTCCTGGTTCAAGGCCATTTATGTCATTCTCATTGCCCTTGGTATTGTGCTTATGATGCCCTACGGCATGCCTGCAGTAGCCGGTGCAGTGGTGTTTGCCACCATTATACATTACCTCATGAGTATGTATATGTGCACTAAGCTTATTGGGGTGCAATGGAGCAATTTATTTAGTGCTTTGTTCCCTTCTTTTCAATTGGGCTTTATGGCCGCAATGATGTGTTTACTTTTTGTTATGCTCAATGAAAAAATTGGACTGTCGCATTTACTAACTCTGTTGTTTGCAGCTGCTTATGTATTTGGCGTGGTGTTGCTTGTTATATACAACAGGCCCCAACTTTTAGGCGATAAGGAAATAAACCCACTCTATTTTTTGCCTGAGCGAATTAAGAAACATCGTTGGTTGGCATCTATGATGAATAAGTTGGAACAGTTTTAGGTAAAGGGTTTGTATACGAAAATTAAAAATGAAAAAAATATTTTTTAGTCTTTTTACACTGCTTTCATTTTGTGCAGGCGCACAAAGTAAATTGAGCGTGGTGGCGCATGATAGCTTAGCATTTTTGCTAACTCTGAATGGCCAAAAGGTAAATAATATAGCCGTAGTAGATGTAGCTTTGGTGGGTGTGGCCTCAGGCACAGCTAGTGTTCAGCTATCTGTGCCTGGAAAAGAAAAAATTTCAATTATCCAAGAATTGATACTTAAGCCTGGTGGTGCATATTCTTATGAAGTATTAAGGTATAAGGGCAAGTACAAATTGCAAATGATTTCGGAGTCTATATCCACTGCTAGTGTAACTGCTGATGCCCAATCGGAAGTTACTTCCTCCTCCACTGCCGCGCTTGACGTACCAGCGATACCCGAGCAAATGGTAGATTCTGCTGCTGTGGCCACACATGCAGCAGACTGCGATAATCTGGCTTCTGTTGAAGATTTTGAAATGTTGAAACTGGAGGTGGCTAAAATTAATTTTGAAAATAAAAAGTTTGAAGTCTTAAAAAAATTTACCGAAGCACATTGTGTTCGTGTAGATCAATTGCGCTATATGATGGCTCAGCTGAGTCTGGAAGATAATAAACTAAAGCTATTGAAATTGGCATCGGGCAACATTCATGACAAAGCGCGATTAATAACTGTAAGTGAAGATTTCTTTTTGGAAAAGAATAAAAAGATGGCCAAAGAAATAGTTGAGTCAGCTAAATAGAGGAGTTGTTTCTAAAAAAGCGAAGGCAGTAGTATGAACCATTTTATTCAAGATATACGGCTTCTTGTCCCTTATCCAATACTACCGTAATATGTTCTTTAATATTTGTAGAAAGTGTTAGACCCACATAGTCTGCTCTTATAGGAAATCTGCGATGAAAGCGATCTACTAAAGCTGCAGTATATAATGCTTTTGGTTCTGTGTCCAACAAATGTTTTGTGGCATAAATAAGAGTTTTTCCTGAGTTGAGCACGTCATCTATCAATATTACACTTTTGCCCTTGAGCAGTTTTAGTTCACCACTAAATTTCATTTCGCTGTTAAGCGGTTTCTCTTTGTTGAGTTCTATGCTTGCCAGTTGTACTTCTATGTCTGTTATTTTTTTTAGCTCTTTGTAAAGACCTTCTGCTAGTTGCATACCACGGCCTGCCACTCCCACTAGCACTATTGTTTTTTCAGTGTAGTTGTTCTCCAGAATTTCGTGGGCCATGCGCGTAAGCTTTTGGCTTATTTGCTTGGCTGTTAGTATTAGTGTGCTGTCTTTTGGCATTTTTTATTTGGCCTGTTGGCTTTAATTATTAATTAGATAAATGATTTTCTAAAAAAAACAAATTCACAAAAAAATCAAGTAAGTGCAATTTAGTTTTATTTCTTTATTTTTTCTCAAATAACACCACTGTTTCTACATGCGATGTATGTGGAAACTGGTCTACAATGCTAAATTTTTTCAAGGTATATCCGGCCTCGGCCAGCGCCACGGCATCGCGCGCTTGTGTGGATGGATTGCATGATACGTATACAATTCTATGCGCATCCAGTGCCATTACTTTGCGCAATGTTTTAGGCGCTATGCCTCCTCTTGGCGGGTCCAGCACTATGCAAGATATGTTGTTTTGGTATTGCGGAAATTCTAAAAGAAATTTACCTACGTCCGCGGCATGAAAAGTAACGCCTGTAACGCCATTGCGCAATGCGTTTTCTTTAGCATCTTCTATGGCAGATTCTATAATGTCCACACCTATTACTTCTCTGCTGGTTTTTTTAGCCAGCAACTGTCCTATAGTGCCTGTGCCGCAAAATAGATCCATTATATAACCATCGATATTGAGGCCTGCTTCACTGGCATAGGTTATTACTTTTGAGTATAGTTTTTCAGCACTCTTTGGGTTGGTTTGAAAAAAACTTGTCATACTTATTTCAAAGTGCAAACCAAGTATGTCTTCGGTAATTTTTGGCTCGCCATAAAGCAGGGTAGTGCTGCCATTGAGCGGATCTGCTCTGTCACCTAAGTCAGGATTTATAGTGTGTATTAGTCCAGCCAGCCGCTCACCAAAAAGTGATTTTATCATGGCAGTAAATGCTTCTATGTCCAGTGCTTTTACATTTTGGTCGGAGGTTACAAGGTTAATTAGGAGCTTGTTGGTAAGAAAGGTTTTGCGCACCACCAGGTATCTGAATAGCCCTGTGCGCTGTGGCGGATGCCATGCGGCAAGGCCTGTTTTTATGCACCATTGGCGTATGGTGTGCAATTTGTTTTCCAGCTCTGCATCAAACATACCTGAGTCGTGGTCCAAATTTTCTACACACCACCAGGTGCCTCGGTGTTTAAATCCAAGTGCAAAATCATCTTCTTCTTTGTTCTTTTCAAAATCATAACGAATGACAGAAAAGGAATACTCCATTTTGTTGCGATAATGGAATGAGGATGGCGATGCTATAAACTCATCTAAAAGCGATTCTATATTTTCAATTTTTCCAATGCGTTTAAATAACTCAAGTGTTGTGCGCAATTTGTATTCATGCTGCTTGGCTATGGGCAAATACATATAGGGCGCTCCAGGTATGGGCTGGTAGGGCAGCGCCACCTCATCTGCCGAGGGTTCTAATACTTGAAGCAATTTGCACTCCGCAAAACGTTTGTCGCATTTTTCTACTCGTGCTTGCACCAATTGCCCTGGTATTGTATTCTGCACAAATACAGCAAAATCGCCTTGCGGAGTGGGTATTTTGCCTATTCCCACGCCACCAAAGGCCATGTCTGAAATTCTAATTTCTATTTCCTGATTTTTCTTGAGTAATCTTGCTTGCATATGTGCGCGAATGTAAATGTGTTAGTTCATAAGCGCTTAATACTTAATACGTAATTATTATAGCCACACGAAATAAAACCAAATTTATTCTTGAATAAATCCAAATTAATAGCGCTTTTAACTGGCCCATCACTGTTTGTAATGTTATGGGCTTTTAATCCGTTGGCTCTGGAGCATGCACCTTCCAAAGTACTGGCAGTGTTGGCTTGGATGCTTGTATGGTGGATAACTGAGGCAGTGCCTATGGCAGTTACTTCGCTATTGCCACTCATACTTTTTCCGCTGCTGGGGGTAATGGGTTTGGAAAAAACTTGCCTTAGTTATAGCAATCGCTACGTTTTTCTTTTTCTTGGTGGTTTTATGGTAGCGCTGGCTATGCAAAAGTGGAATTTGCATAAAAGGCTTGCACTGGGCATTATTAGTAGAACAGGCACCAACGCTAACCGAATCATACTCGGTTTTTTTCTGGCATCATACCTTATAAGTATGTGGATTAGCAATACTGCCACCACGCTTATGATGCTACCTATAGGCGTTTCGGTGCTCACTTTGCTGGTGAATGATACTGATAGGCATACGCACAAAGGTGTCAAAAATTTTTCGCTTACTCTTATGCTAAGCATTGCATATGGTAGCAGCATTGGAGGCATTGCCACTTTGGTGGGCTCGCCCCCAAATGCCAGCATGGCCGGTATTTTAAATGAGTCTTTTCATCACACCGTTACTTTTTGGGATTGGATGAAGGTGGGTTTTCCTTTTTCAATAACACTACTGTTTTTATCTTACCTTTTTTTGGTAAAAGTTATTTTTCCTAACCGATTGGGAAACTTTGAATTGGGCAAGGAATTAATAAATGCGGAATACAACGAGTTGGGTAAATGGACAACTGCACAAAAAAGAGTGTTTGTTCTTTTCATATCTCTGGCGGTGCTTTGGATGATACACGATCCCATATCCGGTTATTTGAAAGCGTATGGAATTGAACTTACTGATACTGCCTTGGCTTTGGTAATAGGTGCCTTGCTGTTCATTATTCCTTCGCACCGTGTTAGGTCAGAGCCATTGCTCCAATGGTCTGATACTGAAAAAATGCCTTGGGGTATACTACTCATGTTTGGAGGAGGCATGAGCCTTGCTGATGCTTTCAATCAATCCGGGTTGGTAGCAATTATTACTCAAACTATGCAGGGCATGGACCAAAGTAATGTTTTTATTTTCGTTGTTGTGCTTTGTGCTGTGGGCCTGTTGCTTACAGCCCTTATGAGTAATATAGCTATGGTAAATATTTTTGTACCCATAGTAGCAGCGCTTGCAGTTGGTTCTAATATTTCTCCTGAATTATTTGCTATTCCCGTGACCATTGCCGCCAGCTGCGATTTTATGTTTCCCATGAGCACACCTCCCAATGCTATTGTATATAGCAGTGGTTTTGTTAAATCGAGCGACATGTTCAAAGCTGGAATTGTACTTAATATGCTCTCGTTTTTATTGTTGTCTATGCTCGTTTATTTTTTAGTTTAAATAATTTCTCCATTCTATTTTTTTCTTTATACAAGCCCAACAATGCTACTAGAAAATCTTACCAGAAAAAAAATTGTACTTGCATCCAAAAGCCCACGCAGACAACAATTATTGTATGGGCTTGAATTGCCATTTGAAGTTCGCACCAAGGATGTGGACGAGAGTTTTCCTAATGAACTACAGGCAGGTGCTATTCCACTTTTTCTTTCTAAAAAGAAGGCTGAGGCATTTGTTTCTGAAATGAATGAGCAAGAAATAATTATTACATCTGACACTATTGTATGGATAAATAATCATGTAATGAATAAGCCTGAGTCGCGCGGTGAGGCCATAGCAATGATAGAAGAATTAGCAGGCCACATGCACACTGTGTATACTGCCGTTTCTATCACCTCAGCTCACAAGCAATTGAGCTTTGTGGATGAGGCTAAAGTTTACTTCGTGCCATTGTCACTTCATGAAATAGAACATTATGTAGACCATTATAAACCATACGACAAAGCAGGAGCATATGGCGTGCAGGAGTTAATAGGATATATAGCTATAGAAAAAATTGAAGGCTCTTATTTTACAGTTATGGGATTGCCCATTCAAAAACTGTATGCTGCCTTAAAAGAATGGTGATAGAATATTACACTAGAGTGAAGTGTTACAGAGTAGTGGCAGATTAAATGAAATATCTGGGTGCCACCATTAATGGATATAAAAAAAAGTGTTCCCGACAGGATTCGAACCTGTGACCGTCCCGAATACAATTCGGGATGCTCTAGACCGATTAGTGTAGGGTGAAAAAAAAGTGATCCCGACAGGATTCGAACCTGTGACCGACAGATTAGAAATCTGTTGCTCTATCCAGCTGAGCTACGGGACCAAAAGTAAATACGTCAAAAAAAAATAGTTCCGCAGATTTAACTGAGACCGTCCCGATTAATAATCGGGATGCTCTATCCAGCTGAGCTACGGGACCAAAAGTAAATATGTCAAAAAAACATACTCCGAAAAAAAAAGATTCAAGCGTACTTGAATCTTTTGTGGTCGGGGTGGCAGGATTCGAACCTACGACCTTCTGCTCCCAAAGCAGACGCGATACCGGGCTACGCTACACCCCGAAAAAAACACTGGCGGAGAGGGGGGGATTCGAACCCCCGGTAAGGGTTACCCCCTACGACAGTTTAGCAAACTGTTGGTTTCAGCCACTCACCCACCTCTCCAAACGGCTGACCTCTTTTTTTGGAGGCGGCAAATGTATCAAACTTCTTATGTCTTCTGTAAGAGTTTCTTGCTTTATTCAAAAAAAAACTCACTTTTTTTGCTAACTACTTACATAACAGGTGTTTTGCGTTTTGCCAAAGCACCCAAGCTGCGGTAGTCTACAAAGAAAATAAGCCTTACGCTGATACTATTGTTCTTCAATTGGCCAAAGGTATAGTCCAAATCATCTATTAAATTGTCTGCCACAATGGAGTTGTTGTCCAAAATGGCATGTTTCCAAACTATGTTTAGCTCACTCCCCATGCTAAATATCCACTTGTACATCATGTCAATAGTAAAGGAGTTAAAACTTCTGTTGTTGGCCACCGAATCAGATGGCGTTAAATATCCATCGGCCTGAAGGTTGTAAAAGTTCTTGTAGCTGCTGTATCCCCAATAGTGTCTAAAGCGAGTGTTAAGAGTCATCCAGGGCCCAAAGGCATACTGCACGTTTAACACGTTGGTATGGGATATGGCATTGCGTTTTCCAAAAAGTGGATTTTGCTGAGTGTCATCGGCCCAGCCCGCAAAACCTAAATCATTAATATGGCTTTGGTAGCTGTAAACATAGGTTATAAAAAGGTGGTCGTTGAATCGGAAGCGAGGTGCTACGCGCCAGTTAAATCTATGTCTACCATCATTTTCGTATGCGGAATACCATGTGCCTAGATCTATAGCCACAGCCTTGCGATAATCGCTGCTGAACCAGCCGCCTATTAAGTTGCTTTTGTATGTCCTAAACACTGCGCCTGGCACTCTGGGTTCAAAATAATCGTATCCGCGAGCAGGCACTCCTTCATAGCTTATTTCAAAGGAATTGAATTTTTTCGAATTGAGTCCCACTTTGGCTGTTATGGAAGCATCGGTAAATGTGTATGGAAGATATAGGTTGTTGTAATTGGCCTGAGCCCAACTCCAAAGCCTGTTCCAACGCCCAAAGGGCTTAAAAACATTATAGCCGGCCCCTGCAAAATAGTTTATGCTGTTGGGGGCTTGCAGAAATCCCAAATCGTTAGGATCATACTTGTCGCTCTCGTAATAGCTACCTGCAGCCCATTGCAAATTGCCACTTATTTTGGCAAATTGCAATAACTGCGAATGACCATAGGCATTGCGATTGGATATGCCTGCGTACTCCGGTCCAAACTTGAGGTTTAGCGCCCCACGGCCTTGTATGGCATGCGAGTTTTTCGCATTTTTTATTTGGTAGTCGTAGCCGGTCACATTGGCATCATAAGTATCACCAGAGCGCAGCACACTGGTGTTTATTAGGCTCACATAAGAGTTGTTTTTTAAGTTTTGGTCAAAAACAAAAACATTGTAATTGGTAAGCGGTGAAGTTTGAATTTCGCGGGTTTTAGATGTTTCAACCTCTTGCGCTATGGCAAAGGATGGCGCTGTAATAGCATTGAAAAAGCCGAATCCGAGTCCTTTAGCATCTCTGCCGGATATTTTCATGGCGTTTATCACTTGGTCTTTGTCCGGATTATCTTTTAATACTTCTCCTTCGCGCAGTTCATTATAGGCTTTCCAGCGGTTTATGGGCTCGTCAAAACCAATTCTGCGACTATAAAAAATACCCGCTTTAGAAAACAGCTCCAGACCTTCATTAAAAAAAGGCCTGTTTTCAGTGAATTGAATGTCAAAGGCAGAAAGGTTAAGTATGAGCTGGTCGCTTATGGTTTGGCCAAAGTCTGGAATAAGTGTAGCGTCTAAAGTAAAAGCATCGCTCAACCCCAGTTTTAAATCCAACCCGCCATTGTAGCTAAAGTTGCCAATGGTGCCGCCACCAGGCTGTTCACTGCTGTTGTAGTATGCAGATGCGTATGGGTATAAAAAAATTCTGCGTGGAGGTTTTATTCCTTTTACACCTTCTAACAATCCCATTTGTGCAATCCAGGGCGGACCTGCGGGATCCACAGGGCTCCAAAATGCGTGGTGCCTAGTTCTGCGTACCTCGCGCACAAAATTTATACCCCATAGTTGTTCCTCAGAATCAGGAAAACGAATAGCAGCAAATGGAATTTTATACTCTGCTATCCAGCCCTTATCCGTTATTTGTGTTTTGCAATACCACACTGCATTCCAACCGACATCCTCATCGCCATCGTCTGCACTGCCTATGCGCGAGTCCCACTGCTCGCCATAGGGGCTTACTGCAAAAATGAATGCATTAAGTCCATCGCGGTAGCAATTAAAACTTATGCCGCAGTAGTCGCTATTGCCATCGCTATCTCTGCCCGAAAGTTGTTTCAATATGCTATCAGGCGCCTCATCATGATTCATGAACCCGAAGTAAATAGCTTCATCAGTATATACTATTTTCACTTCAGTGTTTTGGGCGAGTGGTATAAATGGAATGGGATTGTCTACTATAAAATCTGTTGCAGCAGGTGCATTTTGCCAGCAAGCATCATCCAAAAATCCGTCTAGTTTAGGAGCCTCTGATACGCGCTGGGCCTGGGCTATTTTCCTATTTATTTGTGCAGCAGCAGGCATGCTTGCCCAAACCATGAGGCAGCATAAAACAATATGAAATTCTCTTTTAATCAAAAAAAAAATAGAGTTGTAAGGATTTGGGAAATACTTAAGAGCGCAAATGTGAGGCAGGAAGGACGGTGATGCCTAACCGTTCATATAAATGTATTCTTTTTTTTTATTTCAAAATGACTCAATGTCGTCTTACTCATGCATTAATCCTTTCCTTTGCGCCATCAATTATTTTTTAGAAAAAATTGAATCTTAAGCAATACATAGACAATAAAATATTTGAAGTAATAGCTTCTGAGGCTGAAAGGCTTGGAATAGAGGTGTATGCAATTGGTGGTTTTGTGCGCGATATTTTGCTCCACAGACCATGCAAGGATATTGATTTTGTTACCAATGGAAAGGGCATCGAATTAGCACAGGCTTGCGCCAAAGCGCTTAAAATTCGTCAGGTAGATGTATTTAAGAATTTTGGTACTGCACATTTTAAATACCACGATCTCGATTTGGAATTTGTAGGCGCGCGCAAAGAATCATACAATCATAATTCGCGCAAGCCGGTAGTAGAATCAGGCACTTTGGAAGATGACCAAAGGCGCAGAGATTTTACAATCAATGCTATGGCCATTTCGCTTCAGAAAGAAAACTTTGGAGAATTGGTTGATCCTTTTAATGGATTGCAGGATTTGGAAAATGGAATTTTGCGCACACCACTTGATGCGGATATTACATACAGCGATGATCCGCTGCGTATGATGCGCGCGGTGCGCTTTGCCAATCAACTTGGTTTTGTAATAGAGCAAGATTCATTTAATGCTATTAAGCGAAATGCTGAACGATTGAAAATTGTGAGCATGGAACGTATAACTACTGAGGTAAATAAGATGCTCATGTGTCCTGTGCCTTCAGTGGGTTTTAAAATTATGTTCGATACTAATTTGCTCCATCAGTTTTTTCCGGAAATGGTGCGTTTGCATGGTGTAGAAAGGCGCAACGGGCTTGCGCATAAAGACAATTTCTATCACACACTACAGGTATTGGATAATTTATGCGCCACCAGCAACAACCTATGGTTGCGTTGGAGCGCTGTAATGCACGACATTGCTAAGCCTCCTACCAAGCGTTTTGAAGAGGGCGTTGGCTGGACTTTTCATGGACACGAGGACTTGGGTGCACGCATGGTGCCCAAAATATTTGCACGTTTAAAACTACCTCTTGACCATCATATGAAGTATGTGCAAAAAATGGTACTGCTTCATTTGCGCCCTATTGTTTTAACTAAGGAAGAAATATCTGACAGTGCCATTCGCAGGCTTTTGTTTGAGACTGGCGATGACATAGATGATCTTATGCTGCTATGCCAGGCAGATATTACCAGCAAAAATGAATCGAAAGTGCAGCGATATCTTGCCAACTACGAAATAGTAAAAGAGAAACTGGTAGAGCTTGAGCAGAAGGATAGAATTCGCAATTTTCAACCTCCCGTTACAGGAGAATTAATTATGTCCACTTTTGCCCTTGCACCTGGCCGCGAGGTAGGCATTATAAAAGCCGCAATAAAAGATGCCATTTTAGATGGTGTAATTCAAAATGATTTTGAGCAAGCGTATAATTATATGCTAAACGAAGGTGCTAAACTTGGCCTTGTAGCTTCCGGTCAGGTTTAATCTTCCGCAGGGCGCTTATGTTTCCAACGCTTATGACTCCATAACCAAAATTCAGGAGCACTCTTTATATCAGGCTCCAGTTCTGTATGTAGCATTTGTGTTATGTATCCTGTTTTGGTTAGCGCAGGTTCCTTGCAAACCACCTCATACCTTACTTCGTAGTGGCCACGTTTTAATTTTTTCATATGTCCGAATATGATGGGGCGGTCATATTCCACAGCATATTTTTCCGCACCAAACAGTGCTGCTGTTTCTCTTCCTAAAAAGTTAATCCACATGCATTTTTTCGGATTGCTAGGCGACTGGTCTATGGCAAAAACAATGGCGTTAAGTTCATTTAAGTTGTCTTTAAAATAGTCGCCAGTTTGTTTGGTAGGAATCATATGCAAACCAAATTTGCCTCGGCTACTACGCATTTTTTCATCAAAGTAAGCATTGCTCAATCGCTTATAAATGCCCACCACTTTGTGGGGTATGGCTTGCGCTGCTGTTACGGCCCAAAGCTCCCAGTTGCAATAGTGCCCGCCTACTAAAATTACACTTTGCTTGCGCTCTGCATAATATTTAAATACGTCTGCATTTACATGCTTCATGCGCGTATTTGCTTCCTCCTGTGTGATTGAAAAATTTTTTAAACTTTCTAATACTAGATCGCAAAAGTGATGGTAGAATTTTTTTTCTATCTGCACTATTTCCGTTGTGCTTTTCTCCGGAAAACTCTTTGTAAGGTTTTCTCTTACCACTTTTTTTCTATAGCCTATAACGTAGTAAAGTAGTAAATAAAAAAAATCGGATATGCCATAAAGCACCCAATAGGGTAGCATGCTAAGTGGTTTTATGACTAACCAAAAAAGTAATCTGCTCATACTAATTCTAATTTTAAACCATCGTATGCAAGGTGTATGCCTACAGGCAGCTCTTTAGATATTTGCTCATGCAAGCCTAACTGATGGCTTATGTGTGTGAAGTAGGTGTTTTCAGCTTTTATTTCCTCAGCCAAGGCTATTGCTTGTTTTAAATTAAAGTGAGAAGGATGCTCCTCTTTGCGCAATGCATTTAATACTAAAACCTTGCTTCCTTTTATTTTCTCTTTCTCCTCATCTGCTATAAAATTAGCATCTGTGATATAAGTGAAATCGCCCACTCTGTAGCCAAATACTTTCATGTTCAAGTGCATTACTTGTATGGGTTTAAACTGAATGCCCGCCACATCAAAGGATGTATCATCTATTACATGAATGTCTATTTCCGGAATGCCAGGATATTTCACTTCAGAAAATGCATAAGCAAACTCGTTGCGCAGTGCTTTATCCACCTCCTTTGTACAATACACTTGCGCGCGCCATTTGTTAAAGTAGTTAAATGCTCGCACCTCATCAAGGCCTGCTATATGGTCTTTGTGCTCATGTGTAAATATTATTCCGGAGAGTTGCTGTACTTTTTCGCGCAGCATCTGTTGCCTAAAATCCGGACCGGTATCTATCACAATGTTTTTACCCTGGTCACTTACCATTACACTGCTGCGTGTTCTGTTATCGCGCTTGTCTGCACTTGTACAAATGGCACAGTGGCAAGCTATTACAGGTATGCCTTGCGATGTGCCGGTGCCTAAAAAGGTAATTGTCATAGTGGTCTTATACGGTGCCAAATATGAGCTCACTCTGATGAATTTTGCTTATACCACTCCATTAATTTAATAAACCACTTTATTTAAGAATGAAGCAAAGGCATTCTGCAGGGCTCTCCTTAACAATTTGGTCTCTTATGAATACGCCATTTTAACCAATTTGGCTCTTAACTTTTTTCTTTTAGCAACTGTATTCCATTGCCATCATAATGGAGTTACTTTTGTATTACCTAGCAACCAACTTAAAAAAGAAATTACGTGGATATAGAAAGAGTTGTTCTTTCAGCAAGCCAAAAGGCTCTTCGCATTAATCTCAATGCTGACATCTATGGCACTTTTGCCGAAATAGGTGCCGGACAAGAGGTGGTAAGGCACTTCTTCCGTGCAGGAGGTGCAAGCGGAACTATAGCTAAGGCCATGAGCGCTTACGATAAAGACTTTAGCGATGCCATTTATGGCAAAGAGCAAAAAGGAAGGTATGTATGCAAGCCTAGACTTCAAAACATGCTTAACCATGAGTATGGACTTATTGAAGATCGTCTGGACAGAAAAGATCACCCAACTAAAAAGTTCTTTTCATTTGCCGATACGGTGGCCAGCATCAACTATCAAAAAACCATACAAGGCCATGGTTGGATGGGTGTAAAATTCCAAACTGATCCGGCTAAAGAACCCAACGTGGTCATATTGCACGTGCGCTTGCACGAGCAGGATGGTTTGCTTCAGCAGGCTACTGTGGGTGTGCTGGGTGTAAACCTTTTATATGGTTGCTATTTCTTCTTCAACAAGCCCAAAGAGTTTTTGCTTTCGCTTTATGACAACTTGCAACGCGACCAGATAGAAATAGACATGATTCAAATGACGGGTCCTGATTTTGAAAATGTAGACAACCGATTATTGTCTTTGCAACTTGTAAAAAATGGAATGACAGATGCCGTTATCTTTTCGCCTGATGGGCGCAATTTGCAAGCGGCAGATATACTTTATAAGAAAAACATTATTGCTCTGCGCGGTAGTTTCAGACCTGTAACCAAGGTAAATATCGATATGATAATGAAGGGTTACAAAATGTTTGAAAAGGAATACCGTGTAGAAAATGAAAATATACAGGTTCTTTTTGAAATTACCCTGAACAATCTGAGAGCTGAAGGTGATATAGATGAGCAAGACTTTTTAGACAGGGCAGATATTCTGTGCTCGCTTGGCCAAACGGTAATGGTGAGCAATTACTCTAAATACTATAAACTGGTTGAGTTTTTTGCGAAGTATACCAGCAAGCGTATGGGCATTATTATGGGCACTAACATGCTTATGGAATTGTTCAACGAAAAATATTACCGCGATTTGAATGGCGGTATTTTGGAAGCGTTTGGAATATTCTTTAGCCGCGATTTAAAGATTTATCTCTATCCTTTCAAAGATACAGAATCTGGCGAGTTGCTTACTACTAAAAACTGCCCAATACACCCACGCTTAAAACCGTTGTACGATTATTTGCTTTACAACAAACGCTTGGTAGATATAGAGGATATAAATCCAGAATTGTTAGATATCTATAGCAAGGATGTGTTGGATATG
>JANOXJ010000205.1:0-2994 GCA_031418455.1 Flavobacteriales bacterium | reverse complement strand
TACCCGCCAGTTTTTGGATGCCATAGCAGATGCAGGCTACACCGAGCCTACAGAAATACAGTGCAAGGCTATACCTCCTATATTGGCAGGGCAAGATGTAATAGGCATAGCTCAAACTGGTACAGGCAAAACAGCTGCTTACTTATTGCCCTTGTTGCAAATGCTTAAATATGCCCAAGGCAGCGAACCACGTTGTTTAATACTGGTGCCCACCAAAGAACTGGTGGTGCAGGTAGAAAAAACTATAGCGCAATTAGCAGCTAACACGGACCTGCGCTGGGTGGCAATGTATGGCGGCATAGGACCAAAAGCGCAGGTAGAAAAAATAAATGCAGGTGTAGACCTAATAGTGGCCACACCGGGCCGTTACCTGGAAATTTATGGCAAGCGCATATTGTTTACTCGCAAAATAAAACACCTGGTATTAGACGAGTGCGACCGCATGATGGATATGGGTTTTTGGCCCCAACTGCGCGAGGTGCAAGAAACAATGCCGCAGAAAAAACAGCAGTTATTATTTAGCGCCACTTTTCAAGACAAGGTGCAGCGCATAGCCGACAACTTTATGCTTTTTCCGCATCGTATTGAGGTTACACCGCAAGCCACTCCGGCTGCTACGGTGGAACAAGCACTGTACGAAGTGCCCAACTTTAAAGGCAAAGTAGCCTTGCTGCTGCACTTGCTAAACGACCCATTGTTTGCGCGCGTGCTCGTTTTTGTGCGCACAAAAGATGAAGCCACTATAATATTTAATGCGCTCAACAAGGCCAAAGTAGGAGAGGTGCGCCTGCTGCACAGCAACAAAGGACAAAATGCCCGCATGAATGCCGTAGACGATTTTAAAGGAGGCGATGTGCGTGTGCTAGTGAGCACAGATGTTACCGCACGCGGCATAGATGTGTTTGAGGTGTCGCACGTTATCAACTTCAACATACCATCGCACTATGAAGATTATGTACACCGCATAGGGCGCACAGGCCGAGCGTTTAAAACAGGAGTGGCCATAAGCTTTATGGACCAGTCAGAAGTGTATCATATAAGCAAAATAGAAAAGCTTATAAAAATGCAAATAACCCGCAAGCCGTGGCCTAAAGCATTGAAAATATCGAATACTCCAAAGGAGGAAGAAATAAATCAGCTACGCGAAATAGACAGGCAAAAGCGCATTGACAACCCTGAGTTTAAAGGCGCATTTCATGAGAAGCGCAACTTGCCGGTGGAGAAAAAGAAAGTGTATGTGCGTGAAAAGTCCATTCAGAAAAAGCGCAGAACTAAAACCAGAGGTGGTGGTGGTGGTGGGTAAAATTTAAACAGTACTTTTATTTCTTTTTCACAAACCAACCCTTAAGCGAATATCCTGTTCCTGTCGTTCTGAACATTCCATTCAGCATTCGCTTTGCTAATTTCAAATACCAACGTGTTTCTATTTTTTCGCGTAGCAGCTCGTCATCACTTGTGGCAGACACCACCGCTTGCTCGCGCTTGTGGGTGCTTTGGTTAAAGCGTGTAATGCTTATGCCAGTGGTTTCCATGTGCGCAGTTTGCAAATGGAATTTTTGCATTAGGTACTTTAATGTTTTGGGCGTGTAGTAGCTAAGATGTTCGGGATAGCTAATTATGTTGTACTTGTCTTTTAAGTAGTATCTGCTAAGTGCGTTAAAGTTGGGCGTGGTGCAAAAGAACAAGCCTCCTGTGCGCAGCATACGGCTGGTGTGCCGCATTTCTTCCAGCGGATTGTTTATGTGTTCTATTACTTCTATGGATGTTATTACATCAAATTCTAAATCGGCAAATGTGTTGGTGCTTAGCGCACCATGGTACATGGTAATTCCTTTGGCCTCGCACACCTGCACCAGTTGCGTGCTATACTCTGTGCCATACACTTTCCATCCGCGTTGTTTGGCTTGTTCTAAAAAGAAACCATTGCCACAGCCTATGTCTAACATAGTGTTGTGCTTGCGGTATTTTTCAAATTTGTCGAGCCACTCGTTGTAGCGCTTTATAGTAATTGGCGATATAAAATCTGTTTTGCCATAGTGCTTGTAGTATTCATTCAATGTGTCTGCAGAGGGTATGTTTTTGCAAAACACAAAACCACAGTTTTTACACTTAGCCAGTGGCACTAAATTGAATCCAACAAGCATGGCCAACTCTGATAAGTTGCATAACAAGCAGTGTGTATGTTCGCCAGATTGTGTCATGGTGTGGGAGTGCAATGTAAAGTTTACAGAGTTAGATACATAAAAAAAAGGATAACCAGTTGGTTATCCTTTTATTCATTTCAAATTTGCGATAATCTTATTCCACCACAAATTCTTTGTCTTCTATTTTCGGATTTATTTTCATGTCTGTGTAGTTAAATTCCATAACCTGGCCGCCTTGGTTTACTACCATTTTCTTCACATATTTAATACCGTCTTGTTCAGCATATTCAGAATAGCTTTGTTCTGCCGTGTATGCTTCTTCACCTTGACCTTCTGTGCTTACGCTTTTTATACGCAGGCCTGTGGCTACACTAAAGAAGTCAGTGCTGATTTCTACATCTCCTTTTTTTAATTGCACTGCATAGGCATCTTGTCCGTCTATATTTTCTATTCCAAGCAGAGTAGGTACTATGCCATATTGTGTGTAATGTATTTCGCCAAGCATATCGCTTTGAACTTTAAAATCCAATAAGTCGCCTTCTTCCATAGCTGACTTTTGGCCCATTTGGTACATGTTGCCTTTGGTACCATCATATACATTTTTCATGGCTTCCATGCCTTGCATGCTTATGGTCATTTTGTATTTGGTATTGTCTTTCATTTTTGTACTCACTCCCAAGCTCATAGGGCCCTTAGCCAATGTGCCACTTTGCTCGTATGATTTTATCTTACTTAATGCTTCTATACCGCCAATTGCTTTAATGTGATTGTTCAATACATCTTGTGCAGTCATTCCTGCAGGAGCTGGTTTCATGGCCATAAATGGTGTGCCATCAAAGTTGAGTACTTC
>JANOXJ010000204.1:0-6968 GCA_031418455.1 Flavobacteriales bacterium | reverse complement strand
GTAAGTGCCACTATTATTGAGTGTAGCACCACAGGTGTATATGTGGTTGTCCACCAAATTGCGCTCGCTCACTTGTTTGTAAAAAGACTCTTGCACGCCTGTGGGGCTTGTGCTTTCTAAGAATAGGGCTGTTTGTTGTTGTGATGTTGCCGCTTGATTTATTAATAGCAACACAGCCACAAAAATGAGTTGTAAGTTTCGTTTCATTCGGTTTAATTCTATTTGATTTAGGCGACAAATCACATCACTTAGGAAGGAATAATAAATTATACTTTTTGGAATGAGTAGCAGAATATTTTAGACTTGCAAATAATAAACTATACTCGGATAAAAATGAAAGGCAAAAAATTGAAAACAATCAGAGAATTTAACGGATTAACGCAAGAAGAGTTAAGCGATAAAGTAGGAATAAGTCAGAAAAGAATATCGCAAATGGAAACCGACTTAAAACACCCGCCTTCAGAAAATGAACTTAAATTATTCTCAAAGTTATATAATATACCTTTTGAATTTCTAAACTCAGACGAAGCCCTGACTTTAAATTTTCATAATAACCATACTGTAAACGGTGTGTTCGGCCAAAACCAACACTATTATAAATCTGAAAACAAACATTTAGCAGCTACCTTAAAAGAAGCGCAAACAAGAATAGATAAACTAGAGAAAATGCTCGAGACAGAGAAACATCATTTTCAAAAAGAACGAAACGCTGCACAAAAAAAATAGCCAAACTGATACAAATAGTGGATAGGCTTTCCAACAGTAAAAAGTAAAATATATTTATTAGGCAATTACAATTGAATTTTACCAAATATAGACGCACTAAATGTCCTCAATAAAATCGCATTTTGAAGAAGCTCATGCTTTGCTAAACACTGTGCTTCAGTCGCCCGACTTTTTTATACAAATAGAAAAAGCTGGCGAACTTATGTGCAAGGCATTGGCCGATGGTGGCAAAATAATATCATGCGGCAATGGAGGCAGTATGTGCGATGCTATGCACTTTGCAGAAGAACTTACTGGCCGCTACCGCGACAACCGCAAGTCAATAGCTGCTATAAGCATAAGCGACCCATCGCACCTTACATGTGTGGGCAACGACTATGGTTTCGATTTTGTTTTTTCGCGCTTTGTAGAAGGTGTGGGAAATAATAATGATGTGCTGCTAGGCATAAGCACGAGTGGCAATTCTAAAAACATAATAGAAGCCGCCAAGGCAGCCAAGGCTAAAGGCATGAAGGTAATATGCCTTACCGGCAAAGATGGTGGCGCACTTGCCCCGCTGTGCGATGCAGAGGTGCGTGTGCCTTGGTTTAATTATGCTGATCGCATACAGGAAATTCATATAAAAATCATTCATTCATTAATAGACTATATAGAAAAAAATACTTGAGCAGTTGGCAGTGATACATTCTCAATTTTTCTAAATCAAAAAAAAAACTGATAGCCTAACATGCTAGTAAAAACTTTTGGCTCTGCTGTGTTTGGTGTAAATGCAACAACCATAACCATAGAAGTAAACGTGGACAAAGGCGCCCAAATGGCTATGGTGGGGCTGCCTGACGCTGCTGTAAAAGAAGCACAGCAGCGCATTAAAGCAGCGCTTACCAATAGTGGCTACGCACTGCCTGTGCGCAACATAACGGTGAACATGGCGCCTGCCGACATACGAAAGGAAGGAACAGCATACGACCTACCACTGGCCATAGGCATACTGGCTGCTACCGACCAAATAATTGCCGAAGGTTTAGACCAGTTTATAATAATGGGCGAGCTAAGTTTAGATGGCGGTTTGCGCCCCATTAAAGGTGCTTTGCCTATAGCCATAGAAGCGCGCAAGGAGGGTTTCAAAGGCATGTTTGTACCTGCACAAAACGCACGCGAGGCGGCCATAGTAAGCGACCTGGATGTATATGGCATAGAACATATAAAGCAGGTAGTAGATTTTTTTAATGGCGATGCCATGCCCGAAAAAACTATTGTAAACACACGCGATGAATTTTATAATCGCTTGGACAGTTACGCTGTAGATTTTTCTGATGTAAAAGGACAAGAAAATATAAAACGTGCATTTGAAATAGCCGCAGCGGGCGGACACAATGTGATACTTATAGGCCCACCTGGAGCTGGTAAAACCATGTTGGCAAAACGCTTGCCCACCATATTGCCTCCGCTCAATTTGCATGAGGCTTTGGAGACCACAAAAATTCATAGTGTGGCCGGACGATTAAAGAAAGAAGATGCACTTATAAGTGTGCGCCCATTTCGTTCGCCTCACCACACCATTAGCGATGTGGCCTTGGTAGGTGGTGGCAGCTATCCACAACCTGGCGAAATTTCATTGGCACACCATGGCGTTTTGTTTTTAGATGAGTTGCCAGAGTTTAAACGCACTGTATTAGAAGTAATGCGCCAACCTTTGGAAGAAAGAAGCATCACCATTTCGCGCAGCAAATTTTCAGTAGAATATCCTGCAAGTTTTATGCTGGTAGCCTCCATGAATCCGTGTCCATGTGGCTACTACAACCACCCCGAAAAAGAATGTGTGTGCGCACCAGGTGTGGTACAAAAATATTTGAATAAAGTGAGTGGCCCATTGCTTGACCGCATAGACATACACATAGAAGTAACACCTGTGAGCTACGATGAACTTAGCGACAAACGTGTGGGTGAACCCAGTCATGCAATTAGAGACCGTGTAATTAAAGCGCGACAAATACAAGAGGAGCGTTATGAAAAACGCACTAATATTTTTTGCAATGCGCAAATGGACAGTAAATTGCTAAAGGAATTATGCGCCATAGATGAAGCCGGCAATAAACTTTTGCGCAGCGCTATGGACAGGCTAAAACTGAGTGCCAGAGCGTACGACAGAATATTGAAAGTGGCACGCACCATAGCCGACCTGGCAGAAAGCGAAGAAATAAAAACAGAACACCTGGCTGAGGCAATACAATACCGCAGCCTTGATAGAGAAAATTGGGCAGGATGAAAAACAACATACAAAAACTATATACCAACACCGGCAAAATAACTGGTGCGCTTATGCTATGCATGGCGCTATCTGCATGCCCATCTAAACATGTGGCTACAGAAGAAACCCCGGATGTGGCTGACTATACACGCAAACATTCGGTGGAATTAAGACTGACTAAAACCGGAAGTTATTGTGGTGGTGCAGCGCCACCGCAAGCTATGCTCGATGAATTGGCTACACCAAAACCTTTGAGCGGTGTGCAATTTTATATTAGAAAAGGCACTACCAACAAAACATCAGATCCGGTAATAGCTGATGGCACCACCCTTGCCAGCGGCATTATATCTTTAGATTTAGAAGAGGGAGATTATTTCCTTGTATTTATAAATAAAGTGAGTGACAGATATTACAATGAGATATACGAAAAATTTAAAAATGGCGATGCCAACCATGCACCCATTGACAAAGCATGTCTGGATAAATGGCTAAGCACTCCAGACCTTGCCTTTACTGTAAAGAATGATGCTGCAAATATTTTTATGCTTAACGTAAATGAACCATGCCCATGGAATGAGATACCCTGCGCGGAATACAGAGGCCCGCTTCCCCCATAAAACAACTTTCTAAATTGAGTATATAAAAAAAGCCCTGCACAAAGTGCAGGGCTTTTTTATTTATAGATATTTCTATTTTATTTCAATGCTATCTGTTTAGTATCTGCTTCCATTACTTTAGAAAAGAAGTCTTTAAACTCTTGGTATTCTTTTACCTCAGCATACTCCTTCTTTAATTTAAACTCTCTGGTGGCTACAAGCTTGTTGCCTTGTTTAGTATAGGTCATACTGTAGTCGGCCACAGTGCAAGAGTACTTCACGTTCTTAGGCATTTCAGCCAGCACCTTGCCTGTAGGTATGTTTAAGGTCATTACCTCACGCTCCGACTCGGCACCAAACTCCTTGAACATTACAAATGGAAACTTGCGTGTTTCAAGCGAAGTAAAATCAAGCGAATTCAATTTATCTGACCAAGGTAATTTAAATATTTTCATGCCTACCACATCATTCACCTCATTAGTTACTTTGTACTTATAGGTGTAGTGTATGGTATCCTCGCGGCCTTTCAAATTGCCAAAGGTTAGGTTCATTAACTTTACCTGATTGGTATGGCCCGATGCAATGGCGCTTGTGATATTTTTTTCCTGTTCCTCTTTACCTATGTCAGCATAGCTGCCGCGTGTGTCGCTTGCCATGTCGCCACTGCGTATGGTTTTGCGTATCACTACCAAATCGCTACCATCTATGTTTAATTCCGATGTGCGCTCTAAGCTATTCAATGGTCTGTTCTTTGGCGAAAGTGTAGTAAGACCTTCGTAAGTGCTGTCCATGTCGTTAGGTATAAGCAACACACGCGCATTCACATCCATGTCAGGCAGGCTTAAGAAAGAAAGTTTCTGATTGGTAAGTTCTACATAATAAGGTTTGCCATCGCATATAGCACGAGCTATGCAGTGGTTAAATGCAATGGTAGGCAAGTTCAAATGCTTGCGTCCATTGTCCTTTGTATCCACCAATACCAAGTTTGCTTTTATACCTACCTCTTTACACATAGCTACAAACAGTGTGCTTACATCTTTACAGTCGCCCAGCTTAGTGCGCAAAGTGCGCGAAGCACGCTGCGGAATTATAGGCCCTTGGCGGAACGGTACCTGGCTGTAACTTACATTTTGTTCAATGTGGTCATATATCATTTTTGCTTTTTCCAGCTCCGTCATTTTAGCTGGGGCGTTCTTAAATATTTCGGCCACTGTTTCTTTTATTTCAAAATCTTGCTTGGCATGTGTGGTAGACAAGTCGTTGTACCAATTGGCCACATAATTCCAATCTGGTAAGGTGGAAATATCAAGTGTAGGCGCTATGTCTACCAGTGGTGGCATAGCCGTTTCATACTTCAGCGATTTTTGATTGGTAGCCTCCCACACATACATAGTCATGTCCTCCACATCGGTTATGGTGGGTTTTATGTCGCCATTCATTATTTCATACTTAAAGTTGTAGCCCTTAGGCACCAGCATGCTGTAGCGAGTGGTTTGTGCAGGTATGCTGTATTGAAAACTGAATTGATCCCAAAAGTGTTTAGACAATTTGCCATAATTGTAATTGCGCAATCTGTATGAAATGTGTATAGCATCGCCCACTTCCAAATCCGTAAATACTACCTGGTTATAGTTGCGCTCTGCTTCAGTAACACTGCCGTTTTGCTTATACACTTCAGTTTTGTCTATTATAAGTCGTTGCGATCCGCCCTTGTATATGGCATACTCTTTCCAACGGTCTATACCTGCCTGGTTGTGCACCTTCACCAGCATTTCTACTTTCTCTTCCGATGCGCCTTCTGGATATACCAGGCGTTGATTATCGTAAATTAGGAAGTTGCTATTATCATCAGGAAAGTCGGAAGCAGGTGGCGATGCCTTGTATATGGCCTCTGCATCTATTTTCTGAAACTTGTCAAACAATTCGTCTTTGTCTTGCAGCTTGCGCAGTTGCTCGCGCGCGTCATACGATGTAGGGTCGTAGTAAATGGCATCTTCATAATATTTTTCAGCCTCGGTGTTTTTCTTTTGTTGCTCTGCCAGGCTGCCTAACTTTTCTGAATAGTATGATTCGTATGGAGCAAATTCAAATGCTCGTTTCGCATACTTCTCAGCCATGGTGTAGTTCTGCAAATTGGTATATATGTCGCTTAGGTCGCCAAGCAGACCTACAGAGTAAGGATGATTTACTAATCGCTTCTCCATTAGTGCCAAGCCACTAGGAACCATGCCTGCATTGAACATGGCGTTTATCAATTGGTCTTCTACATTCTCGCTATAGGTTGTTTTTAAATATTTCTGAAGTATTTTCATACCTGCCGTGTTGCTTTGCAATACTGCATTTTGCACAGTGTATTTCAGCAATACTGCATCCTCGTCTTGCGGATATTTTTTGTAATAATCATTTACCGCACTGTAGGCTTCATCTACTTTTTGGCGTTGGCCTAATAAGGCAATTTTTTGAAGTTCTACATATTTGCTATTGCCGTGCAAGTCTTCTATTTCATTTACCAATCTTTCTTTTTCATCATAGTCTTCCTGCTCATCTGCTTCATCCACCAGCATTTTCATTACTATTATGCTTTTAGGATCATTCTTCTTCAGCTTGTCGCGCTCTTTGGTAAGGTCAGTCACATTGTTGTCCTTAGCAAATGCTTGTATAGCAAACACACTTACAAGAGTATTAGCAGGTGCCAGTGCACTTGCGGCTTTCATTGCCTTGCGCGATTCATATTTTTTATCGTTGCGCAAATAGGTGTTGGCCAATAGCAAATGGTCAAGCAAATTTTTTGGATCTTCTTTTATAGATGCTTCAAAAAATTCTTCTGCAAACACTGTTTTCTTCTCTACAGTATAAGCCTCTGCTTTATCATACTCCTGATACTCTGCTATAGATGTAAGGCCAGCTATAGGGTTGGCATTTTCATCGCAAATGCGCAACATAAAATTGGCTGCGTTGGCTTCGCTCTCTCCAATTTGTACCAATATTCTATTGTAGCCTTTGTTGAGTTCTGCGCTGTTTATATAAGTATCTATATCATTGTTGCGCTCCTCTTGTTCTTGCAGCACCAACTTGTCGTTTACCCAAATTTTTATAGAACCAGACACACCAGTATAAAGATACACTTTTTGTGCCTTATCGCTTTTTACAAACGATTGTGCATACACTATGGAGTTGCCATAATTAAAATATAAATTGAAATCGAACCAACGATTTTTTTTCTCCTCAGGCACCGTGTACCATTTCACTTTGGCTTCTACTTTGTTTTTAAATTCTGCATCGGCCTCAGGGTGCTCCAGTGGTCCGTAAGATTTATTAAAACCACTTCCGCTAGTGTTGTCAAAAGTGCCCGCCACTTGCCAGTTGCCCACACTTCCTATTTTATCGTATTCAAGCCA
>JANOXJ010000203.1:0-6255 GCA_031418455.1 Flavobacteriales bacterium | reverse complement strand
GATTCTGTTTGAATAAGTATTTGTTTTTCATCGGCACTGAACTGGTAGCCTTCTATGGTCATATCAGCTGAGCCAAATATGTCAACCGAGGTGGCTATTACAGCCACTTCCTGACCTGTCTCATAGCTGTATTTTACAATTTTGCTGCCCATAGCATCGCTATCTTCCAGATTAGAATAATGCAAACCATCATTCATGCTGGAAAGGCCAAAGAAGGGCTCCTGACTAAACTCGCCTCCCGTCCAAACTAGCTGGTTGGTTAGTCCGTTTTGGGCATTCAAGGTTGCAATGGAAACAATAAGGCTTAGCGCCACTAATAAATTTTTCATAGGTGTATTAAATATAAATTGTCTTAGAAAAGAATGGTATACAAAGTTGGGGCCTTGTTTTTAGATATGCTGCACCGCTTATGTAGTTTTTGCTAAATAAAAGAGCTATTGACTGTCACCGGTGGCCTCGCGCATTTGTTTGTTAAAGCGAGTTATGGTGTTTTGCAGTTGCATATATTTCTCCACTGGTATGGCATCTTGCGACTCTTTTACTATACCATCCAGCTGGCTGCGCAGCAGTGGCAATGTTTCGGTGGTACTTTCCTTTATATTTTTTTTCAATTGGTTGTTTTCAAATTCCACACGCGACATTTGTTCTTTCAAGTATTTTATTTCGCGTTTGGTACTTTCTTCTTCTTCCATCGATTTTTCTACTTGGTTGCGTGTATGCGCTATTTGTTCATCCAGATTTTTTTGTCTGTTTCTTACTTTGATAAGTCTGAATATGAGAAACAATAAAATGCATAAGAACACCAAACCAGCTATAGCATACATGATAAAATTTTTGGTGTGCACAGCTTGTTCATCCTTTAGCGCCTTTTGTAAGGTTTCATTTTCGTTTTTCAGTACCTCAACTTCTGCAGTTTGCGAAGCGTAATTGGAAAGCGTGTTAAGTAAATGGGGCATGGCTAATTGCTGCTGTTCATGGGCCTTTTCAAACATTTTAGTTCGCGCATACAATGAAGCAATTTTTAAATGCATTTGCACAGAAGCACTTTCGTCTGAACTGTTTTTTCCAAACTTAGAAGCAATAGAATCGATAGAGGCAATGGCGAGTGCTTGCTGAAAGTGGCGCACCTGCCAAGTGGTTTTTGGCTGCAAATAAGTGTAAACAGAATCGAATTGATTGAAGTGCTGAAATATGAGGCTGTCTGCAATTCTATATGCTGTGGCAGAATCGCCACTAGCCAGTTTTGAATGATAATAAAAACGAAGTGAGTCTGCATTAGTCCAGTCGGTGCTAAAGGCTGGAGCCATTGTGTTTATGGCAGGCCTTCTTTTTTTTGCTTGTGCAGTGTTGCACCAAAGGGTGAGCAATGTGCTAATAACTAGTATGAATATGTATTTAATTTTCATGAAAGAAATAAAACGAGATGTAAATAAACGCGAGGACAAAGGAACAAAATGGAAGGGCTGATTGCTACCGTTTTCCTTCACAAAGAAGGCTATCTTATCAACGTAATGTGGCCTTTCATGTAAGCGGCTTCCACTGTAGTGGCCCAATATTCTAACATATAGGTATACATGCCTTCCTGAGCGTAGTATGCACCGCCAAGCACATTGCCTGTCCATGGTTGTTCCAGATCTGTGGTAGTGAATATAACCTGGCCCCAACGGTCGTATATGGTAAGTTTTGTTTTGGTTAAGTTGCGCGCTTCTACCTGCCACACATCGTTTATTCCATCGTTGTTGGGGGTAAATGAGTTAGGTGCATATATGATGTAGTTACACTCCTGATATTGAATTGTAATGGTGTCTGCCACCTCACCGCAAGTATTGGAAGTGGTAACAAAATAATCGCCTGCTTCAGTTATTTCTATTGTACCATCTGTGTCTCCGGTGCTCCACGCATAGGTATCGTTGCGTGGGTCCAGTGTACTTAGTGTAACCACTGTTCCTTCGCAGTAGATAACATCATTGCCCAATTGGGCAATAGGTAAAAAACTAACCGTTACCGCCACATTATCACTTACACTGCATATGCCATCAACCACAGTCACAGTATAGTTGTCTTCTTCAGTTACTGTTATTGAACTTGCAAATTCTCCCGTGCTCCAAAGGCCCTCAGTATTTATAGAAAGCACGGCACTTTCGCCTGGGCATAGCGCTATATCACTACCAATTTCAATACTTGGTGGTATTTCAAAATTTACTAATATCTCATCGCTGGCAGAGCAGCCTTGGTTGGTATAAGTGCAGGCATAAGTTCCATTTGCATTTACATTTATACTGGCACTTTGCTGGCCAGTGCTCCAGTTTACTATAGCGCCTGCATCAAGCACCACTGCAGCACCCTGGCAGGCGGTAATGTCTTCACCCATATTTATATCTGGCACATTTACCTGCGTTACTAGTATGGTAGAGGAGGCGGAGCAATTATTTTCTGTAACTGTAGCGGTGTAGTTGCCGGGGCTATTTACAGTTATGGTTTGCGAAGTGGCAGAAGTGTTCCAAAGTATATTTTGCCAACCCGCACCTGCATCTAGCACCACAGTGCTATCAGGACAAAGAAAAATAGGTGAGTCCAAATCAATAACAGGTGTTGTATTTTCGGTTACTACTATATCATCAGATGCTGAGCAGTTGGCTTCGGTGGTAGTAACTGTAATGGTGTATGTGCCAGGTTCGTTTACCAGTGGCGAGCTGCTTTGAGAGCCATTTACCATATTGCCATTGCTGGTAGTCCATATAATGTCATTGTCGCTTGCAGCAATACTTGCGTTAAGCTCTACGCTACCACCTGTGCAAAAAGATGTATCGTTGCCAGCATCTATTTCCGGAAAATTTACAATGTTCACATCCACACATTGTTGAGTTTGCACCCCGCATAAGTCGGTATAGGTGCAGCAATATTGTGTACTCACATTGGGCGATGCTGTGGGTGTTTGCGCTGATGCATTGTTAAGACCGGTAGCTGGTGTCCATACAAAAGTGCCTTGCGGATTGCCGCTTGCAGCTAGCTGTGCAGTAAGCCCTTCGCAAATGGTGTGCTCGCTTATCTCGCTCAAATAATATTCTTCCAAACACACACTTTGTTGGTTAGACAAACCACCTGTGCTGCCTGTAAAGCCCCAGTACACATTGTTATTACCACCAAATATATTGCCCACAATGTCGTAGGTGTTGGTAATTCTCAGCACACAATCAAAGAAGAGTTTCATCTCGTTGGTGGTGGGGTTCCAGGTTATTTTTATTATGTGCTCCTGACTATCTTCTATGTTTATGTTGGTGCTGCTGGCCTGCACAGGCCCCGCTAAGTTGTTAGGATTGTTGTGCGCGGTGTTACCATTTTTAAGGAAGGCCACATGGTCTGGAGCCATATCACCATTGTTGTTTTGAGGGTTGTTGTCATATGTATCAAACTCAATTCCAAAGCTATTGTTGAAGCCCTCATAACCAAGTCCACCTCCTGCCAATCCTATGGCATTGCTCCCTATGGTTTGCAACACGAACACCATACCATCAGCTCCATTGGCATCTTGGCTACCAAAACTCATAAAGAATTCTAATGAAAAAGGCTGCGACAAATCCAGCTGATTGGCATACCAAACGGTACCGTTTTGCCAGGCAATGTTGTTAGTAATGTTATAGCAATTGTTGCCTGCAGCGGTAGCATCGCCATTTAAAAAATAGCCCTGAGCAGCCACATAATTTTGGCAAAAGAATAAAAATGATATAAGAATAGCTATGCGCACCGTTAGGCGAATGTACGTTGAGTGTAAGTAGTACACTTTGGTTTCAATAATTTTTCTTTTTTTATAAGGGTAGACAGAAAAAAAATGCATCTTCGCTTTATGAGAAAATGGATAAAAAGAATTCTGCTTTCGGTGCTTGCACTCATATTTTTAGGAGTACTGCTTGGCTATTTGTGGCTCCGTGGTTCTAAACCAACCTATGCCGGGCAGCTTCAGCTAAAGGGCTTGCAGCAGGCAGTAGACGTGCATTTTGATGAGTATGGTGTGCCACACATATATGCACAAAACAATCACGATTTGTACATGGCCTTTGGGTATGTGCATGCGCAAGACCGCCTGTTTCAAATGGAAATGCTGCGCAGGGCTGGTAGCGGCCGTTTGGCCGAAATAGTGGGCAGGCCTTTGCTCAAAGTAGATAAAATGTTTCGCTCCCTTGGGTTAATAGAATATGCGCAAGAGAGCGCTGCATATATGGAAACGCAGAAGGGCACACCCATGTACAACGATGTGCAGGCATATCTGGAAGGGATAAATTATTTTGTAGCCAATGGCAGCACGCCACCAGAATTTTCCATTATAGGAATAGAAAAAACTCCTTTTAAAATAGAAGACATGTACTATGCTTCTGGAGCCATGGCTTTCAATTTTTCTATGGCACAAAAAACAGAGCCCGTTATAGATTTTATACAACATAAATATGGAGATACTTACTTGCACGACATAGGTCTATGGCACGACAGTACCGAAACTTTTATCCGTACTACTAATGGGGAACCTGCGGCAGCACCTAGCATAAGAGGCTTGCAAGAAGAACAACGCCAAGAGGAACTGCAAGGCGAAGAAGGAACAAGCGCACTGCGCGATGAAGCCATTATGGAATTTGCCAATGCCATGACTGCGCTGGAAGAAATGATGCCCTACGCACCGCTTGATGGTAGCAACTCGTGGGTGTTAAGTGGTAGCAAAACAAAAAGCAAAGAAGTTATTTTTTGTAATGATACCCACATAGGTTATCTGCTGCCGCAAACGTGGTACGAGGCGCACCTCAACTCGCCCGAAATAGAAATGTATGGTCATTTTTTAGGTGGTGTACCCTTTGCGCTCATTGGTCGCAACAGGCAATTGAGCTGGGGTATAACCATGCTTGAAAATGACGATGTAGATTTTTATATGGAAAAAACAGACGAAGCAAATGCAAACAATTATGTATACAAAGGAGAATCTATACCATATAAAACCGTAGCACAAAACATAAAAATAAAAGGCGAAGCCGACACCACTATTCAAGTGCGGTATACCGAGCATGGCCCCATTATAAACGATGTGTTTGAGGGTATGAACAATGCACAACCCTTGAGCATATTTTGGACATATACCAAATTGCCCAACCGCACATTGGACTCGTTTTATGGAATGAACAATGCGCATACCATGCAAGAGTTTGAAAAAAATCTTGCTCCCATACATGCGCCCGGGCTAAATGTGAACTATGGCGACAAGGCAGGCAACATAGCCTATTGGGCCGTGGCAGCGCTGGTAGAAAGGCCAGAGCATGTCAACTCATTTTTAATATTAGATGGTGCAACTGGCAACGATGATGCGCTAGGTTATTATCCTTTTGAAAACAATCCGCGCACCATAAATCCTGAGTGGGGCTATGTGTACAGTGCCAACGACTGGCCGCAAGCCATGAATACTGAAGTGCTGCCAAGCGATGAAAAAATGAAAATGTTGCAAAACAGAATGATCAATAGAATGATGGAATCGCAAAGAGGTCTCATGATTATTAAAACAGAAAATGAACTTGCGCAGGATGAAAAAAACAGCGCCAACTATATCAGCGGTGTAGTTGCACAAATGAAAAACAGAAAACTTTGGTACCCTGGTTATTACAAGCCGCAGTATAGGGCCGATAGAATTCGACAATTGCTAGAGAGCAAAAACGATTGGGATTTAACCAGTATACAACAAGTAATGACCGATGCTAAAAATGTGGCAGATTCTTCCTTGCTAAGTTGGTTTAAAAATGATTTGGACAGTGTGCCTGCATTTGCCGACAGTGTATTTTTCCGACAGTACGATGAGCTTTTTGCATGGGATGGCACTTACGATCCGCGCTTACCGCAGCCCACTTTTTTCAACAAAATGCTTTACCATTATTTGCACCTAAGCATGGCAGATGAAATAGGCGAGGAGCGATTTAATATGTTTCTTACCACCCACCAAGTGCAGCGCACACAAAACTTTTTGTATGCACAAAAAAATTCGGCTTGGTGGGATGCCAAGGGCACTTACCCTATAGAGACACGCAAGGACATTATTTACAAAGCCTTTGAAAAATCTATTAACGAGTTGCGTGCACAGTTTGGCGACAACCCCAAAATATGGAGTTGGCAAAAGGCTGCTACTATGGAGATAAAACACCCACTGGGCGAAGTAGCCATATTTAAACCACTGTTTAATGTAGGCCCAAACCCTGTGTGGGGCGGCAACGAAACTATTATGCAGGC
>JANOXJ010000202.1:0-1599 GCA_031418455.1 Flavobacteriales bacterium | reverse complement strand
ATGAAAATTGCCATCTAAAAATGGAAACTGATAAATGATTACGGTATACTCTCCATCCAAATCGCCCCAATTACGGGTGCATATCTCATAACCGCAATCTAAGAAATAGCAAAAGCCCTCACCATAGCAGTCAGTCTCATCTCCAGTAGCGAAATAAGAATCTATTAAACCACTCGAAAGCAAAACTTGGTCGCCTTTGTATATCGTAACAAGATCTAGAATTCCACCACTGTGTTGTTCAAGAACAATACGATATGTTTCTTGATAATTATTTGGCTGAATGGTAATGATCGAATCATTTTCTTGATTATACACTTTAGTTTCCACCCAAGTATATATTTCTCGTTGAAAGATTTCTGGCGTGCGATGACATGACACAATAAAAGAAGAAACCAAAAAGGCACTTATACCAGACAACTTTAAGAGATGTTTTGACTTCATTGCAGTTTAATTTCTAATCAAGGCACCATCACCAATTTTTCAAACTCTTGTATTTTAATTTTTCGCATCCATGCTGTGCAATTCCAATCTCTTGGTGAAATAAGCTTTAGTTGGCTCTGCTTTCTTTTAATACTCAAATCTAATTTTAAAAATCAACTATTGTTTTTAAACTAAAATTTCTGTTCACTTAAAAGTCCTAAACAAATAAGACACTCCAACTAAAAGAGTACAAGAAATTTGGTCAACTTGAGCTTCACTTGTACCAGAAACTTCATTGGGCAAGCGAAACATGTAATTAGGTAACATTGAAGAATTCATTCGCCAATGCTCTGATAAAGCATACTCAATATTGCCAATTAGATCAGCGCAAACAAATTTGTAACTGTCCCAATCTGACATCCTATCCTTGATATTAAAATGTTGTTCATCACTAATATTATAACCCCCACCCAATCCAATACCGAAACGCCACTGACCTGACTGGACAATAGTGTAAAGAATGCCAATATCCGCATTGTAAGATCGAAACTTTGTCATGTAATTTCCCTTCCAACCAAGTCGATGAGCACCTCCATGGTTAGCATAAAGCACCAACGACAGTTTATTGTTAAGTGGTGTCTTGAATTGCACGCCAACGCCTATCGGAAAGGTATTGCCCAACAACTTGCTATATTGACAAGAAATGGAACACCCAATACTCTGACCACTAAAATGGCAAGGCAAGATGAGGCATGCATAAAGTAACAGGCGGTTTTTTATCCGAAGCATTGTATACATCAAGGCACCATCACCAATTTTTCAAACTCTTGTATTTTACTTTTTCGCATCCATGCGGTGCGGAATTTTTTGTTGCGATACAAGTCGGCCTGGTCGCGGTAGTGCTTGCTCATAAGGTGACCGCTTTGGCCGCAGGGTGTTATGTTCAAGGTGCTATCCACATTAGCAAAGTCTACCAATATGCGCATTTGCGAACCGTAATATACTTTGTAATGGCCTGTGCTGTCTAACTTGTAGCCTGCCTGCATAATAGTTTCGTTGCCGCCCCACACAGGGTTTGGGCCTACATTAAACAGTGGTTTAAATATGGCTACTTCGCCCAGTGGGTGTTTTATCTCCATAGTAGCAGCCTTTTGCCAACTCCATATTTTGGGGTTGTCG